>CAJFNV010000085.1 GCA_904395805.1 Candidatus Gallispira edinburgensis | reverse complement strand
CAGTGTGTAAATGACGGCGATGTGGCATGGCACTGCGGTGCAAGCAGTTACAAGCATCCTTACTGCAGAAACAACAACAGTATAGGTGTGGAATTGTGCAGCAGGAAAAACGGTAATTACTATTTTATGGATAAGACTGTTGATAATGCTGTTGAGCTTGTAAAAATGCTTATGGCAAAGTACACTATACCTGTTGAAAATGTTATAAGGCATTATGATGTTACGGGGAAGGTATGTCCTGAACCTTTTGTAAGGGATATTAAGAAGTGGCAGAATTTTAAAGAAAGGGTGGCTGATGATATGACAGAAGCGGAAGTAAGAAAGATTGCTACACAGATCGCAAATGATATGGTGTATAAGTATGCTGATGAGGTTTATAACACTGTTGATGAAGTACCCGACTGGGGAAAGGCGACAGTAAATAAGCTTATCAACAAAGGAATTTTGAAAGGTAATGAAAAGGGACTTGATCTGAGCTATACATTGCTGAGATTGCTTGTTATTAATGACAGGGCAGGAGTGTATAATTAAGGTTTAAGGGGTGCGGAAACGCACCCTGTTTTTTTATTGAAAAACAAAATTAAATATGTTATAATAATATTGTTACCTTTATGGTAATGTTTATTGTTTTTGTTTTGGGAGGTGCGGCCTGAGCTGCACCTCTTTTTTTGTAAAAATATAAAAATGTAATGACAAATGTATTGACAAATGTATTGACATATGCTATAATAAAATTACAAAAAACAAAAACAATAATAAACTTTAGGAGGTAACGATTATGTTGAGATTATATGTGAGCGAAGAAAGTTGGGAAGGAGATAACAGGTACTGGATAACTGCTGAGGATACAGCAGAAAGTAAGTGTTATTATCTCAGGGAAGAGCTTAAAAAAGCGGGTTTTAGATGGCATCCCGAGTTAAAGAAATGGCATATATCCTTAAAGTTCACTGACAAGGAAGCAATGCTTAAGGATTTGCTTGAAGTAGAGAGTAGAGTATCAGACATAGCAAAATTGGACAAATATAGTGCTAATTATGCTTACAGAGACTTAATTAAAAAATAATGGAGGTAATTACAATGAAAATAATAAAGGATAAAGATCTGTTAGGAACTGAAAGAATAGACTTAACAGCATTAGGAATTAACTGCGAAAATTTAAAAGCAACTTTAAGCGAAGAATTTTTAAAGTGGGACGGTAAAGATTTTATGCCGTACAGAGAAATCTCTGTTGAATATGGTACCAACTGCTATGTTAAATATGACTCTGAGAAATACGCATATAAGCATATTTTCAGTTTTAATGCACTGGGTATGACTGACGAAGAAATTAAGAACAAAATCGACGAAGAATTAGGGAGATGGCAAAAAAGACAAATAGAAATACCGACTTTAGTAGAAGATGAAAATGGAATATTTACGGAATTACAACCAGATTATGTTAAATTTAATTAAGGAGAACAAATGAAAACAACAACATTACAGATCAGGATTGATAGCGAATTAAAGGAGAAATTTCAGACACTTGCGGAAAGCAAAGGATTGACTTTCTCTTCTTATATCACGAAATTAATTAAAGATGAAATAGAAAGCGATGCCTTGCAAATTAAAGAATATAGTGAGTGTGCAGATTCAGCGGCTTATGCCGTAGCCGGTAATGGAATGCAAATATTGCTAAAACCGAAATTTGCAAAGATAATATCAAAGACGGTAATACAGGAATTTGGCAATGGTTTATGCAAATATTGCTATTTGGATAATTTTAACAAATTGGTTCTGAATAGTTTTGGTAAAACAGAGGATGTAGTGATTGTCGGAGAGGTTGTCTATAAAAAATTTGAAATATTAATTTAAACCGAAGGTGAAAATATGCCTAGAAAACCAGATTTAAGCATAATAGGAAAAGTATTTAACAATTTAAGAGTAGACAACTTGACAGATGAAAGGAATTCTTATGGACAGCGTCTTTACTCTTGTACCTGCTTACTTTGTGGTAAGACAAGGAAAGCTACAAAACAAAATTTGCAAAGAGGCGAGATCAAGGACTGTGGTAACCATCACCAATACAACGATATCACAGGACAGATTTTTGGAAATTTGCAAGCACTTTATGTTACTGACAAAAAGATCAGTGCTAAAAGACGGTGTAAAGTTTGGCATTGCAAATGTCTGTTATGCGGTAAAGAATGTGATGTATTATATAATGACCTTATGAGGGGAAATGTACAATCTTGTGGCTGCTTAAAGTCGGAAAAAATTAAACAGTTGTTTGTAGACGGAACTGCTCCCTGCAAATTGGATGGCTCAAAAATCAGAAGTACTAACACATCAGGCACTACAGGTGTGTGGTACGATAAAACAAGAAATAAGTGGGTGGCTGAGATTATGTTTAAGGGTAAAAAATATTATCTTGGCAGATTTGAGAACAAAGAGGAAGCTATTAAAAAAAGAAAAGAGGAAGAAGAAAGAATATTTGGAGATTTCTTAAAAAATATAGGAAGTGATAAAAATGGGACTAAAAATAACAGCCGAAAATAAGACAGAAATTCTTGCAAAGCCAGAAAATGTGCAATATCCGGGAATTGCAATAATTTTAGTCAACGATAATACCATTGAAGTAAGATATGTAAAAAATTCTGACTTCATAAGTATAGTGAAAAAGTTAAGATATAGATGGAATGGCACAGTATGGTATCACGACATCAATGAATTCACCGGATCGGCTATAGACAGGGAAGCTGAACTAGGGAATGAACTTTTAAATGCGGGATTTTGTGTTGAATTTGCTACCGAAGAAGGAAGAAATAAAGCGCTAGAAGGTGTTTACAAAGAAGAAAATATTAGGTGGATAAAATGGAATCCGCAAGAAGAAAAACTGGCTATACGTTGGGAGAGGAATAATGATAAGTTGTATAGGGCTGCTAAAAAATTACCTGGCGCAAAGTATCGAAGCGGTGCAATTTTAGTATCTCCGGAATTTTTCAACGAAGTATTAGATTTTGCACAAATATATCAATTTGAATTTTCAAAAGCTGCTAAAGATGAAATTGACATAGCTAAGGGGAAAATGGAAAGTATACCTACAGTCAATGCGGCGAAACATAAAGAAAAAAGACTTGACGATTCTGACGAGAAATTAAAAAGTATGCTTTTAAAAAATGGCATAATTGAAGATTTGGTGGATGATGATGAAGCTTAATAATGAACTGCTGCCACACCAAAAAGCAGCAGTTGAAAAATTAAAAAAATTGAAAGTAGGGGCTCTGTTTATGGAACAGGGCACAGGCAAGACTATAACTGCCCTGGAACTTGTCAGGCTGAGATATGAAAAAGGAAAAATAAATAATGTAATATGGCTGTGTCCGTGCTCAGCAAAAAATAATATTAAACAGGAAATCAAAAAACAAGCCCCTTTAGAGTTGCAGAGGATATTTATAATCTGCGGGATTGAAACTTTGAGCAGCAGTATAAGGGCAAATTCTTTTTTGCTAAAATTGGTCAATGAAAAAGAATGCTTTTTAATAGTTGATGAAAGTCTGCTAATAAAGAATTTTAATGCTTTAAGAACAAAAAACATATTAAGGCTCGCTGAAAAATGCAGATACAAGCTTATATTGAACGGGACTCCTATCTCACGAAATGAAACAGATTTGTTTTCGCAGTTTTATATGTTGGATTGGCGAATACTGGGATATAGGAGTTATTACTCCTTCGCTGCGAATCATGTTGAATTAGACGATTATGGAAGATTTAGAAAATCGTTGAACACAGATTATTTGTCTGAAAAAATGGCACCATATACATACCAGGTATCAAAGTCAGAATGTATAGCGTTACCAAATAAAAAATACTATATAGAGTATTTTGATTTAACGAAAAAACAAACCGAAGAATATGCACAAGATGCGGAAATATTAATGCTTAATATTAATGAATTCAGGTCTGAGACTATATACAGATTATTTTCAGGGCTGCAAGCTGTTTTGTCAGGAAAAAGGTTAATATTCAGCAAAAACAAACTGCACTTTGAAAGCGAAGAGCTATTTGATAATCCCAGGGATAACCCAAGAATTAATGCGCTACTGTCAATTCTAACTTCAGAAAAGACTATTATATTCTGCCAGTACGAATCTGAAGTTTCTCAAGTTTGCAATATTTTAGGGAATGATGCTGTAAGGTTTGACGGAACAATGACAAATAAACAGAGAACAGAAAATTTAAAAAAATTTGCTAAAGATAAAAAATATTTGGTGGCGAACAGAGCTTGTGCAAGCTATTCGCTAAATCTGCAGTTTTGTCATAAAATCATCTATCTTTCAAATGGTTGGGACCTAGGGACAAGGCTACAAAGTGAAGACAGAGTTCATAGACTAGGTCAGACGGAAGATGTAGAGATTATAGATATTTGTGCAGAGGGAACTTTGGATGAAAGAATAATTTACAGTTTGAATAAGAAAGAAAGAATATTGGACTCAATTAAATCTGAAATTGCGGACAAGAATATAGTTGATGTATTAAACCATATGATATATGCAAAAGATGGTTTAACAGAGTTAGATTAAATGAGGTGAGATGATGCCCAAAATATATACGGATATTAGTGTTTATGATGCAGCTATCAACCGCATCAATTTAATATTTGATGAATTTGATAATTATTACATTTCTGTATCAGGTGGAAAGGATAGTTCTATAATGCTGCAATTAGTGGCAGGTGAGGCACGAAAAAGGAAAAAGAAAATCTCAGTGCTTTATATTGACTTAGAAGCTCAGTACAAGGCAACTATAGAACATATTAATGAATTAATAGACACAGTTAAGGACGTATTGGATGAATGGTATTGGGTGGCCATGCCGTTGTCTTTAAGAAACGCAGTATCTGCATTGCAGCCTAAATGGATATGCTGGGACTGTAATAAAAAAGACATATGGGTCAGAGAATATCCTACATTGAGAAAAGACATTATATTATGTACGGAGAAGGACTATCCAAAAGAATGGACGTGGTTCTTTAAGGGAATGGAATTTGAAGAATTTATATTGTGGTTTGCAAAGTATTTTAACGAAAAACACGGCGGGAAAACCGCTGCAGGAATTGGAATACGAAGCAATGAATCATTAAACAGATTCAGAACCATTATAAGCCAGGTAAAAGAAAAATATAAAGATTGGTCTTGGACTACAAGAGTCCATTGTAAATCGGAAGTTTTAAATTGTTGGAATTTCTTTCCTCTGTATGACTGGACAACAGAGGATGACTGGACTGCTGTTGCCAATTTAGATTTAAAATTCAATTATATTTATGAACTAATGTATAAAAATGGTGTATCAATCCATGAACAAAGATTGTGCCAGCCATACGGTGATGATCAAAGAAAAGGCCTGGATCAGTTCAAAGCTTTAGAGCCGGAAACCTGGGAAAAGGTATTAAACCGAGTGGAGGGGGTTAATTTTGGAAATATATATTGTCGAACCTCTTTGTTAGGCAATATTAAATCGGAAAAGCCTGAGGGTATGACATGGGAGCAGTATGCTGTGTTTTTACTGGAAAGCTTAGGGCTTTATGCTCCTGAAGTCAGAGATCATTACTATTTTAAAATTAAAAAATTTTTATCCTGGTATAAAGAAAATGAAAATTTAGAGATAGAGGATATACCTGACGAAACAGACAAAAAACTTGAATCATCTAAAAAGAGTGCATCATGGCGAAGGATAGCAAGAGCTATTGAAAAAAATGATTTTTGGATGACAAGGCTGTCTTTCGGAGAAACAAAGTCTGATGTTAAAAGGCTTTATGAACTGAAAAAGAAATATAAAAATATAATATTTGCTAAGGACACGGATAACAAGAAATTAAAAGCTCATGCAGAAAAAATGTCGAAGTTGTAAGAAAGGGAGCGGGTAAATGAGTAATATAAAAGAATTATTAAAGCAGATGATTGAGGAACTGAACAAAATAGATGATTTAGATAAAAAAATAGGAGAACTAAATAATATAAAGACAGAATTGCACGAAGTAAGCCCGTTTGCTAAAGAACCAGTGGACTGCGTAATTTGGGTAAAGGCGGATACAGTTCATGCAAATGACTACAATCCGAATAAGGTAGCCCCGCCCGAAATGAAACTTTTGCATACATCAATAGAGGAGGACGGATATACGCAGCCCATAGTAACCTCAGACATGAAGGCTGCCGGAGAGCAGAAGAATGTGTATTATGAAGTGGTTGACGGCTTTCATCGTAATCGTGTCGGGAAGGAATATGAAGATATAAAGAAGAGGATACATAATTATCTTCCGATAACATTGCTTGTCAAGCCGAAAGACGAGAGAATATCATCCACAATCAGACACAACAGAGCGAGAGGCACGCATGGGATAAGACCAATGGCTGAAATAGTTATAGATTTATCTCGATACGGTTGGGATGATGAAAGAATATGCAAAGAGCTTGGAATGGAATTAGATGAAGTACTTAGACTAAAGCAGATAACAGGACTGAAAGACGCTTTTATGGGTCACGAATTTTCTAAATCATGGGAAAAGTTTGCAAGAAGGAATTATAAGCAGGATGAATAAGTTTGAATAAGAGGACAGAGGAATAAGGCAATAATATAAGATGCCGAAACTGAGGATTTAAAGGACTGAGAGATCAGTCCCTTTTTATTGCTGTTATCTTGCGCGGTTATATGTATATCCCCATTCATATGTCATTAAGAGGGCAAAATTAGCCGCTCTGCCAAGCCCCAAGTAGTTATGGGACTCGTATAAAAGTCCCGGCTGTGTTGATGAAGTCTTGGGAGCAAGGGCAACAAGGGTGTAATAGCCTTTTGCATTAAGTGCTTCTGTAAGTGCAGCCACAAAATTAATATAGCTTTCTCTGTTTTCAACGGGAAGATATTCAAAGTCAATGTCAAGGGCTTTATAGCCTTTCTCGTCCATTGTGTTTATTATGTTATTTATAAGACGGCTCTGGAGCTCCGGTGAGTTCAGAAGCGTACGGGCAAGCTCGTTTGAAAATGTGCCTGCACTTGTAAGGGTTGAAATGAGCATTACAGGTGCAACACCGAAATCAAGGGCAAGCTGTATAAGTTCCTCATCATCGGGTGCTATTAAGTCACCGTTATTTGTAAAGCCGTATGTAAATATTGTCAGAAATGTAAGATATGGCAGTATTCTTAGTAATTTTTCTCTTGGTATTTCAGGATAGGTATAGCCATTAAGGATTATGGGTCTTACAGGATCAACTCCTCTGTAGGTTATAGCTAAATTTGTGCCTAAGGGGAGATTGGCTGATGTTATCGTAGGATTGTTTCTGAGGATCGCACTTACAGAAGTGTTATATTCCTCTGCTATTGATGCAAGTGTATCTCCTTCTGTTACTGTATGGGTTATCTGGGGGGTAAGTATTATTAAGTCCTGACCTGTGACAAGGTTTTCGGGATTTGTTATTAAGTTTGTTTTTATAATTTCATCGGGAGTTGTGCCAAAGCGTTCCGCTATGGAAGTTAAGGTGTCACCTTGCTTTACTGTATAGATTTCCATAAAATCATCTCCTTGTGTGAATATATGATGATTTATATTGCTATATGACTTTATGGACTTAAATAATTAAAAATTGTTGTATAAAAAAAGGGCTGTCAAAAGACAGCCTCAATTTTGTTATAACCAAAATAAAATAAAAACCAATATAAAAATCTATAAAAATATAAAAATCTATGTTAAAGTTAAAATATTTACTTAATGATTATAAACGAACTACATTTGCGGCCTGAGGTCCCTTAGCACCGTCAACGACCTCAAATTCAACCTTCTGACCTTCTTCTAATGTCTTGTAGCCATCAGACTGAATTGCAGAGAAATGAACGAATACATCGTTGCCGCCTTCAGCAGAAATAAAACCGAAGCCTTTCTCAGCATTAAACCACTTAACTGTTCCTTGCATCATTTAACAGTTCCTCCTAAAAATAAAAAAATAAATTGTTTCAGTCAGTAATACTTTATTACCGACTGTATATAAAGGATATCATATTTAACAATAAAAGTCAAAGGATTTTTTGATTTTTTTATAGAAATTGTACAAGCTTTTATTACAAAAAAATCAGAAATCCGATTTTAAATTGCTCTTGTCAACATTATAATTCTTTAAAAAACTTTTTAAATCCTTTTCATTTCTTATAAGCATTATATCCTTGAATTTGCCTGTCCTGTTATCGATAAAGCCTGCAACGGTTTCGCCTGTGCATATGCTTTTGTGGAGGGCAGGTGTCATATTTTCTCTGTCATATTCTTTAGGAGTGTTTTTAAAAAGCATATTATCACCCTTTACTGTTCAACTATATAGTCTGCAAGCTCGCTCTTAGGGAATATAAGTATCATTGTTGTACCCTTTCCGAGAGTACTGTAAACCTTTATGCTTCCCTTATGAGCATCCATAATTTCCTTGACAATGGCAAGTCCGAGACCATTTCCGCCCATTGCTCTGCTTCGTGCCTTATCGACCCTGTAAAATCTGTCAAATATTCTGTCAAGGGCTTCCTTAGGCATACCGATACCGTTGTCCTCTATTTCAAGGTGGTAGTATTTTTCGGTTTCCTTAAGTCTTATATTTATTGTTGCACCCTTGTCGCTGTATTTCATGGCATTTGACATTATATTTGTGATCACCTGATTTATTCTGCCCGGGTCTGCATATATAAACATAGGCTTGTCAGGAGGATCAAAAACAATATTCTGTTCCTTGTTTTCGGCAACAATAAGATTCTGACGGCAGCAGCCTGAAACAAGGGATACAAGATTAACATCTTCCATATTGAGCTTGTTTACCTTTGTGTCAAAACGTGAAAGGTCAAGAAGATCATCTCTTAAAAGCTTCATTCTGTCTGCCGCTACATTTATTTCCTTAAGAAATTCCATGGCAACAGGCTTATCGTCAATTGCACCGTCAAGGAGAAGCTCTGCATAACCCTTTATTGTTGTAAGAGGAGTACCGATTTCATGGCTTACATTTGCAACAAATTCCTGACGCATATTATCAAGCTGTCTGTATTTTGTGATGTCATGGAGAATAACTATTATGCCTCCGGGCTTTTCCTTTCTCTTTTTCTTTTTTAAAGCGTAGGGCATAATTGCAACGGATATATACTTATCGTCCTTGCCATTTACAACAAGCTCTTTTACTGAGCCCTGTTTAATATCCGATATATCTATTTTGAGCATATCAAGGAGCCACTGAAGAGAAATTTTGACATCGTCTATATCAAGCATATCGTATGAGGAACGGTTTATATGTATAAGCTGACCGTTCTCATCAAAGGCAAGTATACCGTCTGTCATATTGTGAAGAACGATCTCAAGTTTGTTTCTCTGTTCTTCACTTTCCTGAATCGTCTTTTTAAGCTCTTTTGCCATTGTATTGAAGCTTCTTGTAAGCTGTCCTATTTCGTCATTGCTCCTTACTGTAACCTTCTGGTCAAGTCGTCCCTTTGCCATAAGGTTTGCATTTTTTGTAAGGACTGCAATAGGTGCTGTAATTGTATTTGCAAAAAGAATTCCAAGTATTGCAGTAATTATAAGGGCAAAAATTACAGCTACAAGTATTGTTCTTGCTGTCTGTGTGATACTTTCTTCAATAGCTTCCGAATCCATCTGCACATATACAATATACTCTACATTGTTTTCTGCATCCTTGCAAGGGTAAGAATAGCTCATAACCGTCTTTTCCTGACCTATGGAATCTGTAATTTTACTGTTGGCAAGAAAGCTTTCACTTCCGTTTAAGGCAGATATGATTGCAGAATTTGTATAATGCTGAAAATCAGAACCGTCTGATGAAGTTGAGCTTGCTATTGTTTCACCATCTGAATTCAGAATCTGAACACTCATATTTCTGAGAGTTGAGCTTACTATTGAAAGATTGACAAGACTGTCCTGGAAATATCTGCTGTCATACTGCTCAATAACCTGTTCTTCAACATATACGGCACACTGACGCATTTCCTCGGAGGCCTTCATTTGTTCTCTTTTTTCTGTGCTGACTATAATAAATGTACCTGTAAGTATCATAACTATAAACACAAGGGACAGATACATAAATACAAGCCGCCAACGAATACTTTTCATATTTTGTCCTCTGCTGATTTATTATGAACTGAAATAGTAGCCTATTCCTCTTTTTGTTATTACATATCTTGGCTTTCCCGGGTCATCTTCAATTTTTTCTCTTAAACGTCTTATTGTTACGTCTACTGCTCTTACATCGCCGAAATATTCATACCCCCAGACTTTTTCAAGAAGGGTTTCTCTGTTGAATATCTGGCTCTTCTGTGTTGCAAGGAAAGTGAGAAGTTCAAATTCTCTCATTGTAAGGTTAATAACTTCGCCTCTTTTAGTGACCTCGTAACGGTCAAAGTCTATTGTAAGATCTCCAAATGTCTGAACATTACCCTTTTCAGTCGGGGACTCCTTTGCTGTGCTTCTTCTTAAATGTGCTTTTACTCTTGCAATAAGCTCTCTGTTGCCGAAAGGTTTTGTAACATAGTCATCGGCGCCCATTTCAAGACCGATCACCTTATCTACTTCGTCAGCTCTTGCAGTAAGCATAATAATAGGTACATTGCTTTTTTCTCTTATTTTACGGCATACTTCATAACCATCCATTTTAGGCATCATTATGTCAAGGAGTATAAGGTCGGGATTTTCGTTCATTGCAAGTTCAAGTCCTGCTTCTCCATCCTCTGCCGTAATAACCTCATAGCCTTCCTTTTTCAGATTATATGATATAATATTTACAATACTTGCTTCATCATCTACAACTAATACTTTTGCCATATAAACACCTCCTAATTTATTTTAAATATTTAAATATATTGTGAAAACAGCTGCTTGATTGCGGGCGATCAATGATCGCCCCTACAAAAAAGCCTCAACGATAAGAACATCTTCTTTTACAAATAGGCTCGAAAACTTACTCGCCGCAAATTGTAAGCAAGCTTACATTTGCTCCTCATAAGTTTAATTATACGCATTTTCAGCGAATTTATCAAGTGTTGATTGATATTATTTCTTAAATATGTTAATATTAAATCAATAATAAAAAAGGAGTTTGGATATGAAGCTTCCGGAAAATGTAAAATATATTTTAAATGAATTATATAAAAATGGATATGAAGGTTATATAGTAGGGGGCTGTGTAAGAGATCATCTTATGGGAAAGGAGCCCCATGACTATGATATAACTACATCTGCCCTGCCTGAAGAGGTAAAAGAAATATTTCCTCATACTGTGGATACGGGCATACAGCATGGTACTGTTACGGTAATTATTGACAAAATCGGATATGAGATAACGACCTACAGAATTGACGGTGAATACAAGGACAACAGGCACCCAGAAGAGGTCATATTTACAGACAGACTGTCGGGGGATCTGTCAAGACGTGACTTTACCATAAATGCAATAGCCTATAACGATGTAAAGGGATATGTTGACCTTTTCGGCGGTATTGATGATATTAAAAGAAATGTCATAAGAGGTGTAGGCGAACCTGCAAAGAGATTTCAAGAGGATGCTCTCAGAATGATGAGGGCAGTGAGGTTTTCTGCTCAGCTTGATTTTGCAATTGAGGAAAATACCCTTAATGCTTTGAAGGAAAATGCCGATTTGATCAGAAACATAAGTATCGAAAGAATAAGAGAGGAATTTTTTAAGCTTATATTATCAGACCACAATGAAAGACTTGATATACTTTTAAATTCAGGTATGACGGAGCATTTTCTGCCTGAAATACTTGATAAAAAGTTTGATTACGGTAAAATAAACAGCTTAAGCCGTGACATAGTTGTAAGACTTGCCTATATATTTTATGGAATAGAATGGGGCAATGTGAAAAAAATAATGAAAAGGTTAAGAACAGACAATAAAAGCATGGCTGCGGTTACGCTTATCTCAAAATATACAGACTATGAAATTACTGATTTATATTCAATGAGAAAGCTTGTAAGTCTTGCAGGAGAAAATATAAAAAGAGTTATCGAAGTTATGTGTGCGGTGAAAAACTGTGACAGTGAAATGTACTTTAATATGCTTGAAGAGATCAAAAATGACTGCTGTTCTCTTAAAGACCTTGAACTTTCGGGTAATGATTTAATTGAAACAGGTATAAGAGGAAAGCTTGTGGGAGAGGCTTTAAATAAAGCTCTTGACTATGTAATGAGGGAACCGCAGAAGAATAATAAGGATATACTTATCGATTATATTAAGGGGGTATTTTAATGGCAACAGCTTTAATAACAGGAGCTAGCGGAGGTATGGGCAGAGATATGGCAATACTTCTTGCTGAAAGGGGATATGATTTAATACTTGTGGCAAGGAATGGGGACAAGCTTAAGGAACTGGCTGAATCTCTTAATACTGATGTCAGAGTAATACCAATGGATCTGAGTATAAGAAAAAACTGCTATAAACTTCACGGTATGACAGGAAATGTCGACATACTTATAAATAATGCAGGCTTCGGAGAGTGGGGAGAATTTTATTATACAAGTCTTCATAAGGAGTTAAATATGATCGACCTTAATATAAGTGCTCTCCATATATTAACAAAATTGTATTTAAGGGATTTTGTAAAGAAAAACAGGGGATATATACTGAATGTGTCATCTCTTGCCACCTTTGGCTCGGGACCTCTTATGGCGACATATTATGCTACAAAGGCATATGTATACAAGCTGACAACGGCTATAAACGAGGAATTAAGGGTAAGACGTTCAAAGGTGAGAATATCTGTGTTCTGCCCAGGTCCCGTTGATACGGGCTTTAATGACAGGGCAGGGGTTTCATTTTCAGTAAAGCCGCTTAACAGTATGGAGGCAAGCAGAATTGCTCTTAGGGGAATGTTTGCTAAAAAGATGGTTATTATACCAAGCTTTTCCGAAAAAATGGTTTCAATTTTGTCGGGATTTGTACCTCTCAGAATTGTGCTTATGGTATGCTACAGGATACAGCATAATAAGGGGAATTAAGTATAGAAGAAGTAATATAAACGGAGGTAATGAATATGAAAAAAATAACACTGGGAAGTACGGGTATAAAGGTCTGTCAGAATGCCTTTGGTGCTCTGCCTATTCAGAGAAGAAACAAGGAGGATGCAGTAAAAATTCTGAGAAAAGCCTATGAAGGCGGTATGAAGTTTTTTGATACGGCAAGAGCTTACAGTGATAGTGAGGAGAAAATAGGGCTTGCCTTTGAAAATTATCCAAGGGACAGCTATTACATAGCAACAAAGACTATGGCAAAAACTCCCGAAGATTTTTGGAAGCATCTTGAAAATTCACTGAAGCTTTTAAAAACAGATCATGTGGATATTTACCAGTTCCACTGTGCAGACAGAGTCTATATACCCGGCGATGGTACAGGCATGTATGAATGTATGCTGGAGGCTAAAAAACAGGGGAAAATAAGGCATATAGGAATTACGGCACACAAGCTGCAGATAGCTTTTGATGCTGTAAGTTCGGGCTTATATGAAACAATACAGTTCCCTTTCAGCTATTTATCTTCCGATAAAGAAATTGAGCTTGTACATAAAAGCAAGGAAATGAATATGGGATTTATTGCAATGAAGGGGCTGGCAGGGGGATTAATAAATCAGTCTGAACCTTCAATGGCATTTATGAGCCGGTTTGACAATGTTCTGCCTATATGGGGAATACAGAAGGAAAATGAGCTTGATGAATGGCTTGCTTTTATGTATGAAACACCTGAAATGAACGACGAAATGAGAGCATTTATTGAAAAGGAAAAGACTGAACTTGCCGGGGACTTCTGCCGTGGCTGTGGTTACTGTATGCCATGTCCTGCAGGAATAATGATAAACCAGTGTGCACGAATGTCACTTATGCTCAGAAGAGCTCCTTCAAAAAACTGGCTTACAGAGGAAATGCAGGCAGAAATGAAGAAAATTGAAAACTGTCTTCACTGTAACCAGTGTTCAAAGAAATGTCCTTATGAGCTTGATACACCGAAGCTGCTGGAAAAGAATTATGAGGATTATAAAAAGGTGCTGGCAGGAGAAGTTCAGATTTAAATTTAATATTTTGCAGAATATTAACAGGACTTTGTATTTATGTACAGAGTCCTGTTTTTTGGGGGGGCTTTTTGCCAAATAGTGTGGTTTAGCTGAAAACCCTCAGTCACCTAACGGTGACAGCTCCCTTAGAAGGGAGCCTTAGTTACTTGCGAAATAATGTGACCAGCCCTTACAAGGGAGCCTGTGCGATAGTCGTAAACAGATATAACCAAATAGGCTACACCAGAAATTGTTGAACCTTTTTTTTTGCAAAAATTAATATTTAAACTATTTAGAAAAATATCTAAATAATATTGACAAGCAAATGGCGGTATGCTATATTGTATTTAGAAAGTTATCTAAATAGGTGGTGGTTATATGGCTTTTCCCGAAATATTTAAAGCTCTTTCGGATCCTGTAAGGCGGGATATACTGGTCATGCTTAAAAAGGGAAAAATGTCGGCAGGAGAAATAGCAGGGTGCTTTAATTTAACCAATGCCACAGTTTCATATCATTTGAATCAGTTAAAAAAAGCTGATTTGATTGTTGAAAGCAAGTATAAAAATTTTGTTTATTATGAAATTAATCTGTCGGTATTTGAAGATATAATAGTATGGTTTTCTCAGTTTGGAGGGGATAAAAATGAAAAGTAACAAGTTTCTTATAATAACTACAATTATATGTATTTTACCAATGATATTAGGCATTGTTTTTTATAATAAGCTGCCTGATGAAGTAATAACTCACTGGGATGCAGAAGGTGTGGCAGACGGATATTCAGAGAAGAATTTTGCGGTTTTCGGACTGCCGTTAATTATGGCAGGTCTTAATATACTTCTTCATTTCAAGATAAATAATGACCCTAAATATGAGAGAATGGGCAGGATGATAGTATTAATATCAAAATTAACAGTGCCTGTAATTTCTGTTTTAATGATAAGCGCTTCTTTTATTTATTCCATTGAGGATTATAAGCCTTCTGTATCTGTTACAAAAATTGTTTTGATACTGGTTTCTCTGCTTATTATTTTAATGGGAAATTATATGCCTAAGTGCAGACAGAACTATACTGTGGGGATAAAGCTTCCGTGGACCCTTGATGATGAGGACAACTGGAACAAAACTCACAGGCTTGCAGGTTATATCTGGATGGCAGCAGGAATAATAATGCTGATATTTACATTGCTTGATAAAGTGAATGTTTATTCAATGATAATATTGATAGTGTTCATATCTGCTGTGCCTGCTGTTTATTCATATTTGCTTTACAGAAATAACAAAATCGATAAAAAGTAAATTGTTTTCTTATAAAATATATATTATAATTAAAGTACAGATATAAAATTTACAAATGAAAGAAGGTATGTTTATGAAAAAATTAATTT
The DNA here is from genome assembly GCA_904395805.1 of Candidatus Gallispira edinburgensis. Lineage (GTDB taxonomy): Bacteria > Bacillota > Clostridia > Lachnospirales > CAG-274 > Gallispira > Gallispira edinburgensis. The sequence continues at coordinate 11,435 of CAJFNV010000085.1, read as the reverse complement.
CAGTGATTTTATGTATTGCAGTAACTTCTGTGACATTTTGCAGTACAGTGTTGGCAGACGGCGATATTAATGTTGTTGTAAACGGTGAGAATATTGAATTTACAGGTGATCAGGAGCCTGTTATACAAAAGGGAAGAACTCTTGTTCCTTTCAGAGCTGTGTTTGAAAAAATGGGAGCTAAGGTAAACTGGTTTGATGACATTAAGCTTTGTGAAGCCACCTATGGAAGTATAACAGTGAGCATTGTAATAGGTGATGACAAGGTCACAATAGGAGGGGGGAATGTGATAGAAACAGATGTGCCTGCTCAGATAATAAACGGAAGAACCATGGTGCCATTGAGGGTGCTGTCTGAAAGTATAGGTGCAGATGTAAGCTGGGACGGTGAAACAAAGACCGTAAGTGTAACTACACCGGAGCCTGCCGGTGAAATTCCTGCAAGCCTTGAATATGACATGACTGAGGAAACTTATGAAGATGAGGATGGCAATTTAACAATTGTATACACTTATCCTAAAATTACAACAGAATATACTACTAGGGATAAAATGAACACTTCTATAGAAGAAAGTGTAAAAACTTTTATTTCAAAAGCTGCAGAATATTATATAAGTAAGGGTGAAGATGTAAATATTGAAATCGGCTGTCATGCTGCATACAATGATTCAGGGTTGTTTTCAATTGAAATGTATAATGGTGAAAATGTTCTGTATGGAAAGACTTTTGCAACTGTTGCAGGCAGTGAGCTTACAAGTCTTGACGGAGTAGTTCAGTATGGCAATGATGCTGTTATGGATTACGGAAAGGAAAGGCTTGCCGAAATAACAGATGCTAATGGCAATGTCGAATTCTATGTAGCCGAGGGCGGAATTGTATTTTATTATGATAAAGCAGATAACTATGAAGAAGGGCTTGCAAGTGTACTTGTAACCTATGATGAGCTTGATGATCATTTTATGGCAGATGACGGGGAAAGCTTTGAGTATGAAAAGGCAATGTACAGCAATAATGCAGCTAAGGATGACGGTACTGTTTATATTACCGCAGATATAGAATATCCTGTTTTTAAGGGAAGTCAGGATTTTATAGAAAGCTTAAATACACAGTTTTATAATTCCGCTAAAATGGCTGCAGACTCATTTGTGAACAGCTATAAAGAGGATGCGGAAAATGCCTATGATACGGCAACAGAGCATCTGTTTGAACCACCTTATAATTTCTACGGAGGTGTTGAGGTCACAGACAATGGTGACGGTACTGTGACTGTAAAAACTTCTTATTATGAGGTGAAGTACGGAGAAGATGAGGCTGATACCTATGATGATACCGTTACTATAGATATGAGTACGGGTATGGCTGCTATGGAATAATATGAAAAATAGCTGTTGACAATTATGGTCAATTAAGTTATTATTTACATATAGACTAAAGGCTGTGAAAAGAAGAGTAAGCGGTGGGATATGTTACAGAGAGCCTGATACGGTGAGAGCAGGTGCAGAATACATTGCTGAATATGGTCTTGGAGCCGCGCACCGAGTGCCTGTGGCATTAGGCTGCGACGGGTGTGCCCGTTAAAGCACCGGAGTATAAGAGCTGTTCTCTGTACTTGATAAGGTTCATGCCGTGAGGTATGAATGAATTAAGGTGGTACCACGAAGCATTTTGCTATCGTCCTTGAAATTTAAGTAGAGGAGGATAGCTTTTTTGTTTTCATACTTTTAAAAAGTATGGCAAAGTTTTTGTTTAGTGAGGTAAATTGGAATTTAGTTCATTTATTGAGATAAAAATTAACACCGCAAATGCAAGCATTTGCTAGGTTGAAGCAGTTAGGAAAGAAAAATCCTTCAGTCTGTTCAAATCAGTGAAGCTAATTTGAACAGACAGCTCCCTTTAGGCAAGGGAGCCAAGAGGGCGGGCACGCCGCCTTTTTGAACGGTTAGGGTTAGGTTAATCCTTTAAGTTGACAGTATTGCTTTAGGCAAGGGAGGCTTTGGAGTGGTTGTGCGGTAAACTGGAATTTACGGATACAATGTCCGCCCGGTAATTGGTGGTGTTACGGCAAATTACAGATCATAGAGTTTTTGCAGATACTTAGCCACTCCGAAATTATCATTTGTATCGGTGATCTCATCGGCGGTTTCCTTTACGCAGTCGGCTGCATTGGAAACGGCAACGCCAAGACCTGCTGCTTTTATCATTGAAACATCATTTTCACTGTCACCGAAGGCAATTATTTCTTCAGGTTTAATATTCAGCATTTCTGCGTATTTTACAAGGGCATTGCCCTTTGATACTGATTTGTTGTTTATATCGATACAGTTCCAGTTGGACTGTACTGCTTTAAGATCGGGTATATTTTCGTTTATCTTATCCCTTATGCTTAAAAGTTTTGGTATATCACTTTCTATTATTACGGCTTTTATTACATTGTCAAGGGAAGAAAGAGAGTGCATATCATCCACAAGTTCATAATTTATGGAATATTTCATTTTTCTTGTGTACTTTGTTGTAATAAGGTTAATGCCGCCTTCATAGAGCTTTTTGTCGCTTGTATAGCATGTGTCGGGAGTAAATATTTTGACTGCTATATTAAGAGAGTCACACATATCAAAAAGCTTGTCAAGGGATCCCGAATCCATTGCATTTATAAAATAGTTCTTGTTTGTGTAAAAATTTGCTAGAGTTGCTCCGTTGCAGCCTATGACAGGACAGTTTATGTCAAGCTCGTCAAGGTAATCCTTAGCCAGTATGTCGCTTCTGCCTGTCGCAATTATTATATGTATTCCTTTGTTATGAAGGGCTCTGAATGTATCGATTATTTCACGGGGAAGATAACCCTGAGAATTCAATATTGTGCCGTCACAGTCTGTGGCTATAAGCTTATACATTTTTTTGTCTCCTTTTATTGTTTTTTGATATTTTAACATAAAAAGGTACAGTAATCAATTTAGATGATGTAAAATACTTTACATTTTTATTAAATTTAATTATAATGAATATAGTTTGAATTGGAGGTTTTAAAATGAGTAAAGAAAAATTTTATATGACTACTGCAATTGCATATACTTCAGGTAAGCCTCATATAGGAAATACCTATGAAATAGTTCTTGCCGACAGTATTGCAAGATTTAAAAGAATGCAGGGATATGACGTGTTCTTCCAGACAGGTACAGATGAGCATGGTCAGAAAATAGAGGAAAAAGCCAGGGAAAAGGGAATTACTCCAAAGGAATTTGTTGATGATGTTGCAGGTCAGATCAAGAAAATATGGGATCTGATGAACACTTCCTATGACAAGTTTATAAGAACTACAGATGATTATCATGAAAAACAGATACAGAAAATATTTAAAAAGCTTTATGAAAAAGGTGATATTTACAAGAGTGTATATGAAGGAATGTACTGTACACCTTGTGAAAGTTTCTGGACAGAAAGTCAGCTTGTAGACGGAAAATGCCCTGACTGCGGAAGAGAGGTACATCCTGCAAAGGAGGAGGCTTATTTCTTGAAGTTAAGCAAGTATGCCGACAGACTTATTGAGCATATTAATACGCACCCTGAATTTATTCAGCCTGTTTCAAGAAAGAATGAAATGATGAACAACTTCCTTCTCCCCGGATTACAGGATCTGTGTGTTTCAAGAACTTCTTTCAAGTGGGGTATTCCCGTGGACTTTGATGACAAGCACGTTGTGTACGTATGGCTTGATGCTCTTTCAAACTATATTACGGGTATAGGCTATGATTGTGATGGTAACAGCACAGAACAGTTTAAGAAAATGTGGCCTGCTGATCTCCACCTGATCGGTAAGGATATTGTAAGATTCCACACTATTTACTGGCCTATTATACTTATGGCTCTTGATCTGCCGCTGCCTAAGCAGGTGTTCGGACATCCATGGCTTTTAAGAGGTGAGGACAGCTTTGAAGAAAAGATTGAAGACAACGACGGAAAGATGAGCAAGTCAAGAGGAAATGTGATTTATGCCGATGACCTTGTAAGTATTTTCGGAGTGGATGCCGTAAGATATTTTGTGCTTCATGAAATGCCTTTTGAAAATGACGGTGTTATTTCATGGGACCTTGTTATTGAAAGAACAAATTCAGACCTTGCAAACGTTCTGGGTAACCTTGTAAACAGAACTGTGTCTATGACAAACAAATATTTCGGCGGTGTTGTAAACAATACAAATGTTAAGGAAGAAGTAGATGATGATTTAATTAAGGTCGCAACAGAGTGTAAGGCAAAGGTCGAGGCTAAAATGGAGAAGCTCAGAGTTGCCGATGCAATTACAGAAATATTTACATTGTTTAAGAGATGCAACAAGTATGTTGATGAAACTGAGCCATGGGTATTGGGCAAGGACGAAAGCAAGAAGGACAGGCTTGCAACAGTACTCTATAACCTTGTAGAGGGTATTGTAATAGGTGCATGCCTCCTTGAACCATTTATGCCTGAGACTACAGAAAAGATATTAAAGCAGCTTAATGCAGAAAAGAGAGATTTTGCAGACCTTGACAAGTTTGGTTTATATCCAAGCGGCAATAAGGTAATTGAAAAGCCTCAGATATTATTTGCAAGACTTGACTCTAAGGAAGTTATTCCTAAAGTAAAGGAAATTATGGAGGTACAGGCTAAGGCTAATGCTCCTAAGGAAGAGCCAAAGACTGAGGAAAAGAAAGAGTATATAACTATTGATGATTTCTGCAAGGTGGAAATGAAGATAGGTGAAATTCTTGCCTGTGAAAAGGTGCCTGAGTCAAATAAGCTTTTGAAGTCTACAGTTAAAGTGGGAAAGGAAACAAGGACGATACTTTCAGGTATTTCAAAGTTCTATTCACCGGAAGAAATGGTAGGTAAGAAGGTTGTTGTTGTAACAAATCTTGCACCTAGAAAGATGCTTAAGGGTAAGTATGTAAGCGAAGGTATGATAGTTGCGGCAGAGGATGAAAATGGAAATGTTAAGCTTCTGACTGCTGACGGAGATATTGAAAGCGGTGCTTTAATAGGATAATTTTTTGAGGGCTTTTGCTTGGGCAGAAGCCCTGTTTTAAAGAGAGGGAGATCATATTGGTTCTTACTTTAGAAAGTAAGGCAAATTTTTATGTACTTTCTTTGAAGAAAGTACCAAAGACGTGGGAACCTTTCGATGGTTCCCACACCCTCTAACGACCCTTGCGGTTGATAAGTTATTGTTTTATTAAGGTTTTGACCGCAAGGGGGTGTTCAGTCCCCGCTTATCGCCAATTCCCTGCGGTCAGCGGCGGCGGGGATACGTTAGAATTTAGTTAATTAAAAAAATTGCATAGTGAGTTAAACATGAATTTAACGGCTGGGAATAAAACCCTCAGTCCTTCGGACAGCTCCCTTACAAAGGAGCCAAGAGGGCGGGCACGCCGCCTTATTCGATGGGTAACACAAAGCCTACCTTGTAAGGGAGGGGGACCGCGTTAGCGGTGGAGGGTTTTATTAGTGAGGTAAACAGGAATTTAAATAAGAAATTTTGAGGAAAATAATGTTTAACTATAAATTTAAAAGGAGAGAGAAAATGTATTTTGATACTCATGCTCATTATGACGATGAGAAATTTGACGAAAACAGAGACATTTTAATAGAAGAAATGCATTCAAATGGAGTGGACTACATCATTAATATAGGGTCGGATATGGAAAGCTCTGTAAAGAGTATGGAGCTTGCAAAGAAATATGACTTTATATATGCCGCTGTAGGGGTACACCCTCATGAGGTCAGGGATATGACAGAGGCAGACATAGAAAGACTCAGAGAATACAGCAAATATGAGAAAGTCGTTGCAATAGGTGAAATAGGTCTTGACTATTACTATGACTTTTCTCCCAGAGACAAGCAGAAATACTGGTTTGAAAGACAGCTTGAACTTGCTGCGGAACTTGATCTGCCTGTAAGCATACATTCAAGGGATGCGGCACAGGAAACCTTTGATATTATCAAAAACAGCAGAGTAAGAAAAGGCGTGATACATGCTTACAGCGGAAGTGTTGAAATGGCAAGGGATTATATTGATATGGGTTTTTACATCGGTGTAGGTGGTGTGGTAACATTTAAGAACGCAAAAAAACTGATCGATGTGGTCAGATTTGCTCCTATGGAGAAAATTTTGCTGGAAACAGATTCGCCATATTTATCTCCGGTGCCTTTGAGGGGTACTGTAAATAACTCACAAAATCTTAAATATGTTGCTGATAAAATTGGAGAGATTAAACAAATTTCTCCTGAAAAAGTTTGTGAAATAACCTCCCAAAATGCGAAAGTCATATTTTGGCAGAAAAAAGTTGTTGCATAATTGTTACGGATGTGTTAAGATATATGTTGCAAAGGCAATCAGAGATTAGTGTTCGTGGTTGTGCACAAATCTGATTTGCTTATATTTTTATGGTTTTTACATAAAAATCTTAAAAATTTGTAACTAAAAACAACCAATAAGGGATTTAGTCGAATTGTAGGAGAAAATTCTGACTTGCAATTTTGTAAGAAAAATTGAAGAAAGTATTACGAAATTGTTGCATCCCGGACGGGAGGATTATTATGTTAAAGAATTTTGCAAAGTGTGCGGTACTTGTTATGGCTGTGGCGGCAGCTCTGCCTACAGCAACATATGCTGCAGATAATGCATTCGTAGCAACTTCTGCAAATTATACTGCAGAGGCAAAGAGTAAGATCACTTACTATAACACAAGTGATGTTGACAGCAATGCTGAAAAGAGCGAGGTAAAGGTAAGCAGCAAGGAAATTCCTTACACTACTATTACCGAGCAGACTGACAGCCTTACAAAAGGAACTACTAAGGTGGCTCAGGAGGGTGTTAACGGCGTTAGTAAGATTACAGAGGTAACTAAGTATGTAAACGGCGAGGTTGCAGATGTAAGTGTTACTGAAGAGGTTATTTCCGAGCCTATCGATGAAATTATTTTAGAGGGTACAAAGGAAGTTCCAACTGTTCCCGGTACGGAAACTGTTGAGTATTCCAGAGTACTTACAATGAATGCTACAGCATACTGTCCATGTTCAATCTGCTGTGGTTCATATTCAAACGGATATACTGCAAACGGTACGAAAGCCGGCTACGGTGTGGCTGCTGTGGATACAAGTGTTATACCTCTTGGTACTAAGCTTTATGTTGAGGGGTATGGCTATGCGATCGCTGCAGATACAGGCGGAGCAATAAAGGGCAACAGAATTGACCTTTGTTATGGTTCTCACCAGGCAGCCTTAAATTCAGGCTTTGGTCATACGAATGTTAAGGTTTATATTTTATCCTGATTTGAAAAAAAGGCTATTTCTCTGAAAATTTCAGAGGAATAGCCTTTTTTGATTCTTTGTCAGATAGTGTGGTTGGGGAGGAAAACCCTCAGTCAGCTGCGCTGACAGCTCCCTTACAAAAGGAGCCAAGAGGGCGGGCACGCCGCCTTTTTGAACAGTCAGGTTTTATGCTGATCCTTTAAGTTGACAGTATTGCCCTTAAAAGGGAGCCTGTGAAGGAGTCACAAACAGATATAATCAAATAAACAACACTGAAAATTGTTGAATCGTTTTTTGCCGTAAAAATAATAGTCTTGTTAAGTATGTGATTATATATTATAATTAAGGGGAGAAATATATATGTGACGGTGCAATAATGAAAAAAAGAAGTTTATATAACAAGCTGATAAAAAACAGAATTGAAAATGAAAAGAATTGTAAAAAATCTGTCGTGGAACAAAAGAGTACAGAACTTATAAAAGCTATAAATGAAGAGGAAAAGCTTATGAGTGTATGTTATGATAAGCTGGCAGATGAAGATGAATTAAGCGGTGAGGAAAGAAACAATTTAAACTCTGTTCTTGAGGCAGAAGCTGAGTCTCTTAAGAATACATCAATTAATCTTAAAAAATCCTACAGACTTGTGGCGGCAATGGCTGATGAGCTTGAAACACGTATACATGAGGTGGAAAAGAGCAGAAAGAGACGTATATTAATATCCGCTCCCCCTTCTAATACGGTTATTGATTTTAAGGAAGAAAAGCTTAATAATTTTGCCCAGGGACTTAATTTTTATAAATTATTTCTTATATGTTTTACGGGAAGCTTTGCAGGTGTCATTGTTGAAATTATATGGTGTCTTATAAGAAACGGTTATATAGAGAGCAGATCGGGTCTTGTTTACGGTCCCTTTAATCTGCTATATGGCTTTGGTGCTGTTGCCATGACAATGGCTTTGTACAAATACCGCAACAGAAGCAGTTCCATTTCATTTGCAGGCGGAATGATAATGGGAAGTGTTGTTGAATACCTTTGCTCATGGGGGCAGGAGATGGTTTTAGGGTCCCGTTCATGGGATTACAGTGATATGCCTTTTAATCTGAACGGAAGGATATGTCTTTTGTATTCTGTGTTCTGGGGGATACTTGGCGTAATGTGGATAAAAAATGTGTACCCAAGAATGGCAAAGGTCATATTACATATTCCAAATAAGACAGGTAAAATAATGACATGGATACTTGCTGCATTTATGGCGGTCAATGTGGTCGTATCGGGATTTGCCGTTTTGAGATGGTCTGAGAGGTTAAAAGGAGTAGAGGCGACGGGGGTATTTGAGGAACTTATTGATGAGAGATTCCCCGATGAAAGGATGGAGAGGATATATCCCAATATGAAGTTTTGATTGTCTGTGAATTATTTATTTTGCTATTTACCTTATGAAGCTGGTTATGAAAGAAAATAAAATAGTTAAATGATATTTCTTGTGATATAAAGTCAGATCATAGAAACTAAATATTAAATTACAGTAACAAACCTTCCTTCTGATAGATAAAATAATATCAGGAGGAGGGTTTTATTATGTTAAGTGACAGAGCATTGGAATATTATGAGGGAGGCTTTAACTGTGCCCAGTGTATATTGAAAGCCTGTGAGAAAGAGTATGGTATTAAAATTTCGGATGACTGCTATAATGCCTGTGAGGGGTTATATAACGGGCTTGGTGTGGGAGGCTGCTGTGGTGTACTTATTGCCTGCATAATGGCTGTAGGAATACTTTGCGATGATGTGCCCTTTTGCAGACTTGAAATGGTTGAAAGATTTAACGGTGAATTTATGAGCTTAAACTGCTGTAAACTTAAAAGAGGTGAAGGATGTGAAATACTTATTGAAAAGTCATGCAATATATTGGATGATATAATTGACAAAGGAAGAAAAAAATATTAGACTATTAATATAATAATCAAAAGAAAGACGAGGTTGTATTATGGATATAAAAGAGATATTAAAAAGAGTCGACCATACTCTTTTAAAGCAGGATGCAGTATGGGAAGATATTAAAAAAAAATGTGATGATGGTATGAAGTACGGTACTGCAAGTGTATGTATTCCCCCAAGCTTTGTTAAAAGGGCCAAGAGGTATACGGACGGAAAGATCAAGATATGTACTGTCATAGGCTTTCCCAACGGATACCAGACTACGGAAACAAAAGCTTTTGAAACAAGGGATGCTGTCGAAAAGGGCGCCGATGAAATAGATATGGTGATAAACATCGGGGATCTAAAGGACAAAAATTATGTAGCTGTAATTAATGAAATAATGGAAATAAAGTCTGCCTGCAGAGAAAGGGTTTTGAAGGTCATTATTGAAACCTGTATGCTTACAAAAGATGAAAAAATCAAAATGTGTGAGATCGTCACAGAGGCAGGAGCAGATTATATTAAGACAAGTACGGGATTTGGCGGAGCAGGTGCCACATTTGAAGATATTGAGCTATTTAAAAAGTATGTGGGCAAGGACGTTAAAATAAAGGCGGCAGGGGGAATTTCATCAATTGCCGATGCCGAAAAATTTATTGAGCTTGGTGCAGACAGGCTCGGAACAAGCAGGATAGTTAAAATAGTTAAGGAGGAGGGCTTATGCTGACAAATATTTTAATAGGAGTTCTAATAGTTCTTGTTATTGTATTGATCGTGATCTCATTAAGAGGGAAAGGCATAAGCTCAGGTGACATTAAAAGCATTGTTGACAAAAGCAATGAGGACAGTATAAGAAGAATAAATGATAGTATAAATAACGGAAACAGGCTTTTTAATGATATGGTAGGTGAAAGGATATCACTGATAGATAAAAACATTGTTGACAAAATGGGTATCATTGATAAGAATATAAGTGAAAGTCAGTCTGTTTTAAGACAGTCTGTGGCAAATTCCCTTTCTCAGCAGGAGGAGAGAATAAAGACTTTTTCAGTTGAAAATGAACAGAAACTTGAAAACATAAGATCAACGGTGGAAAAGGGACTTTCTTCCTTGCAGGCGGATAATAACAAAAAGCTTGATGAAATGAGAGCTGTTGTAGATGAAAAGCTCCAGAAATCTCTTGAGGATAAAATGAACAAGTCCTTTGCCCTTGTAAGTGAAAGACTTGAACAGGTTTATAAGGGACTTGGTGAGATGCAGAGCCTTGCAAGCGGTGTGGGAGATCTGAAAAAGGTCCTTTCAAATGTTAAGACAAGGGGTATACTGGGAGAGGTGCAGTTAAGTGCGATTTTGCAGGAAATACTATCTCCCGAACAGTATGAGGAAAATGCAGAAGTTGTGCCGGGAAGCGGAAAAAGAGTTGAATTTGCCGTCAGGCTCCCCGGTAATGATGAAAATACCGTTTATCTGCCTATAGACAGCAAGTTCCCCGGGGACAGGTATCAGGCGCTTCTTGATGCCTATGATACAGGTGATAGGGAAAATGTAAATACTGCCATAAAGGCTCTTATGACTGTTATTGAAAGTGAAGCAAAGGATATAAATGAAAAATACATAGCACCTCCCCATACTACAAACTTTGCCGTTATGTTCCTGCCCTTTGAGGGGCTTTATGCAGAGGTAGTAAACAGAGGCATGATAGAAGTGCTCCAAAGCAAATACAAGGTGAATATTGCAGGTCCCAGTACTATGGCTGCACTTTTAAACAGCCTGCAGATGGGCTTTAAGACTCTTGCTATTCAGAAGAGAAGCATGGAAGTATGGAATACTCTGGCTGCCGTTAAGACTGAGTTCGGCAAGTTTGCGGACGCTCTCGACAAGACTAAAAGGCATCTTGAAATGGCAAGTGATGACCTTGAAAAGCTTGTTACTACAAGGACAAGGGCTATGAAGAGAAAGCTCAGTAATGTTGAGGCACTTAGTGACAGCGGCGAGGCAGAAAAAATACTTGCAGTGGATGAAGAAGATTAATTTTGTACTTTCGGAAAACAGCAAAGGGGGTAAATTGGAATTTAATGGAGTGTGGAATGAGGAGTGTGGAGCGAGGAGTTGAAGTAAGTTAGAAATTAACTTATTTGTTAGTACGGTAAATCGGAATTTAAGGGAATCCCTCCGTCTGTGCCTATGGCACAGCCACCTCCCTTTAGGCAAGGGAGGCTTTATGTTGGTGAGCTAAATTG
>CAJFNV010000084.1 GCA_904395805.1 Candidatus Gallispira edinburgensis | reverse complement strand
GCTGAAAGCCGACACTTCGTGTCGTCAGACATCTTTCTGTGTTATGGTCGCATTGTTTCGCAAGTAACTAAGCCTCCTTTTTAAAGGAGGGGGACCGCGTCAGCGGTGGAGGATTTTCTCCTGCTCTAGCTCAACAATGCTGCTCGCCTAAGCAACCAAGGAGCTGTCAGTGTATTCAGCACTTTCGCCTTTGGCGAAAGTGCTGAACAGTCAAAAGTTCTGAAGCGGAGCATTGATTTTTCTTAAGTTGACAGAAAAGAAGTCAGGACCACCCCCTTAACGGGTGATCCTGACTATAATACAAAAATCAATCACTATAAGCAAGTTTACACACTTACTGCAATTACTGCATTATCACAGTACCTGCTCTCATTTTACAGCTTTAATAACACAATACTTTCATATGGTCTTAAAGCCTTAATACTGTTTTTGTCATTCTCCTGATCATAATTGCTTATAAGGCACTCATACCCCTTACAGTCTGCAGGCTCCTGCAGCAATACCTCATTTCCCGTAAGATTATTCAGTACAATAAGCTCCTGTCCGTCCAGAGTTCTTTTATATGCAAAGACCTCTGACTGCTCACCATACATAAATTCAACAGAACCATCCTGAATGATCTCATACTGCTTTCTTAAGTCCACAAGCTTTCTGTAGTAATTGAGAACAGAGTCTTCATCCTTCTCCTCTGCCTCAACATTTATATACTTGTAATTCTTTGCAACGCCTATCCATGGCTCACTTTCTGAAAATCCCGCATATTTTTCCGAATTCCACTGCATAGGAGATCTGCTGTTATCCCTTGAACGCTGTCCTAGTATGTTGAGAGCCTCTTCCTCTGTCTTGCCCTCATCCAGAAGTATGCGGTAGTAATTGATACTTTCCACATCACGGTATTCATCTATCTTTTCATAGCCGGGATTTGTCATTCCCAGCTCCTCACCCTGGTAGATATAAGGAGTTCCTCTCAGCATATGGATAAATGTGGCAAGCATTTTTGCCGATTCTTTCCGGTATTTTTTATCATCACCAAACCTTGACACAATTCTCGGCTGGTCATGGTTGCACCAGAACAGGGCATTCCATCCATTTTTCTTCTCCATTCCTGTCTGCCATGTTTCAAACAATTCCTTAAGCCTGTCATAGTCCGGCTCCATAAGCTCCCACTTGTTTCCGTCCTTGTAGTCTACCTTCAGATGATGGAAGTTAAAGCACATAGACAGTTCCTTTTCAGCAGGATCGGAATATCTTATACAGTGCTCCAGACTGGTCGATGACATTTCCCCCACGGTTATCATATCTTCTATTCCCGTATCCTTAACAAGCTCTTTTAAAAATTCGTGAATGCGGGGACCATCGGTGTAAAATCTTCTTCCGTCACCTGTATTATCATCCTCGTATACATCAGGCTTTGATATGAGATTGACCACGTCAAATCTGAATCCCTTAACACCCTTATCCTTCCAGAACCTTATAACGTTTTTTAATTCTTCTCTTACCTCCGGATTGTTCCAGTTCAGGTCTGCCTGTGTCACATCAAACAAATGAAGATACCACTTTTTTAAAGACGGTACATATTCCCATGCCGAGCCGCCGAATTTTGACTGCCAGTTTGTAGGGGGAGTATCAGCTTCCCCCTCCTTGAAAATATAATAATCCATATATTTTTTATCACCTGACAGTGCCTTTTTAAACCACTCATGGTGTGTGGATGTATGGTTGAATACCATATCAAACATAAGACCTATGCCACGCTTTTCGGCTTCCCTTATAAGTTCATCCACATCCTCCATTGTTCCGAAAACTGGATTAATATTTTTATAATCCTCCACATCATATCCGTTATCATTCATAGGTGACACAAAAAAGGGTGTGCTCCATATGTAATCAACACCTAAGCTTTTGATATAATCAAGTTTGCTTATAATGCCCCTTATATCACCTATACCGTCTCCGTTACTGTCACAAAATGACTTTGGATATATCTGATATATTGTACTTTTTTTAAAGTTTCCCATAATTACCTCAATTCCTCTTATTTTAATTCTGCCACAACAGTTTCATTTGCCACAGCATCTATTCCTGTGTTAAATACAGTACTTTCAGTATCAGCAGGCTCTGTAATAATACATACAGTTGTGTCGGGATGACCTGCTGCCTTTATCTTATCTCTGTCAAACTGAATAAGGGGATCTCCCGTCTTTACTTTCTGACCTTCCTCAATAAAGTATTTAAAGCCGTCACCCTTCATTTCAACAGTATCAATACCCACATGAAGCAATATTTCAACACCGTTGTCAAGAGTAAGTCCGCAGGCATGCCTTGAATCCTGCATAAGTACACTTACCGTTGCATCAGCAGGAGCATAGAGTGTTTCATTTTCCGGAATTATTGCAAGTCCCTCTCCCATAACACCTTCTGAAAATACTCCGTCATTAACTTCCTTAAGGTCAATTACTTTTCCTGTAAGAAAAGCCTTTAACTGAACAGCCTTTGCTTCTTTTTTGTCAGCATTTCTTTCTGATATTACCTCAGCTGTTACTGCAGCTGCCGCACTTGCGCCTGCGCCGGCCGCAACCTGAGCAAGCTCTGCTGTCTGATTATTTACCGCACCTTGTGCAAGCTTTTTCTTACCGACTATTATAGTCAGCACAAAAGGCACAGCTATGGCAATAACCATACATATTGCAAAGCTTGGCATAAACTGAGGCTTGATTGAAAGAATACCCGGCAGACCGCCTACACCTATTGCATTTGCGGTTACTCCCATTGCCACACTGGCAACACCTGCACAAGCTGAGCCTATCATACCGCATACAAAAGGAAAAACATATTTTAAGTTAACACCGAATATAGCAGGCTCCGTTACACCGAGATAACAAGATATACATGCAGGTACGTTTACCTCCTGAGCCTCTGCATTCTTTCTCTGGAGAGCTATCATTCCGAAAACGGCAGAGCCCTGTGCAATGTTTGACAAAGCTATCATAGGCCAGAGCATGGTTCCCTCATAGTCTGCAATAAGCTGCAGGTCAATGGCATTTGACATATGATGAAGACCCGTAATAACAAGAGGCGCATATACAAAGCCGAATATAGCACCGAAAATGACCTTGAAAGAGCCTGTTATTCCTGCATAAACTACTGTGGATATTGCTGAACCTATCTTCCAGCCAACAGGTCCCAGTATAAAGTGTGAAGCTATTACTGCAAGAAGCAGACTGCAGAAAGGCACAACTATCATAGATATGACCTGTGGCGTTATCTTTCGGAAGAACTTTTCAAGATAAACCAGAGTAAATGCCACAAGTATTGCAGGTATTACCTGTGCCTGGTATCCTATCTTGTTTACTGTAAAATATCCGAAATCCCATACGGGAATGTCAGCAGGTGCAGTGCTTGCAACACTGTAGGCATTCAGAAGCTGACCTGATACCAGTGTAAGACCCAGTACAATTCCCAGCATCTGAGTGGTACCCATTTTCTTGGTCACAGACCAGCAGATACCTACAGGCAGCATATGGAACACAGCTTCACCTATAAGCCACAGGAAGTCGTCTATACCTGCCCAGAACTGACTTATGTCACAAAGTGTCTTTGTGCCGTTGTCAAATAAATATAAGCTGTCAATACAGTTTCTGAAACCCAGTATAAGACCGCCTGTAATAATAGCAGGGATAAGAGGAGCAAATATTTCAGCCAGTGCCGTAATTATCCTCTGAAATACATTCTGATTTTGTTTTGCGGCATTTTTCACAGCATCTTTGGATACTCCCTCAATACCCGATACCGCAATAAAATCATTGTAAAAATCTGCCACAGTATTTCCGATTATGACCTGGAACTGTCCCGTCTGGGTAAAGCTGCCCTTTACGACCTTCATTGCCTCGATTTTCTCAATGTCCGCCTTTTTAGGATCATTGAGCACAAATCTCATTCGTGTCATACAATGTGACACCGCCGCTACATTTTCCTTTCCGCCCACAAGCCTGAGCAGTTCTTTTGCATCTTCCTGATACTTTCCCATTTTTAAACCCCCCTCTTTTCATTCATTTTACTGAATGTTCTTATAATTTATATATATCATACTTATAGGATTGTGTCAATACGGCTTTTTTACAAAAACAAAAATGCTGATTTATATAAAAAGCCTTGGGAAAAAGTTCTGTAAGCTGACCTCACACTACCTTTCCTAAGGCTTTTTAAAATAATACAAAAGTAATACAATTTTTAATTTTCCTTTTTGACCCATTTTACACCTGCAAGCACAGTGCTTGCAAATTTGATCCTTCTTATGACCATCATGAGCACTACAGAACTTACAGAGGCAATTAAAAATGTCATACACACAACAATAAGACTGTGATTTTTAAGCCCCCATCTGTTAAGCAGGTCAATAATAACATTGTGTGACAGATATACACCGTAGGATACGGCAGCAAGCTCCCCTACAATGCTGTGTAAAAATCCGGGTAAATTTTTTATCCTGTTTAAAAGTATAAACACGGCACTTGAAAGTACAACTACAAATATACTTCTGTATGACTTGAATGTTTCCGTATAGAAGCCGTTGTATTCGGTCACAGTCTTTGTGCCTGCACCTATAAATATAACTGCTCCGATCGCAATAATTATAAGCCATAAATTTGAAATTTTAATATCTGTGTTGAAAAGATACCAGCCCAGTATAAAATAACCCAGATATCCGCTTATAAATCCGATATTGTTTATAAGATTTATGTTCACAAGAGCTTTCTGGCTGTCCTCTTTAAGTATGCCTGTCAGAGTAAATGAAAGTATCTGTATAAGCCAGAGTATTATTATGTATCTTACAACTTTTCCATCTGCATTGTCTGTAAAGCTCTTTAATGCGGGAGATATCAAATACATAGGTATAAGATAATACATAAACCACAGATGAACTGCAACAGGCTTGCTAAAGAAATTTATCATTTCTCCATAGAGATTGCCTGCTGTAAGAGCAACTTCCTCATCAGTGTAAAGCCTTACGGCAGCGGCTATAACAGACCATATGATCATAGGTATTAAAAGTCTTAACACTCTTTCCTTAAGTGTATATTTAATACTGTATGTGTTTTTGCTTTTAAGTATAAGTGCCCCCGATATCATAAAAAACATGGGCACACCGCAGGTAGCAAAGGCAGTAAGGTAATTGACGATATCCCATCCTGCATTTCCCATTTCAACTCTCAGCCTGTTTGATGCACAGTGGAGAAAAATGACACAGAACATTGACACAACTCTTATTATGTCTATACCTAAAAACTTGTTGTATTCCTTCACGGCATCCACACTCCTCAGTAAATTCCTGTTAATAATTCATAATTTAAAGACTTTATTATCGTCTTTAAATTACTTTTACCCCACTATGCAAAATTTTTAGAGTAACTAAATACAACGTATCCCCGCCGCCGTCGAGCGTAGCGAAGCTGGCGATAAGCGGGGACTGAACCCCCCTTTGTGCTCAACAGATAAATCCAACTAAAACCTGTCAGGCACAAAGGTCGTTGGGAGTGTGAGGGCGTCGAAAGCCCTCACGCTTTTGGTACTTTTCCAGAAAAGTACATAAAAATTTGCCTTACTTTTTAAAGTAAGTCCCCCTTACAGCCCAAACTCCTCAAGAAATCCTTCCTCAGCATATTTTCTGCAGCATTCCCTGTCAATATCAAGCTGCTTTATCAGTTCCCGGGCATTTTCAAACTTTATTTCACTTCTTATTCTTCTGTAAAGACCTACCATAGCTTTTTTGCCGTATACATCCTTATCAAAGTCAAGAATATGAGTTTCTATTTTTCTTGCCTCACCGTCAAATGTGGGATTTACACCTATATTTGACATTCCTGTATATACTTTGCCTTCAAGCCATACTCTTGAAAAATATACACCGTCTGGAGGCAGCAGTTTTTTCAAAGGGGGCAGCATATTTATAGTAGGGAAATTCATTACTCTTCCCCTCTCATCACCGTGAACTATCTCACCTATAACAAAATAAGGCTTGTTAAGGAGCTTTGTAACAATTTCCATTTCTCCTGATTCTATAAGTCCTCTTATTCTTGTGCTGCTCACTCTCACATCATGTATTTTAACTCTGGGAATACCGATAACCTTTACTCCCTTTTCTTCTCCAAGAGCCTTTAATGTATCTATGTTTCCTGCCTTATCCTTGCCGAAATAATAATTTTCTCCTACAACAAGTACCTTACAGTTTGTTTTTTCCACAAGAAGGTCCATAAACTCTCTCGGAGAAAGTGAGGAAAAGCTTTTGTCAAAGGGATACTGGACAAGCATATCCACTCCCAGATTTTCAATAATAAACTTTTTTTCCTCAATTGAAAACATTGTTTTAAATTTGTCCTCACCCTCAAAAAATTCTCTTGGATGAGGTTCAAATGAAAAAACAACGCTTTTAAGTCCATACACCTTGGCATATTCCAAAACAGTCTGCACAAGTTTCTGATGACCAAGATGCACACCGTCAAAATTGCCAAGAGTAACGGCAGTAGGCTCCTTAATATTAAATTGTGCACTTTTTTCTATTACTATCATACGATCACCCTAAATCAACATAGTTACGGGCTTTATAAAGTCCCCTTTTACATCATAAATACCAACGATTCTCTTTTTGCTGTCCACAGCAGCAACCTTTTCTCCCTCAGCTATATCCTTTTCCTTAACATATGACAAACTGATCTTATTTCCGTTGACTACAAATTTTTCAGCCTTGCTGCTGATATGTACCCTTTTATAATTTTCAAGAATTTTTTCAACAGGTATAATTATCTCATCTGTTCTGTTTTCTGAAACGGCTTTTTTAAAGTCATCGATTTTTATACTGTCCTCAATATAAAAATTACCGCTTCTTGTCCTTGTAAGAGATGACATACATCCGCCGCAGCCAAGTTTTTCGCCGATATCCTTACAAAGGGTCCTTATATATGTTCCCTTTGAGCACAGTACATAAAATTCATACCTGTTGTTTCCAAGATTTTTTATATCTCTTATTTCATATATATTTATAAGTCTTGTCTTTCTTTCAACTTCAATACCTTCACGGGCAAGCTCATAGAGCTTTTTACCGTTGACCTTTACAGCAGAATACATAGGCGGTTTCTGGCTGTATTCGCCCTTAAAGCTCATTATAGCCTCAAAAACTTCCTCCTCACTTAAGTTTACACTTTTCTCTTCAATTACATCTCCCCATATATCCTCGGTAGTAGTTGTAATTCCAAGTGTAAGCTCTGCCTTATACTCCTTAATGTCTGCAGCAATGTAATCAGCAAGCTTTGTGGCTTTTCCCACACATATTGGCAGAACACCTTCCGCATCAGGGTCAAGAGTGCCTGTATGTCCTGTTTTCACTCTTCCCAGACTCTTTCTCACAATGTTTACAACATCATGGGATGTAAAGCCCTTTTCCTTATAAATATTTATTACACCTATAATTGAATTATTATCTGTCATTTTAATCTTTTCCTGACTTCGTTTACAGCCATATGAAGTACTTCTCTCACATCGCCTTTTGCGGCAGCACCTGCAGCAAGAACATGACCGCCCCCTCCGAAAAGGGAAGCAATTTCATTTACATCGACACTTTTTGAACGGAAACTGAGTTTTGCAATGCCGCCCTCTCTTTCACTGGCAAATACAGAAACTTCAGCCCCCTCTGTGTTGAGAAGATAGCCCACTATGGCATCAAGATTTTTAGAAGAAGCTCCGCACAAAGCCATATCCTCTGCCGTAACATAGGTATAGGCAATTTTATCTTCAAGCTTCATTTTTTCAAGAGCCTTTACAAATATTTTAACATCTGTAAGGCTGTGCTCCATAAGAAACTTTGTGTGTATTTCGGGAGTATCCACACCTGCAGACACCAGTTTTCCGGCTATCTGATGAGTTCTCTCGGAAGTGGAATTATGTCTGAATCCACCCGTATCGGTAAGTATGCCCGTATAAAGAGCTGTTGCAATATCCTTATCCATATCCGCAAAGTCCTTTATAAGCTCATAAATGACCTCGCAGGCAGAAGAAGCATGACCGTTTACAATATTCACATCAGCAAATTCAGTATTGCTTACATGGTGATCGATATTGTAAGTATACTTTGCCCTTTCAAAGACCTTTTCCGCCTCGCCGAGTCTTTCCTTTGATGCACAGTCAATTGAAAACATTATACGGGGGCATAATTCATCATAGTTTCCTCTGTAAACATACTGTCTGCCTTCAAGGATATCAAATCTTTCGGCATAGTCCTCAAGGAGAATTACAGGCTTTTTCCCAAGCTTAGCCATAGCAAGGGCAAAGCCGAATGTGGAACCTATGCAGTCACCGTCGGGACTGACATGTCCTGTAATATATACTGTCTGCACATTTTCTATATCCTTAAGTATGGAATTTTCGTACATAGACATCCTACTCCCCGCTGTTAATATCCTTTAATATCTTATCGATCTTAAAGCTGTAATCAAGAGAATCATCAAGTATAAATCTGAACTCAGGTGTAATTCTTAAGTTTATTCTCTTTGCTATAAGGCTTCTTATAAATCCTGATGCACCCTTTATTACAGACATGACCTCTTTTTTCTTTTCCTCGTCACCGAGAACACTTATATACACCTTGCAGTATTTAAGGTCATTTGTTGTTTCGACCTTAAGCACCGATGTAATGACCCCTACTCTCGGATCCTTTAGATCAGCTCTTAAAATTTCTGAAAGTTCCTTTTTGATCTCGTCATTTATACGGATCATTCTGTTACTTGTTTTCATTAACGCTTAATTTCCTCCATAACGAAGGCTTCCACAATGTCGCCTTCCTTAATATCGTTAAACTTGTTAAAGAGAAGACCGCATTCATATCCTGCATTGACTTCTTTAACATCATCTTTAAATCTTCTTAATGTAGCAAGCTCACCATCGTAAACAACAATACCGTCTCTTATGATCCTTACCTTGGCATTTCTCACAAACTTACCGTCTGTAACATAAGAACCGCCAATTGTGCCTACGCCGCTTGCCTTGAATAACTGTCTTATTTCGGCATGACCCAATACCTTTTCTTCATATACAGGGTCAAGCATACCCTTCATAGCGGCAGTTATATCCTCTATTGCATTGTAAATAACTCTGTATAATCTTATGTCTACCTTCTGATCCTCGGCAACATTCTTGGCAGAAGTCTCGGGTCTTACATTAAAGCCTATAATAATGGCATTTGACGCACTTGCAAGCATAACGTCAGACTCGGTAATGGCACCTACACCGCCGTGAATTGTTTTTATTCTTACCTCGTCATTTGAAAGCTTTTCAAGGCTCTGCTTAACAGCCTCAACAGAACCCTGTACATCAGCCTTTATTACAATATTAAGCTCTTTCACATTACCGCTCTGTATCTGGTTGAAAAGATCATCAAGGCTGACTTTCTGAGGTGTATCCTTAAGAAGTTCTTCTCTGCCCTTTGCAATTACAGACTCGGCAACCTGTCTTGCCTGCTTTTCATTTTCTGCAACATAGAACATATCACCTGCCATAGGCACTTCGTTAAGACCAAGTATCTCCACAGGCATTGAAGGGCCTGCTTTTTTGACCTTCTGTCCCTTGTCGTTCATCATTGCTCTTATTCTTCCGTATGAAGAACCTGCAACAATAGGATCACCTACATTTAATGTACCGCTCTGTACAAGTACTGTAGCAACGGCACCTCTGCCCTTGTCAAGCTGAGCTTCAATAATGTTACCTCTTGCTCTCTTGTTAGGGTTGGCTTTTAATTCCTTCATTTCAGCCACAAGTATGATCATTTCAAGAAGGTTATTTATACCTTCCTTGCTTACTGCCGAAACAGGCACACATATAGTATCTCCGCCCCAGTCCTCAGCAACCAGACCATATTCTACCAGTTCCTGCTTAACTCTGTCAGGATTAGCTCCCGGCTTGTCAATTTTATTTATAGCAACTATTATTTCTACCCCTGCAGCCTTTGCATGGTTGATAGCCTCTATTGTCTGAGGCATAACGCCGTCATCTGCCGCAACAACTAAAATTGCAATATCAGTTACCTGGGCACCTCTCATTCTCATGGCTGTAAATGCCTCATGTCCCGGTGTATCAAGGAATGTAATAGGCTTTCCGTCAATAGAAACAGTATATGCACCGATGTGCTGAGTAATACCGCCTGCTTCCTTTGCCGTTACGTGAGAATGTCTTATAGCGTCAAGAAGTGATGTCTTACCATGGTCTACATGACCCATAACCACAACAACGGGAGGTCTTTCAACAAGATCCTCTTCAGCGTCAACTTCTTCTCTGAAAGCTTCTTCAAGAAGGTCAATTTCTTCTGCCTTTTCAACAATGATATCAAAGCTCTCACAAAGCTTTTCGGCAGTTTCAAAGTCTATTTCCTGATTAGCAGTAGCCATAACACCTGATTTCATAAGCTCCATAATAACAGCGGAAGCAGGCTTGTTGATCTTTTCAGCCAGTTCCTTTACAGTTATGCTGTCTGCGATCTGAATTTCAAGTATCTCATCAGCAGCACTTTCCTCTGCTGCAGGTGCAGGCTGGTTGAAGTTCTTGTTCTTATTCTTCTTGTTCTTTTTATTTTTCTTTCCGCCGCCGTTGTTGTTTACATTATTGTTTACATTGTTATTTGCATTTTTATGCTCGGCGTTGTTTGCATTTTTATGCTCCGGTCTGTTTTCCTGCTTTTTATTATCCTGATGTCTGTTTTCCTGCTGCTTTTCAGCCTTGTTTTCATTATTTCTGCTCTGATTTCTGTCATGTCTGTTATCAGGCTTCTTTTCTGCTTTTGGCTCAGGCTTTCTGTCATTCTTTCTCTGAGCATTATTTACAGGCTTTCTGTTATTGTCAGGCTGAGGCTTTTTCTCTTCCTTCTTTTCTTCCTTTACAGGCTCAGGAGAATTTTTCTTTCCGTAAGTCTCCATAACTCTGTTTACAGCCTCATCATCAAGTCCGCTTGAATGACTCTTCGCCTCAATACCCATTTCCTTCAGCTTTACAAGAAGCTCCTTACTGCTTATTTCCAATGTCTTTGCTAATTCATGAACTCTAGTCTTTGACAAAAGAAACACCTCCTATCAATAATATGGTCATACCATTACTACAATTACATCATATCACTAAGCTCCATTCTCAATTTCTCTGCAAAATTAACTTCAGTTATTGCATATACCGACCTGTTATATTTACCTATACAACTGCTTAGTTCTTCCTTTGTATAACAAATAAAATACGGAACATTATAGTATTTACACTTGTTTACAAATTTATTTTTAGTATTTTCGGAAGCATCTCCCGCTATTATAACAAGGAAAGCACTTCCCTTTTTAACATTTATTTCAACAGTGTCCTCGCCTGTAACGATTTTTCCCGCTCTCTGACAGAGGGAAAGCAATGACTGAATTTTTCTGTTCATTACATTTCCTCCAGCTGTTTTTTCAGCTCATCATAGAGATCCTTAGGCACCGCCTGTTTGAATGAACGCTCAAGACCTTTGTTTTTACAGGCCTTTTCAAGGCATTCGATATTCTTACAAATATATGCTCCTCTGCCCGGTTTCTTTCCGGTAGTGTCAAGTGAAAACTCACCTTCATCATTTCTGACTACACGAATAAGTTCTTTTTTGTTTTTCATTTCCTGGCAGCCTGTGCATTTTCTCATAGGGACCTTTTTTTTAATCATACCAACTGCCTCCCCTGCTTATTCCTCAGTTTCTTCAGTTTCCTCTGATACAAATTCATCTGCCTCATAGTCATCAGCCTGAACAAGTGCTTCATCTGCCTCATATTCCGCACCCTCTGTATCATCATCTCCGAAATCAACAAAATCCGTAGCCCTAGCCTGTGATTCGCTCTTTATATCTATCTTCCAGCCTGTAAGCTTGGCAGCAAGTCTTACATTCTGACCTTCCTTGCCTATTGCAAGTGAAAGCTGAGTATCAGGCACAACCACTCTTGCGCTCTTTTCTTCATCATCCTCATTGATCTCAACAGCCAAAACCTTTGCAGGTCTTAATGCTGCATTGATATATTCGGCAGGATCATCGCTCCATGGGATAACATCAATTTTTTCACCGTGAAGCTCACTTACAATAGCGTCAACTCTTATGCCGTTCTGTCCCACACAGGCACCTACGGCATCAACGCCCTCTACATTTGAATAAACAGCCATTTTAGCTCTTGAGCCTGCTTCTCTTGCTATAGCCTTTATTTCAACGGTACCGTCAAAAACTTCCGGTGACTCAAGTTCAAAAAGTCTCTTTATAAGCTCGTAATGAGTTCTTGAAACCTTTATCTGAGGATCCTTGTTTGTCTTTATAACTTTTAAAATATAAACCTTTATTCTGTCGTTTACCTTATAAGTTTCTCCCGGTATCTGCTCAGACTGCTGCAAAACAGCATCCATTTTTCCAAGCTTTACAATTACATTTCCCCTGCTGTCTGTTCTTTCAACTATAGCAGTGTCACAGTCTCTTTCCTTTGCTGCAAATTCGTTGTATATTTTTTCTCTTTCAGCCTCTCTGAGCTTCTGTACAACTATCTGCTTTGCACTCTGTGAAGCACTTCTTCCAAAGTCCTTTGGAGTAATGTCAGTGTCAACAAAGTCACCTAATTCATAGGTTGGATTAAGCTCTCTTGCTTCCTCAAGAGAAATGTCCGTAAAATCGTCAACAACTTCTTCCACAACTTCTCTTTTTGCAAAAGCTCTCATTTCACCTGTTTCCCTGTCAATTTCAACTCTCATGTTGGAATAATTTCCGTAAAGCTTTTTACAGGCAGTAACAAGGGAATTTTCAATAGCTTCAAATATAACTTCCTTGTCGATGCCTTTCTCCTTTCCTACCAGGTCTAAAGCTTTGATTAACTCAGCGCCATCCATTTTAAATAATCCTCCTGTATTAAAAAACTACAGCCAGTCTTGTAGCTGCAACATCTTTTTTGTCAAATTCAAGTCTTTCTCCGGCTTCCGTAACAATAACGACCTTGCCGTCAATAAGTCCCTCAAGGTTTCCTCTGAACTCCTTAACACCGTCTTTAGCCTTAAAGAGCTTCACATCAACAAGTCTGTCCTTATACTTTACATATTCCTTATCCCTTTTAAGAACTCTGTCAATTCCCGGGGAACTTACTTCCATAATATAGGGTTCCTCGGTAAGGTCATCTCCCAGTTTTTCATCAAGAGCCCTGCTCACATACTCACAGTCATCTATATTGATCCCGCCCTCTTTGTCAATATAAATTCTCAGGTACTTATCGGGACCTTCCTTTACAAATTCACAGTCAACAAATTCAAATCCCCTGCTTTCAAGTATAGGCATTACAGCTTCCTCAGCAAGCTTTACTATTTCCTTTGCCTGCAAAAAATCTCCTCCTTAACTTTTTATATAAACATAAAACGAGAGTGGGCTTAACCCACTCTCCATACGACACATCATTTAACATTGATATTATACCACACCTGCCTTATAATTGCAAGCAGTTTTTTTCATTTCTTCAAAAACGTGAAATGTAAAAGTAACTTCCGGTTCCCATACCCACTTTCGGAAGCTACTTTTACACAATATCTTTATAAAATATATTATCAGAACCTGTTCTGATAATATATTTTATCCATATCCTTAAAAACATTAAAAATTATTCTTTCCAAATTATCCCCCTGTTCTTTAAGGAATTCAGTCACTTCCTCAACTGCAATTTCAGCAGCCTCCTTATTGGGAAAATGAAACTCACCTGTAGAAATACAGCAAAAAGCAACACTTTTAATATTATTTTCAACACAGCATTTTAATACACTTTTATAACAGTTTCTCAGATCCTGCTTTAATTTCTCTGTCAATCCGGATGATACTATAGGTCCCACAGTATGTATTACATATTCCGCAGGCAGATTATAAGCAGGTGTCACCATAGCCTGCCCCGCAGGCTCCTCGTATTCGGGACCGTACAAAATTCTTTTCCGTTTCATAAGTCTGCTGCATTCTTCTCTTAATTCAATTCCTGCCGAACTGTGAATAGCATTATCGATACAGCCATGACAGGGTATAAAGCACCCAAGCATCTGTGAATTTGCCGCATTTACAATTGCTCCCACTTCAAGACGTGTAATGTCCCCCTGCCATACAGATATCTTATCTCCAAAGGGATGATTGCTTCCATACTGTTCCTTTACTGTCATAATATCCGATAATTTAACGATTCCCTTTTCTCTTGCTTCTTCCCTTAAAAACTCGTCCTGTACTTTTACAACATCATCATCCATTTTCCCGGGCATACGAATATTCATAAGGGAGCGAAGTATCTTGCGTTTCTCATCGTAACTGTTCCCTGAATCAATATCCCTGTACCTTTCAGAATCCTCTTTGAACTTGTCAACAAGAAAATCAAGTCTTTCTTCC
Source organism: Candidatus Gallispira edinburgensis (assembly GCA_904395805.1). Classification (GTDB taxonomy): domain Bacteria; phylum Bacillota; class Clostridia; order Lachnospirales; family CAG-274; genus Gallispira; species Gallispira edinburgensis. The sequence continues at coordinate 3,809 of CAJFNV010000084.1, read as the reverse complement.
TGGCTGTCAAATTTTTTCATTTCATTCACACCCCGCCTTATTGATAATGTCGGCTATGCTTTCATTCATATCCCTGTTGATACCTATAGCTCTTTCCCCGAAACTTTCGGGCACAATTGCTTCATTCAGATTTAATCTTATCAATCTCATATTTTTATTTTCTCTGACCATTCTTTCAAAAGGAAATCTTACAATAGTTGGTGTATTAAACCCCACACCAAGCTCCAGTAATGCCACCTCTCCATTGTGACATTCCTCAATAAAATCTCCGAACCGTCTTTCTGCATTATGCCATGCCTCATCCTCAACAAAATACCGGTCGCACCTTAAATTCATTGCCATAGGACCCCCGCATACAGGGCATTTGGGGACCATATAAGATGGAACAAGACAATCTCTCCTTGCCTGATCCATTTGCTTTATCATATCAATGTCATCATATGTCTTTTGATGGCATCCCTTTGCACACTGTATCAGTCCGTAATCTCCCTGTGTAGCAAATATATTATCATTTCCGAAGCCTGCCTTATAGAACTGATGGTCTGTATTCGTGGTCAAAACAAAATACCTCTTATTTTTCACCAGCTCATAAAGTTTTTTATACAGCGGCAAAGCCTCCGGCTCAATACGGTTTACATAAACATGCTTAGACCAGTAACCCCACCTTGCCTCTTCACTGGGGAATGGATAAAATCCGGCGCTGTACATATCCTTCATTCCGTATTTTTCAATAAACTCCTTAAAATTATCGGTAAAGCGTTTTCCGCTGTAAGTAAGCCCTGCCGCCGCTGATAAGCCCGCACCCGCACCAATAAGAATATATTCAGCTTTATCAATTATTTCTGCAGCTTTACCGATTTGTTCATCATAGGGCATATTCTGAAAAATATAATCTCTTGCAGGAACACCGCATAAAAATTTCTCAAAAGTCATTTTTCTGCCTGATTGGATCATATTAAACACTTCCTTAAACATTATCCCTTTTCAACTGCTCCGAAAGGACACACAGACATGCAGTTACCGCAGTGCAGACAATTTTCCTGTTTGATTACAAAAGGTATACTGCTCATATCAATACATTTCTGAGGACATTTTGAATAGCACATTCTGCATCCCCTGCATTTATCCGTTATAAAATAACCATGCTCCTGCAAATTCTTTTTACCGTCAAGACCGTTTCCAAGTATAAATGACTCCCTTGTAATAGGCTTTGTAGACAAATCAAAAAATTCTCCTTCACCATCTGACATACGAAATACAGTAAGTGCAGTTCTGGAATTTTCATCGGGATATATTTCAGCCATGTATGGATTTTTTTCAAATACTTCGTCAAGCTTTTCGGGACCTATATCTTTTACATATCCTCTTACGGAAATTGCTTTCTTTTCTATTGATGCATGGGCAATATCACTGCCCTCGCCCCCTGTCATACCGCTTATGGCAGCAAATTTCTGCCCTGTAAGCTCATCATAAAAAGCCTTTCCCTTGGCTGTAATAAAATACAGGCTGTCATCATCCACAAGCATAATATCTATAACACGGGTATGTGGACGTCCTTTTTCATCTAAAGTTGCAAAAACAGTTGAATGAATTTCATTTCTTAAAATCTGTAAATATTCTTTTGTATCCATATTCAATACCTCCCATACTGCACCTGTGATATTCTCAATTGAGCCTGTTGCAGTTGTAATCATTTTCGTTACAACCATAATATACCACATTATCGTTGTAATGTCAATAGTTACAACAAAACTTTTTAAAAATTTTCTTAAAAAAAACACCCCGAATCTTTTATACCGAGATCCGGAATGTTTAATATCAAATATCTTTTCTTTTTAAATATTTATTTTCTCCCTCTCTTATATCCTCCAGTGTAATTGATGCAAGCTCTTTTTCAAGTGCCTCCTGCACCCTCCTGAGCTTATCATCAAGAATGTTGTGTATATTTTTACCCACAGGACATTCAGGATTTGGGTTTTCATGAAAATGGAAAAGTTCTCCCTTATCAATACATTCCACTGCCTTATATATATCAAGAAAAGTGATATCCGAAAGAGGTTTTGCAATAGTTGCGCCGCCGCTGCCTCTTGCCACATTTACCAGACCTGCAGCCTTGAGCTGTGACAATATTTTTCTTATAATAACAGGGTTTACATTTGTACTGCCTGCCAGAAAATCACTTGTTATTTTATGATCCTTCTGAAAAAAATCAATACAAGTAAATATATGCACAGCAATAGTAAATCTGCTTGATATCTGCATAAATTCTCCACCTTTCTTTTGCTGTTCTTTAATTTAATAATACCTCTTTTCCGTTGTAATGTCAACTGTTACATTGCTTTGATCAATATATGCCTTTACTTTTTATATTTACAAATATTTTCGTTTACTTCTATGCTTTTTTATCATCAGTAAGTCTTGCCTTAATGGAGCCGTCAGTTGTAAGCTAACCTATTATGCTTTAATTCCTGTTTCTCCCGCAAAATTCTCCCTTTACCAATAATTTACCTCTTTATGAGTGATAATTTTACATAGAACTAATATAATGATGCAAGGGGCAAAAATATTTGCCCCTTTGATACCAACGGATCTCCCTGCATTTTACGCTTCGGATATCCTTAAATATTCAGACTTTGCCGTTTTTCTTCAAAAATAGCTGTTTCCTCGTGTTTTGCAGAGTACAAAGCCATATTTTTCATGCAAGTGCAAAAAATATGACCCTTTGACCATGGTATCATATAATTATTTTTATCATTTGAAAAGAGGTAGAACAATGAACAAAAACATAAGTTATAATGACATTAAAAATAATGAAATGATAAACCATTATATTGACAGAGCAAATTTTGTAACAGGAGCAATGGGTTACACAGAGCACTCAAGAGCCCATGCCACTCTTGTAGCCGAGACAGCAGGCAATATATTGAAAAGGCTCAATTATTCAAAAAGAGAGATTGAGCTTGCTAAAATTGCAGGCTATATGCACGATATAGGAAATACAATAAACAGAAATGACCACGCTCACAGCGGAGCAATAATGGCATTTCAGATACTTACAAATATGGGTATGCACTATAAGGACGTTGCTGTTGTATGTTCGGCTATAGGTCAGCATGATGAAAGGACAGGCACGGCAATTGACCCTATATCAGCAGCACTTATACTGGCAGATAAAACAGATGTGCGCCGTAACAGAGTCTGCACAAAAAAGAAATCTGATTTTGATATACATGACAGGGTAAACTATGCAGTTAAAAGCTCAAATCTTATAATAAACCCAAATAAAGGTTCGGTACAGCTTGAATTAAACCTTGATTACAGCATATGCACTGTTATGGACTATTTTGAAATTTTCCTTGGCAGAATGATTATGTGCAAAAGGGCTGCAGAAATTCTGGGGCTTAAGTTCAAGGCCCGTGCAAACGGCACAAAAATATGCTGATTTAACAGCTTAAGTCTTTTACATCCGAAAGCTGCTGATATTTTGCAGACGAACATTTGCCGCCTGCAAACCTCTTTCAAACCGTTTGCCTTTGTAAGTTCCAGTTTACCTCACCAATAATCTGACAACCGACCATTTGTAGGGGCGATCATCGATCGCCCGAGGCTCCCTTGCCTAAAGGGAGCTGTCAAGCGTAAGCTTGACTGAGGGATTTAACTCATCACTCATTCCTCCTCACTCCACACTCTGTTAAATTCCAATTTACCGCAGCATCAACATATAGCCTCCCTTGCCTAAAGGGCTGGTCGCATTGCTACGCAATGCTGCTCGCCTAAGCAGCCAAGGAGGGGGACCGGCGTATGCCGGT
>CAJFNV010000083.1 GCA_904395805.1 Candidatus Gallispira edinburgensis | reverse complement strand
TACAAAGGAGGCTGATTGCGGGCGAGCAATGCTCGCCCCTACAGGTGGTGGATTGTCAGGTTGTTGCTGCGTTAAACAGGAATTTAGGAGAATCCCTCAGTCAGCCTTCGGCTGACACCTCCCTTTAGGCAAGGGAGCCATGGGCGATCAATGATCGCCCCTACAAAATGGTGGGTTGTCAGGTTGTTGGTGAGTTAAACTTGAATTTAACTGCTGGGAATAAACCCCTCAGTCAAGCTTTAGGGAATCCCTCAGTCAAGCTTACGCTTGACAGCTCCCTTTAGGCAAGGGAGCCGAGGGCGAGCAATGTTTCAAAATTCAGCCTTGTTAAAATTCTGTATTACAGAATTTAACGGCTGAAATTTGAAGTGCACCTACAGGTGGTTGGTCGTTAGCTGTTAGTGCGGTAAACTGGGATTTAGCTGTCAGGGGAGGAAAAATTCAAATCGGTATAGTCAATACTACTATTTAACAAGCATAACAAGGGTGCCTGCAGTAATAAGTACAAGACCTGCAAAGGCTTTTTTTGAAAGCTTTTCTTTGAAAACAAAATATGAAAAAGCTATTGATACAAGTATGCTTAATTTGTCTATAGGAACCACGATGCTTGCCTGTCCGTCCTGAAGTGCTCTGTAATAGCAGAGCCATGAGCCTCCTGTGGCAAAACCCGAAAGAATTATAAATATAAGCTCCTTTGCTTTTATTTTATGAATTTCTTTACCTTTTCCTTTTATGAAAACAATGAGCCATGCCATAATGAGAACAACAACAGTTCTTATTGCTGTGCCTAGGTTGGATTCGATCTCACTTATGCCTATTTTGCCCAGAATTGAAGTGAGGGAAGCAAATATAGCAGAAAGGAAGGCATATATTATCCAGCTTTTACTGTTTTCTGTGTTTTCTGAGGTTTCCTTTCTTTCTATCATCATGTATGTACCTATACCTATGGCTATAACTCCTGTTGCCTTATATATGCCTATGGGTTCGCCAAGGAGTATAAATGCTAAAATAATTGTGAGAACGGTACTTGATTTGTCAATAGGCACAACTTTGTTTATATCCCCCAGCTGCAGTGCCTTGAAATAGCACAGCCATGAAGCTCCTGTGGCTATACCCGAAAGTATGAGAAAAACAAGGGTATTGCCTGAAATTTCATTAATTGTATTTTGTGAGCCCACGATAAAAACCATAAGCCATGAAAATATAAGAACCACAAATGTCCTTATAGCTGTGGCAACGTCTGAGTCTGTTTCCTTTATGCCGCATTTTGCAAGTATTGATGTTATGCCTGCAAAAAATGCAGAGCCTGCTGCAAATAAAATCCACATATTATCATATCCTTTCATCAGATAGTATACTACCGAATATTAAATAATCAAGTATTATATACAAAATTTATGTAAAATATTTTAATTACACAGGATGAAATTTTGTTGACTTAAAAAATAAACTGTGTTACTATATGACTTGTAAACAGCAAAATGAAAGCTTGCTTTCGGTTTTGCAGGAATAGTCGCCCGGATGTAAGCCGTGGCTGTTAATTTGCTCTGTTTTGCGGAGCAGCATAAAATTTCAGAAACGAGAAAAGTGTTATGAACGGCAATTATGATTTGTTAAAAATAATAGATGATAAGATGGGTGATCTCAGTAAGGGGCAGAAAAGAATTGCCAACTTTCTGAAAGATCATTATGATAAAGCTGTTTATCTGACAGCATCAAGACTTGGTGAAATTGCGGGAGTCAGTGAGTCAACTGTAGTCAGATTTGCCATAGAGCTGGGATTTGACGGGTATCCTAAGCTTCAGGAGGCATTACAGGAACTTGTTAAAAATGAGCTGACTGCTTCACAGAGAATGAAAGTTTCCTCTGACAGAATTGTAAGATCTGATAAGCATATATTTAAAAGTGTCCTTGAAAGTGACGCCGCAAGAATCGCCAACACTCTTGATACTATTGACCAAAGAGATTTTGATGAGGCTGTCGATTATATAATCAATGCTAAAAGAGTATATATCGTAGGAGGCAGAAGCTCATCTGCCTTGTCTAATTTTCTGGATTTCTACCTTAATTTGATGAGAGATGACGTTATAAATGCTTCAACGGGAGTTGTGACCGAGACCTTTGAACACATATTCAGGATAAAAGAAGGGGATCTGCTCATTGGGATAAGCTTTCCGAGATACTCAAACAAGACAGTAAAGGCTGTTGAGTATGCTCACGGAAGAGGAGCAAGGACAATTGCCATAACCGACAGTACACAGTCACCTCTTGCCAAGGATGCAAATATATGTCTGACTGCAAGAAGCGATATGTTAAGTTTCATAGACAGTCTTGTGGCACCATTGAGCCTTATTAATGCTCTTCTTGTGGCTGTAAGCTTAAAGTGTGAAGATAACATAGCCGAAGGTCTTGACAAACTTGAAGATCTGTGGGGAGAATACAGGATATATTCTTCCGGAATAAAGAAAAAGTACTTATAATTGTATTGTACAGGCAGGAACGGAAATATGAAGAAAGTAATTGTAATAGGCGGAGGACCTGCAGGGATGATGGCAGCAGGACAGGCTGCTTTAAGAGGTAACAGTGTTACACTTATTGAAAAAATGAACAGAGTGGGAAGAAAGCTGTATATAACAGGCAAGGGAAGATGTAATGTTACAAATGCTTCCGATCCGGAAGGACTTATTGCCAATACCCCGGGGAATCCCTATTTTTTGTACAGTGCTTTTTATACCTTTGACAGCAGTGCATTGATGAATTTTTTTGAAAATCTGAATGTGCCTCTTAAAATCGAAAGAGGAAACAGGGTTTTCCCAAAGTCCGAAAAGTCAAATGATATTGTAAAGGCTATGGAAAAATTTGTTAAAACTAGGGGCTGTGACATAATGTATGAAACAGAAGTTTGTGACATAATAGCCGAAGCCGGGAAAATAAAGGGCGTTAAGCTTAAAGATGGCAGAATGCTCGAATGTGACAGTCTTGTAATTGCTACGGGTGGACTTTCATATCCGCTTACAGGCTCAACAGGTGACGGATATAAATTCGCAAGAAAAATGGGGCATACTGTTACAAAATGCTATCCTTCTCTTGTGCCCTTAAAGGTAAGAGAAAAATGGACTGCCGATTTAATGGGGCTTAGTCTTAAAAATATAAAAATTAAAATAACAATTGACAATAAAGAGGTTTACAGTGATTTCGGAGAAATGATGTTTACTCATTTCGGTGTTACGGGACCTGTTATTCTTTCGGCAAGCAGGTATATAAATGACAGAATTGATGAAAAGCCAAAGCTTCACATTGACCTGAAGCCTGCCCTTGACAATAAGGAACTGGATAACAGAATTTTAAGGGATTTTCAGAAGTATGCAAACAAGGATTTTAAAAATGCTCTTGATGATCTGCTTCCTCAGAAGATGATACCTGTTATAATAAGGCTTTCAAAAATAGAGCCGGATAAAAAGGTGAACAGTATTACAAAGGAAGAAAGAGGAAGGCTCCTTGGAATAATAAAGGATATGACATTGAATATTACCGATACATCAGGATATAATGAGGCGGTGGTCACAAGGGGCGGTGTTTCTGTTGATGAAATAGACCCTTCAACCATGGAGTCAAAAATTGTAAAAGGCTTGTATTTTGCGGGAGAAGTTATTGATGTTGATGCCTTTACGGGAGGCTTTAATTTACAGATAGCTTTTTCAACAGGATATATTGCGGGAACTAATTGCTAAGGAGGAGAATACAAATGAACTGTTGTATTCGAGGTGCTGTTACCGTTGAGGAAAACAGCAGGGAATGTATTTGGGAAAATACAAAATTAATGCTTAATGAAATAATTAATGCAAATAATATAAATATTGAAGATATAGTGTCAATATATTTTACTTGCACAAGAGATCTGGATGCGGCTTATCCTGCTGTTGCGGCAAGGGAAATAGGTATTGTTGATGCTGCCCTTATGTGTGTTCAGGAGCTTTATGTAAAGGGAAGCCTTGAAATGTGTGTGAGAGCTGCAGTAAATATTGAAACATACAAAAGACAGAAGGACATGAAGCATATATACTTAAAGGGTGCCCAAAGACTGAGACCCGACATAGTGAATAAGTCTAAAATTGATGCTGTGGCAATTGACGGTCCTGCAGGCTCAGGTAAGAGCACAGTTGCAAAGCTTATATCAAAGGAACTTGGATATATATATGTTGATACGGGAGCAATGTACAGAACTGTAGGGCTTTGCTGTTTAAATAAGGGAATAAGTCTTGATGATAATGAAAAAATTAAAGAGGTTCTTCCTTATGTTGACATAAGCCTTGAATTTGATAAGGGTATTCAGAAAATATTTTTAAACGGCAGGGATGTAACAGATGAAATAAGAACACAGCCTGTTGCAGAGGCTGCCTCTAAGGTGGCTGCAATACCCGAGGTGAGGACACAGCTTGTTGAGATACAGCGTAAAATTGCCGAAAAAAACAAGGTTGTAATGGACGGCAGGGATATAGGTACGAATGTACTTAAAAATGCTAAAACAAAAATATATCTTGATGCCGATGTTTCGGAAAGAGCTAAGAGAAGATGCAATGAGCTTGATGAAAAGGGCATTACTTTTGACTATGACAATATAGTAAAGGAAATAGTAGAAAGAGATAACTATGACAAAAACAGAGAAGTAAATCCTCTTGCGGCTGCAAAAGATGCTGTTGTTATTGATACGACGGGACTTACAATTGAGCAGGTGAAGGATAAAATTATGAGCGTTGTGAGGGACTGAAAAAGTTAGGAATTAGGAGTGAGGAGTGAAAACCCTCAGTTAATTTTTGCTTGACAGCTCTATTAAAAGGTAGCTAATTGCGGGCGAGCAATGCTCGCCCCTACAAATGGTGGGTTGTTAGGTTGTTGGTGCGGTAAATTGGAATTTAGGGGAATCCCTCCGTCTGTGCCTATGGCACAGCCCACCTCCCTTTAGGCAAGGGAGGCTTTTAGTTACCTGCAAGTATCAGTGCGGTAAATTGGAATTTAATTTCGTGTTTTTGAAACAACAGAAAAATAAAAGAACTCATATACGGGAGGTCAGTATGAAAATTATACTTGCCAAATCGGCGGGATTCTGCTTTGGCGTTAAAAGAGCTGTAGACTATGCCTACAGCAAGGCAGGTCAGGACAACATATATACCTACGGACCTATTATTCACAATAAGGAGGTTACGGGGGATCTGGCTGAAAAGGGCGTACATGTTACCGAAAACCTTGATGAGGTCAGTGAAGGGGAAATAATAATACGTTCCCACGGTGTTCCTCCCGAGGTATACAGTGCAATTGAAGAAAGAGGACTCAAATACACTGACTGTACCTGTCCTTTTGTAAAAAAAATTCATAATATAGTCAGAGAAAGCTATAATAAAGGTAAGGCTGTAATAATTGTAGGCAACAAAAGTCACCCGGAAATAATAGGCATAAACGGATGGTGCAATAATACTGCAATTATTGTAAATTCTCTTGAAGAGGCTCAGAACACAGAGCTTGACAGTAACAAAAATTATGCTCTTGTTGTTCAGACAACATTCCAGACAGATGTGTTTGAAAGTATTGTTAAATGTCTGAATGAAAAAAGTGACAATATTGAAATATTCAGAACTATATGCTCTGCTACTGGCGACAGACAAAAAGAAGCCGTTGAAATTGCTAAAATTGCAGACCAGATGATCGTTCTGGGAGATAAAAACAGCTCAAATACGAGAAAATTATATGAAATAAGTAAAAAATATTGCAAAAATGTATATTTATGTGAAAGAATTTGCGATTTAGAGTTGCAAAATCTTAAAAAAAATGGTACAATGGGGATAACCGCCGGTGCATCTACGCCATCGGTCATAATAAAGGAGGCAGTAAACGCTATGAGTGAAATGGAAAACAAATCTTTTGAAGAGATGCTTGATGATTCCTTAGTGACATTAAGAACAGGTCAAATTGTAAAGGGTACAGTAATCAGTGTATCAGATGCAGGTGAAGTATCTGTAAATTTAGGATATAAGTCTGACGGTATTATTGCAAGGTCAGAATTTTCTGACGATGAAAGTGTAAACCCTGCTGATGTAGTTAAGCCGGGTGACGAAATTGAAGTTTTTGTTATCAGAGTTAATGATGGTGACGGTAATGTTCAGCTTTCAAAGAAGAAGGTTGATGCTGATAAGAATTATGCTGTTATTGAAGAAGCTTTTAATAATGGCACAACTGTAAAAGGTAAGGTTACTGAGCAGGTTAAGGGCGGTCTTATTGCTATGGTGAACGGTGCGAGAGTATTTGTTCCTTCTTCTCAGATTTCTAACAGATATGTTGAGGACTTATCTGCTTTTATCGGTAACGAGTATGAATTTGAAGTTCTTGAATTTGACAGATCAAAGAGAAGAATAGTTGTAGGCAGAAAGGCTCTTGTACAGAAAGAAATCGACACTAAGAGAGCTGAAGTATTTGCTTCACTCCATGTTGGTGACAGAATTCAGGGCAAGGTAAGCAGAATCGTTGACTTTGGTGCTTTTGTTGACATCGGAGGAGTTGACGGACTTATCCATATTTCTGAAATGAGCTGGGGCAGAGTTAAGAAGGTTACTGATGTATTAAGCGTTGGTGACGAAGTTACAGTTACAGTTCTTGATGTAAATCCTGAAAAGGGTAAGATCTCATTATCTCTTAAGGATCTTAACGCAGATCCATGGAAGGATGCAGCTGCAAAGTATGCTGTAGGCAATGTTGTTACAGGTAAGGTTGTAAGAATGGTTCCTTTCGGTGCTTTTGTTGAGCTTGAAGAAGGTGTAGACGGTCTTGTTCACATTTCTCAGATCGCTTACAAGCATGTTGAAAAGCCTGAGGATGAGCTTACTATCGGTCAGGAAATTCAGGCTAAGGTTACTGAGCTTGATCTTGAGGCTAAGAAGATAAGCTTAAGCATTAAGGAAACTCTTGAAAGACCTTCTAAGACTAATAAGAGTGAAGAAACTGAAGAGGCTGAAGAAAGTACAGATGCTGAAAACGAAGCAGAGTAATTAAAATTTAATATCTAAAGGGAGTGAAAATAATGAAGTTAAAGCGTGTTTTAGCTTTATTAACTGCGGGCTTAATGACAGTCAGCTTTGCAGGCTGCTCAAGCAGTGACGCAGGAAATCAGAGTGCTGATGGTACTACATTTAAAATCGGAGGTATAGGACCTCTTACAGGAGATCAGGCCAGTTACGGTACTTCTGTTAAGAACGGTGCTCAGATCGCTGTTGATGAGATCAATGCGGCAGGCGGAGCAAACGGTATGCAGCTTGAGCTTATATTTGAAGATGATGAGTGTGATGAAGAAAAATCCGTAAATGCTTACAATACACTTATGGATCAGGGCGTAGGTGCTATTGTGGGTGCTGTTACAAGCGGTTGTTCAATAGCTGTAAGTGCTGTAAGTGAGGCTGATGGTATCCTTCAGATCACACCAAGCGGTTCTGCTGCTGAGTGTACAAACGGTTCAAACTCTTTCAGAATTTGTTTCACAGATCCTTTACAGGGTGAAACAATGGCTCAGTATATTACTGACAAGGGATATAAGAATGTTGCAATTATATACAACAACGGTGATGAATACAGCAAGGGTATTCATGACGCATTTGTTGCTAAGTTTACTGAACTTGGCGGAAGCGTTGCAACAGACGAATCATTTACAACAGGTGATGTAGACTTTAATACACAGCTTACTAAGGTTAAGTCATCAGGTGCTGACTGTATTTTCTTACCAATATATTATTCAGATGTTGCCTACATTACAGACCAGGCTGCTACTCTTGGTATAGACCTTCCATATTTCGGCTGTGACGGCTGGGACGGAGTTATCAAGCAGTTAAACGGCGACACAACTAATATTAATGGTGCTACATTCCTTACACCTTTTATTTCAACTGACTCTGATCCTAAGATCCAGCAGTTTGTTGAAAAATACAAGACTTCATACAATGCTGAGCCTGATCAGTTCGCTGCTGACGGCTATGATGCTGTATATGCTATTAAGCTGGCTATTGAACAGGCCGGTGGAGATACTTCTAACGAAGCATTAATTGCAGCTATGACTCAGATTACTGTTGACGGTCTTACAGGCGAAATGACATTTAATGAAAATGGTGAGCCAAATAAGTCTGCTAAGGTTGCTGTTATTCAGGACGGTGCTTATACAGCTGAGTAATTTAAAGGGTAATTAATTGTTTTTATCGATAGCATTGGAGTTATTCTTCAATGCTATCTTGTTTTTATGTGGTCTTTGTTATAAATAGTGTGGTTTAACGGAAAACCCTCAGTCAGCTATGCTGACAGCTCCTTGGTTGCTTGTTCAGAACTTTTGCTTAATGCAAAAGCGACACTGCGTGTCGTCGGGTAACTTCTCCCGATTCAATGGCGAGCAGCATTGTTGAGAGCTAGAACAGGAGAAAATCCTCCACCTATGCACCGCAAGAAAAATGCGGGCAGCCGCAGGCTGACTTTCGCTGAAAGCGAAAGTGCTGAACTGACGCGGTCCCCTCCCTGGATGCTTGGGCGAGCAGTATTGCGGAGCTTGAACAGGGAAAAATCCTCAGTCACCTT
>CAJFNV010000082.1 GCA_904395805.1 Candidatus Gallispira edinburgensis | reverse complement strand
GGCTGCAAGATACGGTATGAAAAGCAGGCCAAAAGAGCTTATGGACGATGCCAAAAACAACAATTACAGCAGATACAGATGTATCAACATACAGAACTACAATACAGTAGAATTCCGAATGTTCAGAGGAACTCTTAAATACAATACATTTATAGCCACATTGCAGTTAGTTAATGAAATTTGCAATGTGGCTCTTTCTATGTCTGATGAAGAAATTCAGAACCTTTCATGGCCTGAATTTGTAAGCAGACTGAATACTGATGAACACAATGAACTTATTACATATCTTAACGAAAGAAATATTTATGAAAGTGAGGTCGAATAATAATGTGCTGTTTATTTGGTTTGATTGATTATAACAATACTCTGTCAGTAAGACAGAAGGAAAGAATTTTAAAAGTACTGTCAAGAGAATGTGAGGCAAGAGGTACGGATGCCACAGGCATAGCCTACAAGGCAGGAGACGAAATGATAATATACAAGAAACCTTTGCCTGCTCACAAAATGAGATTTAAACTCAAAGGCAACCCTTCTGTTATTATGGGACACACAAGAATGACCACCCAGGGAAGTGAAAAGAACAACATAAACAATCATCCTTTCTATTCCGAAAAGCTTGGCTTTGCCCTCGCTCACAACGGAGTACTTTACAACGATGTGACATTGAGAAAGACAGAAAAGATACCTGTACCTAAAATAGAAACAGATTCCTACATAGCGGTACAGCTCATAGAAAAGAAGAAAGCCCTCAACTTTGAAACCATCAAATACATGGCAGAAAAAGTCGAGGGTTCTTTTTGCTTTACTATACTTAATAAGAACAATGAGCTTTTCATAGTCAAGGGTGACAATCCTATGTGCATTGCACATTTCAAAGGTTACTATATCTATGCTTCAACAGAAGCTATCCTTACAAAAGCTTTAAAGAAACTTGGATTGAAGAATTATAAGGAAATAAAAATTGCCGACGGTGAAATATTAAAATTCAATACCTGCGGGAAAATTACAAAAGGAGAATTTGATATATTCAAAAGCTATGGATTTTACAATTACCCCTATTACAGCTACAGCCGCAGTAAAACCAAATTAACATATGAAACGGAATACCTTAATGATCTTATCTACTATGGTAAAACCGTAGGTATAGACGAGGAAACAATTTTAGAACTTTTAGACTCAGGCTATGACTATATGGATATTGAGGAATTGCTGTATGAAACAGATTTTTACAGAGAGGATGATCTATATGCTGAAATATGATGAATTTAAAGAAATGCTTATTAACAGAATCAAAGAATATATTCCGGAGAAATATAAAGCCTACAATGTTGAAGTCACAAAGGTACATAAAATAAATGAGACCCTTGACGCCCTCTGCCTTATTGACAGGAGCAAAAAGGTAAACACCTCTCCCGTAGTCTACATTGACAATATGTACACTTATTACACAAGCTGTGAAAATATAGACATAGTTTTAAAGAAAGCTGCAGATATAATCACGGAAGGCTTTAACATGGTCCCAGACAAATATATCTACGATAAAAACATAAAGGACAACATCGTCCTTGTACTTATAAATGCAGAGGCAAACAAGGAGCTTCTTAAAACCATCCCACACATAAAATTTTTAGATTTAGCTTTTATATTCAGATGGATAATAACCAGAAATGAATACGGCTTTTCAGGCTCGATCGTTAATGACAGCCTGCTTAAGACCGTTAATCTTGATCCAAATGAACTGTTTGAGCTTGCAAAGGCAAACACAAGAAGGTTGCTTCCGCCAAAAGTCATAACACTAAAAAATGCCCTTAAAGCTATGAACGCCCCAGATGACCTGCTTGACAATACTCCCGAATACCCGGTATTTGTGCTCAGCAATATATACGGTGTTGAAGGCGCTGCCTATATCGCCTTTGACGATATCCTCTCAAAAATAAAAAACAAGCTCAACGAAAACTTTTACGTTCTCCCCTCATCAATAAACGAAGTCCTCATTATCCACGAAAGCTTTGTAACGCCTGATTTTGTAAGGGAAATGGTAAGGGATGTAAATAAGACTATTGTCACCCAAACCGATAAACTAAGCAACAATATATATTACTACAATGGAGAGATTAAAATAATTTAGTCAAAACAAGGTGATATGAATTTCTGATTCATATCGCCTTGTATAGAAATTATTTTTTGTAATTTGTATATTTGTACTTTTAATAAAAATTTGGAGGTTACAAGATATTAATGAAAGACTTTCCAGAGGTCTCTCTCCGTCCCTCTGTCTCTTGCGGAGATAAACGAACATATCTTGTGGGAATGATAACCTGTCGGCACTCTGCGTATAACAGAAGAAACAGAAAATAGGCATTAAGATAAAAAACACTTGATAACGCTGTTTGTCCCCCCGCACATCTCCCCGATATTAAAATGTATCGCAGAAATTGAAACGGGGGCTTGTATAAGATATATATATTTAGTGAAGTTTGGTAAGTATGCGAATTGAAATTAAGACAGGAGCGTGATATAATACAAAAAAGGAGCGTGATGACATTATGTGTACTTCATTTATATCAAGAACAGAACCCGAATGTAATCAGTATTTAAAACTATTATATAAAGATAAGGAATATACATTAGAAGGTTTTTCAGACGAATTTAAATCAGGAGAATTTTCATTAGAAAACCTTTTGCCCAAATGTGCTCTTATATATAAAGGGAAAAAGATAACATTTGAAGAATATTCTAACAATATAAAATCATTTTCTAATTCTCTTAAATTTTTTGAAAGATATCAAAATGAGATAATCCCTTTAGAAATATATTTACAGATAAGTAATTATGCTTATTATAAAGCGGCAAAGTTTTTTGAAAAAGCTGAAGAGTGTCTACAAACTGCACGATACTATTTATTGATGTGTCATAACATTTTGAACTATGATTGTAATTTAAATTGGAAATCAGGCTACTGTGCAATTTTTCAAGTAAGGACTATGAATTGTAAGACTGCAATTATATGGTACAATAATTGTTTTGATTATATTTTACAAATTATATTTTTAGCGTTTGAACTTTATAAATCTATGCCAAAATATAATTCCAATTTGACGTTTGAAGATATTCTTCGTCTATGCACATATAAATCAATAAAAGATTTACATATTGCAAGTTCTTCAAATTTAAACCTAAATACTTTGTGGAATATTTTGGAAAAATGTAGAAATGGCTTAAACGATATAAATTCATGGGCAAATTATGCTAAACACAAAGGTGGCATTGGTTTTATTGGTCTCAAGCCTGTCTCACCACTTGATGTTAACAGAACTGGTGCGGATGGAAATACTCAACATCTAACAAGTGAGTTTGATTCAATATCATTAGACTTAGACGATAGTATATCTGTTTTAGCAGAAGCACATAAAACACTTTATGATTGTCTGAACGAAATCATGGATTTTATTGATTTTCAAAAAGCTACTCTACAAAAGGATAAAAATAATAATTTTGTTGTACCTGACAAAAATTCGTATGTTAAAGTAATATTATAATTTTTCAAAGAACATTGACTAACCTCAATGTTCTTTTTTGTGTTGGAGGAAAATAAACCACCTGCTATGCAAGTGCGATTCCAGCGCTTTAGCTTCAAGTTCAGGTGGCAAGAGCAGGTAACAAAATAACGGTTCGAGACAGCTGAAAAAATCCCATTTAACAACATCTTTTTGAGTCAAATTTTCAAATATAAACACAAAAATACAATGACGACATCCTCTCAGAAACAAGAAACTAGCTCAACAAAAACTTTTACATCCTCCCCTCATCCATAAACGAAACCCTCATTATCCCCGAAATCTTTGTATCATTATCCCCGAAATCTTTGTATCACTTGAATTTGTAAGGGAAATGGTGAAGAATGTAAATAACACTGTTGTCACCAAAACAGATAAATTAAACGACAATATATATTTCTACAACGAAGATATCAAAATAATTTAGACAAGATAAGGTGATATGAATATCTTGCTTCATATCACCTTATTTACTTAGACATCTTTTAATTTATATAATATCCTTTGCTTTTTACTGAAATATTTCTTTCATTTTAAATTACATATATTAAACTGCCGTACACTAAACACATTATTACCATTTCAGCATTCCTAATTATTTTCAAAGAGAATTCAACGAATCATTTATACAATACTGTATGTGAAAATCTAATATTTATCATTAAAAATTGTCACTCCCTTTTCCGAAAAATTCCATAGGCCATATTTATGTGATTGAGGGAAAACAATTAAGCTCTTAATATTACTTCTGCCACCTTGCTTAAAAACATTTCTAGCAATCCAATAACAATGCTTTGCATTCAAAGTTGAATATAGATTTATTTTATATACTTCATCAGGCAAATTTGATACAATATTACGAATTTGTTCACAAAAAGCACTACTGAACGCACGAACAGAATTACCTTCATTATCTCTTGAGATATAGATTGTTGATAAATTTCTCACATTCTCTGGCAACATTTCTTTTTTTATTGGATACGTGTCAGAAAGCACAAGATTTATTGTACTTGTATATGCATCCTTTATTCCTTTTATGGTTATATTTTCACATTTAGTGGACTTATAATCATCAGTTTCACCATAAAAGTATTCATCAAAGGTATCATTAATAATAAGTTTGAATTGCATTGCTATTGGAACTCTTATTAGACTACACTTTTTATATCCCAGTACTTTTGAACATAATATATATCCTATGTAACAATGATCATGGTATAATTTACCTTTATTCAAAATTTTATCTCCATTATATTTATGGAAAATCTTTAATAAAATTATTAAAAATACCAGCGTAATAAGTCCATTACCGCCCCTCATTAAAAAATAATATTTCAAATTATTAAAATCTACACTTACATTCATAAAAATTCTTTCCATTAGAGTTGCCAGATCAAGCATCCACACAATGACTGCTAGCAACATAATAACACAGATTTGAAATATTTGAAAACCCCAATCAATTATCCTATATATTATTGTTATCACAATACACATCCTTCCAAAATAATGTCGCTAATTCAACTACTTTCTTATCTACATATGAAACTTCCCACAATTTTATAGCTTTGCAGCCAGCAATTATATGAATAAACTTTGTATCATATTTTGAATTCTTAGCAAGTCGTTTCCAATTATTCAAATCTATGCTCGAAGGTATAGGAATATTTTCTGGATGTGTGTGCCACTCACCAACATATTTATATATACCATGATTTTTATTATAAAGATTTTTATAAAAGTCAATATGCCCTCTATCATTACGGTAGAATCTATTTCTACTTCTTTTATCATTATCCATTGGCTCTGTTGCAAATTCTATAATTAGGCTATTATCGCATAAATTTTCTCTGCCTATTAAAACTCCACCAGCTTCATAAGAATCCTTACTATTTTGAATGTGGTGACTTATTAACATTAATATATTATCACATATCTTTATTTTCCTATCTTTGCTTTTTATAATTGCAGATTTGCTTACATATCTCACATCTTTTTGAGAATTTTTCCCCAATATCTGAAATATCCAAATTTTCAGTTTGTCTCTTATACGTTTCTGTAACATTAAATCCCAATTTTTTAAAATAATACCCATCTCCTTTAAGCGAAACTAATACATTACAATAACATCTATTGTCCAGCAGTTTATTTATTAGATCCATACAAAGTAATGCTGATTTCAAGGATACAGTTGATCCATATGGTATAAAAGAACTGCTACAACCTGCAATTTTTTTTATAATTTTTTGTTCTCTTTCACAATAGGCAGTTGCATCAAATAATTCATCAGTTGTACTAGTTCTATCTAAAAAGCATTCATAACATCCTTTGTATTTATATTGTATGACAGCTGCATGGCAACCTATATCCAATGGTTCGTTCCAAGCATATACAACAGGAATATTAATTCCCTTACCATAGATTTCTTTATTCAAAAATCGATTAATATTGTGATTGCCTGTAGCTGAAATAATCATATCATAATCTTTTAGTATTACCTCATGTTCAGAAATAAGTGCTTGCATAGATTCACAAATAGAGTTTAATTTTAAACATGGAATATTCTTTTTAAAATATTTTACCAATGCCTCCGCTTTATACATTCCAACATACTCAGCACCCAATAAATGTCTAAAAATATTTTCTTCTTTTAGAATATCATTATCAATGAATGTAATATCTTCAAACCCAGCTCTAATTAATTCATTAGCTAAGTAACTACCTATAGAACCGCATCCTATTAATAAAATTTTTTTCTTATTTAAACAATATACATCAGACGTTCTGCTCATCAAATGCTTTTTATCAAGTCTTGTAACAATTAATGGATACATTTCTATTTTTTTAACATTATTTATTTGATATACTCCATCTTTTAAATCTAATATTACATTTTTTAATAAAACACCAATGCAAACTCTATCCCCATTAGGCTGTTTAATTTCAAAGATAAATACTGTATTTCTCATATTCTTCGTTTTTATCTTTAAATCTTTATCAGCAATACAAAATTTTAATAAATTATTAAAATATTCAAGTTTAATTTTATTTCTTGGATCTGGTGGATAAATATATTCATTTGGTTCCAGATAAAAATATACACCATTTTGCCGTGTACCTTTTATTTGCCATGTAGAAAAACTATCCATATCTGGAGCAGCAAATGCAACAGAATTTTTAAATCTTTTTATATTGTTTATATTATTATCACTTTTTTTATGATTACTTATGGAATCAACAAATTTAATTTTTTGTGATTTTTTTTCGTTAGGTATAACACATTTAATTATTTGATGCTCTTTTAGTTGTTCCCAGTATGCGTCAAATTCTTGAATAAAATCAATTTGATTCTTCCTATTTAATCCGTCAGATATAATAAGAACAGCTCGATCAATGCATTGATATAACAATCCAACAAAATCATTATCAATTAATACTCCCTCTAAATCAAATAAACAAAGTTTTCCTTTAATATCAACATGAGGAATATACGGAAACTCTTTATAATTTTCTATATAAATGTCAAATAACTCCTGCTCCCAGTTGATTGGAATACCTATATAAACTGGAATTCTTTTTGTATCTACTATGAATTCACAAGAATATAAATATTCGTAAGAAATATCACAATATTGGTTTTTATTTATTTTTACAACTGCAGCAACCATATTGTTCTCCAAAAGAGCATCTCTAATTACTTTTGCATCCATATCAGATTACTCCTGATGCACTAGACATTGGGATATAATTATGCTGTTGTTTTGAGACAGATTCAACATTTGGAACATGAAAATCTTCTCCAAAAATTTTTTGTAACATGTTACATTGTTCAATCTCGTCCACCTCCTCTTTAACAGCTTGCAGGTCTCGAACTAGCTTATCTATTTTATCCTTAAAGTCTGTCATCTGTGAATCAGTCATTTTTCCAAATGCATCAGTATTATTTGAAAATGCTAGTGAACTCGGCATAGGATATTTAATACGATATAATAATCTCCCTTTTTCATTTATACCAACAGGAGCAAACATAGATTTAATTTCTTCTGCTAAAGAAAGTAGAGCATTTAAATCATCATATTCATCTTCATTATTGTTCAGACATGGGGTAAATTTATCAGCTGCAATCAAAGTAATTCCTATACTTGCTGGTTCAGCATGTCCACTGCTATTAAATTTTAAATTCTTCCATCTTTTTAAATAACGTATTATCCTTCGATACTGATTACGGTCATCTTTATTTTCAACTGCATTATTAATATAATCAACTAGTCCTGCTGGATCTGACATATCCCAAAAAGTTTCATCTGAACCTTCTTCTATCCCTCTAGCTAAATACATTTGACTATATTGGTCTTCTTTATTTTCATATGTGTACACCACTAAGTCAATATGATAAGCAGCTTCACCATCTTTTTTATATGTTATTGTGACACAAGGCTTTTTAATTTCAGCCCCATAATCAGTGTGATTTTTCAAAAGATCATAAATTATATTTTTTAACTCCATTGGTTGATAATCAGTACAATTTTCATTAAATCTTAATCCAACATCAATATCATATTCCCTTCCTTTCAAAGGTTCTGTACCAAGATACATACTATAGCTTCCTTGATTCAATATTTTAAAACTCGGCAATTTACCACTATCATTAAGGATTTTAACTAAAGTATCACGTTTAGTTGCCAATTCACGATTTACATCATAATCCAATTTTATTCTGTCGTGGAATGCTAAAAATTCACTCTGTAAGCTCATATTTTACCTCCTCAGCTATTACAAGTCTTAGCAATAATTATATTAAATTATCAGCACTCAATCAATATAAGTGCTGATAATTATATAATACCACAACACCTCAAAATTTGCAATATATTTAATATATTAATAATAAGTTTTGTCTACATATTAATTACATCCTCCCTTAAGTATTTAATTAGTAAAGTCAAAAAATGTTAAGGAACTCCTTAATACCATTATAGCATATATTACTGTTACTTTGTGTTACCACTTGTTGTTTTATCCTTGTTATTTTCTACCAGCAAGCTACTGTCAATTTCTTCTCTTGAATACATTACTCTAATTGTATTCAGATATTTCCTACCTAATATATAGTCCCAAATCTTTCTGGCTCTAATCTAATCATCACTTATCTATACTATAAACAATACACATCTCTGTTGATATCATATATATTGAACTTATTACTCATGCATGCAGGCACATTATGATACTCTTAAAACTATTTATTCATTTCTTTATTTTTTTAGAATAAAATAAACTATAAGTATAGTATCTTCATATCCTTATAATTTCAAGCTCTCTCCTCTCTGCATAATTAAGTGTATAATACGTCCCTCCCCTATTTTTTACACAATAAGCAACGCAGTATCTGCTGTTATCCACAAGATATCTGTTTCTCTTATGCATACATCCATTCGTGTATTTGTCGGAAACATACACGATCTTATCAGCCTTCTTCTTAATATATTCATATACTTCCTTATCATTGTATGACCAGTACTTATCCTGTTCCGGACAGGGAAGCACAAGTATAAGTTTTATGCATGGATATGTCTTTTTAAGTTCCAAAACACATAAGCTTGCTGTAGTATCAAACCCAAGTGCACCCCCGGCGCCAAAATATTTTACATCCTTTACGGTAATAAGCTCTGTAATAACAGACATTAGTTTTTCTCTTATCTCACTGTTATCGGCACAATCTCTGTGACCTGTAAAACAGCATGTATTACTCTTCATATGATCTCCCTCTCCTTTGCATGGACTAGTTTCAGTCCCATTTTACCATTGATTTTAATTATAATCAACAAAAAAGAACCAATACTAGTTCTAAAAGGAGAGGGTTACCATGTCAAATCAGAAAATCAAACAGGATGCCACAGGCTGTATAGGCAAAAATATAAGGGAAATACGTCTATCCAGAGGAATTGGACAAACTGAACTTGTAAGAAAAGCTCAGCTCATGGGAGTTCCCCTTACACGGGAAACTTTGGTTAAAATTGAACGCGGTATACAGCACATTCAGGTCGTTCAGCTCAGAGCTATAAGAGACATACTTGAAACCACATATGATGAATTGCTAAAATAAATGGGAAGGCAAATACCTTCCCATAAAAATGAATATTCAAATATACAGAACAACTAATTAACCTTTCAGATATTTACCTGCATAAAAATATTATGTCTCAATAACTTTAAATTAATTAATATAAACTTTCCAAAAAAGACTCTAATCCTTTATGTGTTGACTCAGTAATATTATTCTCATGATCCCAAAAAACAATTTCCTTACTGTTTAGCGTATAGCATATATAATTACCAAAAGGATCAATAGCAAATGGCATAAGATTTTTATCATTAATTGAATAAAGAGCTGTAAAAACAGTATCTGTATCTTTTTCATTTTCGTTAAAAGATAAGACAGCCCCTAAAACTTTTTCATCTGCACCTAACATAAAATTATATTTTGAAGGTGTGGCTCCATTATTTTTTAAGATAAAATCTTTCAACTCTTCCGGAAATTTTACACCCTGTGTTTTTTCAATTTTATTAAAAATATCCGGATCCTTAACTTCTATTTTATATTTCCATGTAATATCCATGTTTTCCCTCCTATCTGTATTCAGATCCATTGCCCCATATACTTCTGCCGCCTGTATGTCTGCATATACCGTGTATTTCAGCATCAACCAACTGCATTTTACCGGGTATTTCGTTATGATGCCATGTCAGCCCGGATATTCTTGGTTCTCCGTTTCTGATCTGCTCCAGCTGGCGGTCAGTAAACTTATCAGAAAGTTCCGGAACATTTTCTATTTTTTTAGCAAGCTCACCCGTACAGTACTTAAACTGTTCCCTGTCGGACATAGTCCTTAAATCTTTAGGTAACATAGTTTCAAATTTACTGTCAAATTTAGGAAATACGCCCTCAACTTTTTCACCATTATACTTAAAAGCATGTTTTTGATATTTTACATCTGTATTGGGATATTCCTTTCCTGCATACTCCTCATTAATTGTTTTTATATGTTCGGGCAATGTAACCTCTTTGTCTTTCATTTCAAATGCATTTATCTTATTTTCTGTTTTCTCTAATGAATTCCCTAATTCCTTAACTTCACTTACTTCAAAATTGCTCATCACATCACCTCCCCTCTCAGGAAACTATACCATGTTTCCAGATATTCTTTTGGTTTATTAAATCTTTCAATTTGCTCTCGAAGGATACATTCAATAATGGTATTTTGAGACATTTCATCCAAATCAGCAATACCGCTGTTTCCGGAATACAAAAAGACATTTTTCCATTCTTCAATTGATTCAGCATATTCCGCTTCCTTTTCTATTGACGGAGTAGAGATCAATTCATATATAACCGGACTGATATCAGAAAGCTCACAGGCCCCATTTGTTTTTAATGCATTAAGTGCCTTTATCTTAGTTTCAGATTTTATGTTCAATCCCATTATTATCTTTGACAACTCATGTATGTTCATATCAAGTCTTGCATTCATCTTTTTAAGCATAAGATTTTGAATTACTGTTTTGGTGTTATTAAAGGATTCACGGGAGATATTCATCGTTTCATTCCTGTAAGGTGTTTCATCCCCTTCAAATTTATTGATCTTACATAAAACAGGCTCCACCCAGTCATTCTGATATATAGCAGCTACACCCTTCTGCAGCCTTGCGATCTCACTTATCTGCTCATCAGTTAATGCCGCAGCCTTTCCTGCTGCTCTTCTGTCTATTTCATCAGGCAATCTCATAACAATTTTAGTATTTGTATTTTTAATAGCAGAAGTATCCACTGCTGACGGTGACTGGTCAGCTATAATAAAGCCTTCACCATATGTTCTCATTTCCGCAATAGCATTGGATATAAGTTCAACGGATTTGCCAGAAAGGCTCGGATTTTCCGGATCCTGCTCTGTACTTGTCCGCTTTAATATATTATGGGCTTCTTCAAGTACTGTAACATGTCTTAAAGGCAGATTCATACCCTTGTTTTCAGACATTCTGTACTCACCAAGACGCATGATCAGCACACCCATTATCAATGACTTTGTTTCCATTGAGCCAACTCTGCTCAGATCTGCTATAACATTTTGTCCAAATAAAATATCATCTCCGGTTTCATCCGATGCAAAAACAAGACTATTAAGTCCGTTTGTAAGAGTTTCAACTCTTGTTACAAGTGAACCTGTATAATTGCTTTTGACTTCTTCCGAATAAGCAGAATTTTTGATAACCGAAACAAGCTCATTTAACAGATCAATAAAATTAGGATATATATTATAACCATTTTTATTTTCAGAGGTTATCAGATCCCAGCCGCAATTTTCATATGCCTGTAATACAGCTTTTTTCAGAACTGCAGGCATAGCTGCATACATAGGCCAGCACACATTGAATATCTCTATCAGTCTGTCAATATGCTCAAAAACATGTATGCCATCAGGAAACTTAAATGGATTTATTTTTAACAATCTGCTGTACTTTGGATTAGTTCCCAGTACAGTAACATCATCTCTGCTACCAAACACATTTTTATACTCGCCTTTTGCAGGCTCTACCACAAGGAACTTGATATTTTTATTCCCAAGTTCAGAAAGCATGTTATAAATTGTATTTGATTTGCCAGAGCCTGTAGAGCCTGTAATAAATGTATGAGAAGCAAGGCTCTGGATATCAAGCCTTAAAGGCACATTGTCGCTTTTCCCCATATAATAAAGCTGACCGATGTCAATACAGTTTTCATTGTTTACTGTTACATTTCTGCCAAAAGGTGTCATCTCAATTACAGTAAGGCCGTTTATGGATTTTTTAGGAAAGCCCATCTGAATGGCCACCTCTTTGCCATTTACAATAGAAGCAGGGGTAACCTTTATTTTCTTCTCATCATCCATATAGAAATTGGGGTGAACAAATGATTTAAGATATGAGATCAGTGTTTCAACCTTGTCATTATTCCCAAATCTGCTTTTACTCCATGTATTTATTTTAGAAGACTCAACAAAGGACTCTTCACCTCTCATAAGTCCGTTGTAATTGCTTGATACCATAAGGGAATCTTCATAGTTTTCAGCCAGAACATAAGTTGCACATTCAAAGGCACCAAAGCTTTCACAGAGATCAAGTCTTTTAACAATAATATCGATCTTATCCATCAGATCCTTTACAACTCTGTTTTCGTTTGAGAACTGAATACTTTTTCCCGTCCCCTTTGATGTCCCTGTTGAAGACGTTGTTGAGGTACTTGTGCTATTTGTCTCTGAATGGCTCGTCCCATCTGTATTGCTTTCTGCGTTGCCTTTGCTTCTTCCGTATGAGCCTCCAAAATTAAATATTTTAAGCTTAATACCTACATTGCCTCCCCAATTACTGCTCTTAAAAGTACTTCTGGTTGTTGCTTTTGATACCCCATCTGTTATCCCCCGGCTTATTCCCTCTGTCCTTGCTGATGATTCACTCTGGCTCTCGTTTTCACTCATTGTTGCAACAGTTTTAAGAAAATAACTAAGCTGGGTATATATCATTTCATAACCTATCTTAAAATTCTGAATTTCCCCTTCACCTATAGGATCAGCAAACATAATTACCGTATATTTTTTATTTTTCACAGAGTTTATAAAATTTTCAATTCCCTGTACATAAGATGCCACATTCTTTTTATCTTTGTCACGAAGTGCAACAATACCAGAAACAGCAGAAACAGCATTCACATCACTAAATATATTTGATCTCATATTTTCTACTTCATCTTCACTCATTCCATTTAATTCAGATCCTGCAAAATTTCCCGCAACAGCTCCAGAAAAAGCTTCAGCCATTCCCGCTCTTATATTTCTATTCTTTAAATTGTCACTTCTGTATTTCTTAGATATTATGCCTATGTAATAATTAACATTATTTCCTTCACTATTTATTATTGTAGCTATAGTTCCGTCAACGGCTGATGCTACATTTATAATTGTAATGAGCTTGTCTATAAAATTCTCCTCTTTATTGAGCACCAACTTGTCAAGCTTATAAAATTTACCACACTGAGTAATATCAATATCCTTATCCTCCAGACTTGGCTTAACTATTTCCATATCCTCAAGTCTTTCAAGATAGCTTTTATTGATTATACTTGCTGCATTGTTAACGGCATAATTCAGAGAATTCTCATTTCTGTAGCGGTTTATTATTCCTCTTTCATTCTCCATAAACTTCCTCCTTCCCTTTAAATACTTTTTCTTGCGTTCTCAAGTATACTGCTGTATTCTTTGTAGTTTTCGATTTCCTTTTCCTTATTTTCAAATTTTTCTACCAGCTCATCAAATTCACTGTTAATATTTTGAAGAAGTTCCTTTTGAATATTATTTTGTATATTACCCAGTTCCTTCTTGAAATTTCTTACATTCTTATCAAGCTCTGATACCAGTATATCAAAAAACTTGTCAATTGCATTTGAAAGTGCTGTTCTGAGGCTGTTTTTCTCTGAATTTGATGTCACCTCTCCGCTAAAGCTTGAAGTGATACTGTCTATAGCGGATGATGCATCTATTTTTATAACAGGAAATTCGATCTTGTTTACTACATCCTCTACCATTATTCTGAAAAGTGAAGCATCATATTTTTCATTACCCATATCAAAGTTATTTGTGACTACATTTAAAAGCTTTCTCTTCATTTCCTTGTGGCTTACAGCCTCTGCAAATATTTCTTCAATATTATTAGTAGATTCAAGTACAAAGTTTCTCAAATTTTCAACAGCATCTGATACATCTAAATATGAATAAGTTTCCTGATATGTACTATATTCTGTATGAGATTTCCCCCATGAAAAAGGATTATACCACTTAGAATCAGATATACGATGTTTTATAACATTTGTTCTCGTTCCGGTTCTCTCATCAATACTATGATATTCCTTACTAAGACTTCTTATTTCTCCTGAAGTACTTACCTTTTCACTTTCAAGTTTTGCTTCCCATTCACCGAATGTTGTCACAATTTCAGCCTTTATGCCGTTGATCTGATATTCCATTGCCTGTTTTTGAGCAAGTATTTCTTCCCTGTCATTGCCTGAAAGCATTACGATCTTCTTATCTGCCTTGTCCTTGAATCTGTAAAGCATTTCTTTAAGCTCTTCTCTTGCTGTAGGCACCATACTTTTTGACTTCTCTTCAAGTATTTTTTCCTTTTCTTCAATTACAGAGTCGAAAACTTTTCTCACCTCATCAATATTTCCAATGGTCTTCAGATCATCTTTAATATCATCTGAAAACTTTGAAATTGCCTTGTATACATTTTCTTCTTCTCTGTTATATTCATTTACATCCTTATTAGCCATATTCCATGCCATAGCAGATACAAGTATAGGCTTGCTGCAGCCCTTTATCACATCAATAAGCTCCTGTGAAAACCCTCTGTTGATAAGGTCTTTTTCAAACTCTTCAATTTTAACTCTTGCTCTCTTTTTAAGCTTTTTTGATATTATCCTGCACGCATCCTTAACGTTGTCTGCAGTATTATCATCCCCTCCAAAGGGATTGTCCTCTATCTTTTCTCTCAGCACATCTCTTACACCGCTGTCATATTTGCTTGCAATAAGCACAAGCTTTTTAACGCCCTTCTGTGGCAGCTGTGATGACAAAAGCTCCCAGTCACTTTTGTCAAGAAAGCTTCCTGACTGACTTAAGAAAAACACAACGTCACATACTTCAATAAACTCATGTGTTCTTAATGTTCTTGACTGTATAGGATCGTTAAGTCCCGGAGTATCTACAATAGAAATACCTTCAAATTCTTCTTTGTTCAGATAAAGTGTAACTGCCTTCACAAGAGGTGTGACCTTTCCGTCCTCTCCCACATAGTCATTAAGCTGAGCAATAAGCTCCTCATATGTATCAAATTTTATTTTTTCCGTTCCTCTGTCTGTATAGTCCTTAGGATCTATACCTCTTGATTTTACCATGTCAACAATTTCTCTTGCTGATACATATATTTCATTGTCACTGTCTATTTCTGCATTTCTCTCTATTACATACCAGTCCTCATCTGAATAATATTCTATTTCAATAATATTTTCATCTGAATATTCCATTTTGGTAAGAGTTGCAGTCTTTGGTGTTGATGCCTTAGGCAGTATTTCCTGTCCGTCAAAAAGCAGCGTATTTAGAAATGATGACTTTCCTGCCTTTACCTGCCCTACTACACCTATGTTAAGCTTTCTGTTTTCATTATAAAAGTCCTTTATTTTACTTTTAAATCTTTCGGCAAAGTTCTTTAACTCACTTATGTCCTCTTTGCTTCCCCTTTCCTCAAGGCTGCATATTATATTTTCTGTTTTATCTGTAAATTCATTTATCAGTTCATCAGATTTGTTCTTTATAAATAAATTCATTACTATCATCCTTTCTTTTGCTTTCTTACCCATTCCTTTACTTTTTTCATATCATCAAATAAACTGACGATATATACATCATATGCCTTTTTATCATTTTCGTATTTACTTTCCTTCATATACAAAATGCCATTATTTTCAACTTTTTTACCATTTTCCTTTTTTTCTATGTTTTTAGGTTGCATCCAAGTAAATATTGCTCCCAGAGAAGTTGATGACCTATTCCATATTCCTTCTAAAATATTACCTTTTTTAACTATGCTGCTTGCTTTATAGTCGTCCATAATATATGGAAATTCTCTGTCATCACTATAACATGATTTATCATATAGCCTTTTATAATACACTCTGTTTTTAATAAGCCACTCTTCTGGGATCTGATCACTGAAAACACCCATCCACTTATTTGTATTTATATCAAGTTCATTAAGCCTGTCAAATTCATTTTCAAGCATACATACAGCAACAGTGGATATTACCCTCATATCCTCCTTGCTGCATCCCATATACCCTGCCATGCCTGATATTAAAGAAATAACATCATCCTCAGCTTCACCATTTATATCAGCCACTATAAGCCCATCAGCAATAATATTGTAATTGTACTTATCTGTAAATCTTACAATATTTTCAAATATATCATTGCTTATGTCAACTCCAAGCATTTCAATATCCTTTGCATCCCCCTCATATCCGATGCCACGGGCAAGCCTTGTTATGTATAAAAGCTTGTCCTCATAATTCCTTTTATCCATATTTGCAATTATTGATAAAAACTGTATATAATATTTTTTAAGTATATCTTCTTCCTTAGCAAGCCTGTTGTTGCATATCGGATTCTTACCTGCTAAAATGTCAATGTTCTTATATACATCTTTTCCTGCCTTTTTGTCCTTTGGCTTTAATTCCTCAAGAGCACCTTCCAATAATGTCAGTTCTTCTCCTATTTTTCTTAATCTTATTTGTATATCTGTTATGTTCATTTTATCACTTCCTGTACTTCGTACTTCGTATTTAGCATTTCATTTAAACTTTATTTAAAAATCCAAGCTATCCACTATTTTATTATTTATATTTGAACAATTATACACAAATAGTTTTGCATCTGTATGTTTGACTGTTTCATCATAATAAGCCATACACTTTTCAAAATAGCAGTTTTCAACTATTATATTATACAAATTAGAAATCGCACATCTTGGATCATAACTAGATCTGTTACGTATCCCGCATTTTATAAATTTACTGCTCCTAATGACTATATTATTTGAATTATTACCACTAATAACTCCGCCTCTATCATTTCTATTTGCATCATAATTATATTCACAATTTTCAAACAGGCAATCTTCAATCAGCACTTCATTCACACAATCCATCCACATTGTTCTATATGTAAAATCTTTAAAGCTACATCCTTTGAATAAAACTTTTTTACATTTGCTAAAGTACAAACTAACCTCCCCATTTAAAAATTCACAGCCTGTTATTTCCACATAATCATTTTTAAAAAAGCCTATACTTTGAACTCTCACATCAATAATTAAATTTTTTAAACATACCTTTTTATTAAAAAAGCTATAGTAGTCATCATTATCAATGTTTAATATCTCACTTATATCAATTTTTTTCTTCTGTGGTAATCCTGCATTAAACTCACTTTCATTATCTGAAAGCACAGTTCTGTAATTCCCTGTATAGTCAATAAACAACATACAGTCTATTTTCTCAGGTCTTATTCTTTCCGCTTTATCATACATATCACTGCTCTGACACAATATACTCTTTACTAAAGCAGACAGATATTCTCCTTCCCTTACATTTATATTTAACAGACCCATAATTCCAGCTGTAAATTTTATAGCCTCTTCATTGCATCCTCCAACTGCCGTCAGCACAAGAGCATCCACAATAAATCTATATTTCAGCTTATTGTTTTGAAATTCATTTCTGAAATCTTCAAAATCACCCCTGCTTATCTGCATTGCCTGCTTATAATAATAATTCACATCCACGTCAGGACTTATTCCTTTTACTATTCTTTCAAATAAGAAAGCTTCTTCTTTATTGACCTCTCCGCTATGTATCACAGCTCCGAGCATTTTCAAATAAAGTCCTTTGTCATAGTCATTATCCATATAGCTGTTGCCTATAATGTAATTTTCAGCACTTTCACTTTTCAATACTTCTTCAATTTCCGATTTATTCTCTTTTCCACTCCTTTCCTCCCTTTTCTCAATTTCACATATTTCATCGTATATTGCCTTGACTTTTTCCTTTAATTCTCTTATTTCACTCATCTCATCACCCATATAGTCATAATTTTCTGTTACCTAAAATTGTAAACTATCTATTATTTCATTATTTATGTTTGAACAATTATATTCAAATAATCTTGTGTCAGTGTATTTAGTTGTCTCGTAATAATATGCCATACACTTTTCAAAATAGCAGTTTTCAACTATAATACCATCTATATTAGAAATAGCATTAAGAGCTTTATAATATCTATCAGATGATTTATTACGTATACCACATTTTATAAATTTGCTATTTTTAATTGATATTTCTTCTATCTTATTTCCACTAATGACCCCACCATAGATATGCTGATTATAATTATAATTATATTCGCAATTTTCAAACATACAATCATCGATCACTACCTCATGTACACTGTTAAGCCATATTGTTCTATCTGTAAATTTTTTAAAACTGCACTCTTTAAACACGACCTTTTTACAATTATTGAAATATAATTTTTTTTCTCCATTCAAAAACTCACAGCCTGTTATTTCCACACAATCATTATTTGAAAATGCAATACATTGATCCTTTACATTGACAATTAGATTTTTTAAATACACTCGTTTACTGCTTAATGTATAATTGCTGTCATTATCCTTCTCTGCCAGCTCACTGACCTCAGCCTTTTTCTTGTAACCAGCCCCTGCCTTAAATTCACTTTCATTATTACACAGCACAGTTCTGTAAGCCCCTGTATATTCCATAAACAGCCTGCAGTCTATTTCCTCAGGTCTTATCTTCTCCGCTTCCTCGTACTCATCGTCCCCCTGACAGGCAATGCTCCTGCATAAAGCAGACAGATATTCAACCTCTTTTTTATTTATGCCCAGTGCTTCCATTATTCCCGATACAAGCTCTAATGCATTCTCGTCATTTTCGCCAAGTATAGCCATAAGCATTCCGTCAACAGCAAATCTGTATTTTACATCGCTTTTATTAAACTCCTTACAGAAATTGTCAAAATCCTCTGTTTCTATTTCAAGAGCTTCTTTGTAATAGTCCTGAACGCTTTCTTCCCCTCCTGCTCCTGCAACTAATCTTTCAAACAGCATTGTCTGTCCTTCTTTTATTTCATTACCTGCCTGTATCACTACAGCAAGCATTTTTAAATATAATTTCTTTATATAGTCCGTACCTTCTGCAATACTGCTGTTATTTATAGGATAGTTCTTGGCCTTGTTTTCACTTATGTATTCATAAAGCTTTTCTATATTCTTGCTGCTCATATTCTCATCCTCCCTTTATTCCGTGATCCCTTTTATAATCTTCTTATACTCCTTTGTATTGTTAAAAGCATCATTTATTTTTATATCCTCTTTACCTATATTGGAGTTCTTGCTCATTAGCTTCTTGTATTCCTTTGTATTTTTAAAAACATCATTTATTTTTATATCTTCTTTATTTATATTACATCCTTCTCTTATTATCTTAACAAGCTCATCCCCATACTCACTTCCCCCTGCCATCTTATTGAACACAGGCTCAATACCGTCAAATGTATCCATTATCATATCCACCATAGCCGGGTCATTTTTTATTCCCTTTGCCTTTCTGAATTCCTCAAAGACTTCAAGAGGATTTTGCGCATTATCCTTAATAAGGTCTATTTCCGTAGGCTCCGGCATATCTATACCTACCACATCAGCTATTATCTTGATTTCAGTAAAGAATTCATCCTGAAGCTCCTTAACCTTTTTATGTATATCCTTCAGTGAATTTACATTTTTCTGAGCCGTCTTTATCATTATCTGCAATGGTTCAAGAATTTCAGAGTCAATATCCTCAGCCATAAGCCTTGTAAGTGATGTGTTAAGTCTTGTAAGCTCACGGCTTTCCTCATCTATTTTGTCATTGTAAAAGTCCTTGCACCTTACAAATAGCACCTTAAAGTTTCTTGCAAAGTTTGACTCATATACTCTCTTGTTCCATTCATTTATCTGTTTTCTTATTTGGTCACTGTCATATCCATCAGGTTCATTCTTAGAAAATGCCAGCACATCCACATATCTTACTCCCTTTATCTCAAGAGTTTTCTTTATCTTATCTCTTATGCTCTCAAGTTCTTCCTTCGGCTTTTTGTCAGCCTTGTTTATTATAATAAGCTTTGGTATGTCTTCTCTTAATGTCTTTATAAACTTGATATCTTCTTCTGTGATCGTTCCCGAATCAGCCTGTATAAACCACAGTATAAAGTTGCTTGAATTAAGCTGTCCCCTTGCTATCTGTTCATCAGTCCTTGCCGTATGATTTTTATCATCAGGCTTTGAATATCCCGGAGTATCCAGAAATGCTATATTCTCATACTTCTGCTTAGGTGTTGACAAAAATATGCTTTCAAGCACATGACCTAATGTCACATCCTCACCTATATCCACTATCTCATCGTCATCATCATATATTTCTCCGAAACCATGAGCAATTTTCTTTATTTCCCTTGTCTCTATTTCAACCTTTGTGTCAAATATATTTATGCCCAACACCTTATACTTTTTCCCGTTTACTATGTATGTAGGCACTGATGTAGACGGGTCAACATCCTCAGGCAGGGCAGCCTCACCGTTTAAAGCATTTAAAAAGCTTGATTTACCGCTTGAAAATCCTCCCCCCAGTGCCACTATATTTTTGCCTATAAGACTGTCATAAAGTATAAAGTCCCTGAACTTTTCATACTCTGATTTAAAATCAGTATAAAGTTCGTAATAATCAGCAGGTGCATTTTTCTTTACTGTCTCAGGTATCTTTTCATTTATTATTTTTTCTATTTTGCTAAGGTCCACCTTAAGCTCTGTATTTTTATTCTGTCTTATAACATTACAAAGCAATTTAAAATTTTTCACTAACTGTTCATTTAATTCATTATCATAACTCATTTGCCGTCCCTCCTATTTATTTATCGTAAGCTCATCAAGATACCTTATTGCACTGTCAATAGAACCCACCATTTCATTAACTGTTTTATCAATATTAATTGTGTCTGAACTTCCTTCTATCACAATTCTTGCACTGTCTGCAAATAAATTTACGCATTGCTGATGAATATCTGTCAGATCCTCAAGCATTTCACAATACACATCATCATCTGTGACTGTAAGATACTCCCCTGTTTTATTTGTAATCTCTCTGCACAGGTCCTCAAAGTCACTGATATCATCATCTAAGCTGTCAAATATCTCATCATTCAGATACAGAGCGATTTCGCCTGTTGAAAGCTTCATATTTTTCATCTTTATAAGCTTGTCCTTTACTTCTTCAAGCATCTTCTTGTTTTCAAGTACTTCCAGTATATAATCATTGCTAAAGCCATTTTCACCATAATTATCAAAATAAAATCTGAAATACTTAAAGTCCACATCCTTCGGTCTTGATAAAACAGCCAGCAAATATTTTTCTTCATCTTCGTTTAATATCCACTGAGCCATATGGAAAAAATACTCAAAAAATCTTTCATCAAGCTCAATAGCTTCTGCCAAATTACATATGAAGCCTATCTCATTGTCATTTATTTCATCATCAATGTAAGACAGCAGTGTTATATCACATATAAAAGTACATAGTATGTTGTCATTTATAAAATCATATTTAAAATCCTGTATCAGACTATTAAGGTCTGTGAACTGGGCTTTTATGATCTCATCTTTACTTATTCCTCCGCTCCTGCCCAGCTTTTCAAGGAACAGCATTTCTTCCTCAGTCATGTCTCCGTCACATACCGAACAAGCATAAAGCATTGACAAATAAAGCCTTTTAATATGTTCATCCTTGCTGCACAAAGGGTGCTTATCAAATAAATCTTTATCCTCCCTCAATTTTGTTAAAAATACGCTTTCCATAACACATACCTCCTATCTTCTGTTTTTAATGATCTTACTAAAGGAATTTTCCTTCTTTACGCTCATTGCATTTACACTCTTTTTAAAATTTAAATTCTCTTCACTTTTGCTTTCCTTCAATATTTCCATTTCCGAAATTCTGCTTATTTCAAAACCGATTTTATCCGCAATATCTTTAAGCTCATTAAAAAACTCTTTTTCAATGTTTTCAAGTCTTGATTTTACATTTTTCAGTTCTTCTATATTCTCCCTTACATCCTTTGTAAGCTGATTTATACCCTCTGCTATTCTCCTGTCCTCTATAACTGCAACGGCCTGATTCAGACGCCCCAGCCTTTTCCTTTCCATATCAAGGTTGCAGTCATAATACTCATTGCACCTTACAAATATCTTTTTGAAATTCTTTGTTATATCAGCCTTAACATTTGTTTTGTTAAACTTGTCAAAATATTCCTTGATTTTCTCAATATCATATTTTTCAGGTTCATTTACGGAAAACAAAAGTATATCTATAAAATCCATCTGCTTTTGCCTTAATATGACCCTTATTTTTTCACTGACCTTATGTAATTCTTCTTCTGGCATTTTGTCAGCCTTGCTAAGTATCATAAGCTTTGGTATTTCATCATTAAGCGTTTCTATAAATTTAATATCTTCATCTGTAAGAGTGCCTTTTTCTGCCGGCACAAACCACAGTATAAAATCACTCGAATTGAGCTGCCCTCTTGCTATCTGTTCATCTGTACTTTCAGAATGTATTTCATCATCAGCCTTTGAATATCCGGGGGTATCAAGAAAGGCTATTTTGTCATACATTTGCTTTGGCGTTGATAAAAACATACTTTTTAACATATGGCCGAGGGCAGCCCCTTTTACAACTGTGTTTCCCTCCTCATCCTCGATTTCACCAAATCCATGGGCAATTTTATTAAAATCAGTCAGCCTTATTTCAAATTTGGATTTAAATATGTTTATACCTGTGACCCTGTATCTATCATCCCTGACTATGTATGTAGGTACAGATGTTGTAGGCAGTATACCAACAGGCAAAGCCCTCTCACCATTTAATACATTCATAAAACTTGACTTTCCGCTTGAAAACCCTCCCCCTAAAGCAACTATGTTTTTGCCTATGAGCTTGTCATACAATATATAATTTTTAAAATAATCATAACTATATTTAAAATCCGTATACAGTTCATAATAATCTGGAGGTGCATTCTTCTTTAATGCTTCCGGAATTTCATTGTTGATTATTTCTTCTATCCTTTCCAGACTTACATCATAGCCTTCGTTTTTATTATCATCTGTGATTTTACAGATCAGGTCAAAATTATCGGTTAGTTTTTCAATTATTTCATCCCTGTAATCCAATTTTTATCTCCTTTATATTTTCAATATCATTCTGTGCATTTGCCACAAGCACTTTTAACTTTTCCTCTTCCTCAGCCTTTTGTTTTCTTACATCGTCAAGAGCCTTCTGCATTGTATTGTGTTTCAGTTCAATATTTTTTCTTACTTCCTCCCTTATCTCCATTACCTGCTCTTTTATTGCCATTTCGACTTTTGTTCCGACCTGGTTTATTACACTCGGGAATATTTCACCTCTTAACCTTCTGCTTATTTCAGCCTCGGCTTCCGCTCTCTTTTTCTTCTCACTGTTATTTCCGGCAAAGAATCCTATAAGCCCTGCAACTGCCCCTATGACCAGTGCGCTAAAAGGTCCTAAGATAACCATTGCGGCAATTCCTGCCACACCCGCAGCGCTCACTGCTGCAGCAGCTCCTTCACCGCTTTTTATATTGACACTTCCGACTGATCCGACTGTTACACTTGTATCGGAATTTATCATTCCCGAAACTTTTTTCACATATTTTTCTATTATAGGCTGGAATCTCTTCTTCAGGCTTTCTGTAACAGCCATTCGTACTGTACTGTTTAGTGCTTCGCTTATATCCTGATTATTTGCTGCCATTGTTGTGTAATAGCTTTCAGAATTATTTAATGCAGCATTTACATCAGACTTGATTGCATTTATACACTCGGCTATGTCCCTGTCAAATTTACTGTCCTCTCTCTCTATTTCTTCGGCTATCTTTGTCATCTCATTATTGATGGACTCTTCTTTTTCCGCAAATTCAGATTCAGTAAGCATACTGTTTTTAATAACTCCGTTCAGATACTCTACTGTTGTATTTGATGTTCTTTCAAAAATTCCCTTATATTTATTTTCTATTATCTGTTCGGCATTTTCCTCTATTTCACAGAGTATTTCTCTTGCCTGTTCAACTTCTCCTTCACTGCTGCTTGTCAGTGCAATTTTTACTTCTCTGTCACCTATGTATCTTTTCAGATCCTTTTTAAGTTTATTTAATCCTTCCTCAAGTATTTCATCGTCAACCTTATCACACTTAGTTATCACAACATATATAGGCATATCATGGATACAAAGCTCCTTAAGCACATTCCCTATGCTGCTTCTTAATATCATATCATCAGCAGGAAATGCAATAAGATAAGCCTGACTGTTTATAACATATCCGTCTATTGCTTTGTTGTGGGTCTCTATTGCAGACTCAAATCCCGGCATATCCACAAGCATTATATCCCTTATACTTCCAAGAAATTTATTATTGAGATATAATCTTATAGTTTTTACATTTTCAAATGTATCTCTGTTTTCATAATACTCATCTAAAGAGATTTCCTTACACTCACCTGTATCAAAATACAATACTGCACTGCTATCTCCATCTGTATATACGATTTCGGCAGGAATAGCTGTTTCAGGTGTGATATCCTCTTTAAGCATTCTGTCATAACCTAAAAGCGCATTGTACAGTGCACTTTTACCGCTGCTGAACTTTCCTATAATAGGCACACACACCTTTTCCTCAGGCATGCTGTCTATGTAATTATTAATATCATCGTTATTGATCTCATAATTGTCATTTATGTTTCTTAATTCCTCAAAAGCTCTTATTAACTGTTCCATACTTTTCCTCCGTTCATTATTTAATTTAATTTTTTAATGTTTTCTTCCAAAGCTTTAATATTCTCTTTTAATTCTTCTGTCTTTTTGTTTTTATATTCCTCCTCACTGCCCTTTATCTTTTCCAGCTGGTTTATATTTTCTTTTATAGATTTAATCTTTGCATCCATCATTATGTATACACCATTCATTATATGTTTCTCAATAATTTCCTCTCTGACTGTTGTGCATATCTGTTCTGCAATATCAGGAAATATTTCACTCTCAAGCTTTATCTTTATTTTCTCTTTTTTTATAGCTTCTTTCCCTATAACATATTCTAATTCAAATCCAGAAACAATTTCTTTAAACAAGCCATCAAGTATTTTGTCAATTTTACTTTCTGCATTTACTTCTTCATTTATATGCGTTACATAATTATGAAATATTTCATAATCAACTTCTTTATCCATGTTTTTTAGATTTTTAAAAAATTCTTTATCTCTTTCATTATATAATGTATATAAAAATTTAATAAGTATTATTTTAATGTCTTCGTATAAAAACATGTAAGATTTTTGGTTATTACCTTTATTGCATACATACACAATAAAATAATTTTCTTCCTCATACATATACTCAATTAAATCT
Organism: Candidatus Gallispira edinburgensis; assembly: GCA_904395805.1. GTDB lineage: Bacteria > Bacillota > Clostridia > Lachnospirales > CAG-274 > Gallispira > Gallispira edinburgensis. Next base: position 15,659 of record CAJFNV010000082.1, on the reverse strand, counting down.
TTCTTTAATTTTTTTATATTTTTATTACATTCTATCATTAATGGTGTATTAGATCTTTCATTTAATAATTTATCCAAGGATTTAGTTAATTCTTTTTTATTTTCTTTCAACTTTCTGTAATTTGCTTCAAAAGTATTTACAATCCTGTTTAAATGTGAAATCGTTTTTTCCGCCGTATATTTATAATAGTCAGCACTGTTTCTGTATCTCATATTTTTATAATTATCTTTGATCATGCTTACTATTTTTTCATAGTCCCCATCATAATTCCCGCATAAAACTATATTGACCGGCTCGTTAAAAGCATCTTTTAATTTTTCTGTGTATTCATCTATTTCTTTTGTATCTCTTTCATCACATTTTGTAATAACAAGGCATACCTTAGCGCCCTTATTCTCAATTTCACTGATTTTATCAATAGTGTTCTGATCCATATCCATATCATCAGCAGGAAGAACTATCAGGCAATAATGATATTTTTTATGCGTATACTCGAACACTTTGTTATAAACTTCTGAAATATTTTCTATTCCCGCCACTTCGACCAATGACAGATTTTCAAACTCACAAAGCTTTGTATTGTTAAAACATACCCTTATGTACTCCCCTGTTGTACCCGTTTTAGTGTATTCATCAAGTGTATATCTTTCCTTTATATTTCCCCTATAAACCTCAACTGAATCTTCATCCCCATATTCAATTATGGTAGTAATATCTTCACCTGATATATTTTTCTCTTCTAAAATATTTCTTCTGTAACCCAGAAACAGATCGTTGCAAAAACCGCCTTTATCACTTCCCTCTTTTCCTGCGATAAGCACATATGCTTTATTTGCTGTTTTTAAATAATCCTCTGTCTCCATATCCGATATTTTATAGTATTGATTTATTTCTTTTAATTGTTCAAAAACGTCTTCAATATAACCGGAAACATTCTCCATTACTGATCCTCCTTTACTTTTATATAATCTCCCTGACTTTTGAGCCACATATCTATGCCCTTTCCAAACACCTCAGCCCTTATGGTATACACCCCATTTTCTTCCTTTTCGATTATAGCTGTAGGCAATCTGTCAAGTATTGCTTCAATTGAAAGTCCGCTGTATTCAAATCTGACAGTTCTCAGCTTGCCTCCATACATAAACTGTACTCTTTTCCTGAACTCCCCTTCCTGAAACCTCTTAGCATAGGGAACTTTAAAATGTTCTTCTGTGATCTCATATTTAAGTATTCTGTCTATACGATATATCGTCGGATTGATATCGTCCTTGTTTTCAAATTCCTTTTCCTTGTCAATATTCTCAATAAATGCAGGCATATAAAAATAGAACTCAGAAAACATTATTCCAGCCGGCAAAACAACTCTGCTCACAGTTTTACCGTCAAGCCTTATATAATCAATTTTCAGCTTTCTCTTTTCCATAACCGCAGAAGCAATATCCCACATTTTTTCAATTATCTTTTGCTTGTGGTTTGGTTCAATGTAGTAAAATTTTTCGTTTGCTATAAGCTTTTCAATATTTCCTATATCCCTGGGCGGAATACAGTTATTTACAATTTTGTCTAATATTCCGGCAAGTTCCTCTTTCGTAAAAGCCCTGCTTTCAAGCAATATTTTACTTATCGCAAATACCTCACCATTTGTCATTTGTTTGTTATTATCATAATAGAGGTAATATCCCTTCTCAATGCGGTCATATATTATTTCTTGCCTGTTACCTGTTCTGACACCCCTCTCATTAAAGAAAGCCCTTAAATCATCAATATCTCTTTGTATTGATCTTTCATTCACCCCGTACTTTTCAGCTTCTTTTTTCTTATTTATAATTTCACCATCAATAAGCCTCATGCATATATCCAGTATTCTGTTATGCTTAGATGAGCTTTCAAAATTCTCCATAATTGTCCCCCTCACAAATCCACATATTAATTATATCATTATATATATAAATAGTCGACAAAAAAATCATTTTTTACACATTTATTATAACACATTTACATAGACACGTTATGTCATCCCAGTGCCAATTTTTAAAAAAATTACAAATTTATATCATTAAGCCCTTATTTTTTGTCATTGTAGAATAAAATAACTCTATGAATAGAAAAAGCCCGGCTTTTTCTAGCCGGACCCACTATGACCCAATGTTTCTAAAAATTTAATTAAGTAATCTTTAAACTACAATATTTATGTTTTAATTAAACAGTAAAAAAATTTAAAGTACTTTATTCTGACGTTATTATTATAAAAGTTTTTGAATCTTATATCCTTTTTATACTATAAATAACATCAAATTATGTATTACACTACTTTTTCATTTAAAACATTCTACTCAAATACAATTTTTTTACAACCCATATAACCAAACTTATGAATAGCATTAAGCAGTTCAGCTTCGTACTTTTTTATAAATTCAATATTATTACCTGAATAAATAGAAATAATCCATTGACTGTAATATTCACCATTACTTCTTTTGCTATATTTAACTGATTTAAAAGCTTTGCAATGATAAATAAAATTCACTATTCTGGCAATATAATTTTCTATATTGTCACTCTTACATATTTTAAAATTTCTAAATGGTAAGGGTTCATCAAGAGGAGATTTTATAATGTTAAAGTTAATAGAATCTGTTCCTTTTGCATTATTACATTCCTTGCACAATGTTTGCAAATTATCTACTACAGAACGGCCACCCATATTCACTGGTATAATATGATCCACTTCAAGTTTAATTCCTCTTCCTTTTTGTTTACCACAACATTTACAAGTATAATTATCACGAATAAGAACCTGTTCGCGCAATGAATCCCAATCTACAACTGACTCTGTTGATTGAGTTTCTTTTGGTTGTTCAGTTTCTATATTTTCTTCAAATAATGCTATATCTTGTTCTCTTCTAAATGCACAGTAGAAATTATAAGAGTTTTTATAAAGTGTTTTCCAAAGCTTACTCTCATCATTAAACATTTGTAAACACATTTGCTTAGCATGAACCGGATTTACACTTAAATACTCTTTTGCAATTTCAGAAAGATTATAGTAATTTCTTTCTCTAAAATTAATAAACTTAGGCTGTTTCTTATTTTGGGCAATGTGTTTTAATAATGAGCCAATATAATTTTTAAGATTATCACCTATATTATCTTCTTCTTTAAAATATTTATCCATGTATTTTTGTGCATATTTATCAATAACATCATCTTTAATACTTTCATCTTCACATTCCGGAAAATCATTAGGATCAGCATTGTTAATAAAGCATTCAAAATCCTCTTTATTGATATTATAAACAGGTACAGCCTCCCTTGCTGTAATCATTTCTTCCTCGCCGTTATCATTTATTACTGATTTTGTAAATTCTATAGAATACCAGCCAAGAGGTATAAGGGACATATATGGAGGTGCTTTAAGCATTTCATCAAAAGGTAGATCATCACAAGCACGCTTCACCAGTTCAATAGAAATCAAATCATTAATTCTTGTACATACTTCAGGAGAAGGTATTAACTCTGCATCACCTATTTGTGCTCTAAAATCAATAAATCTTTCCCATTGATCAACAAAAAGCACAATATTTGCTTCGCTTTTATCTTCACCACCTCCGGCTTTTTTACCCCTTAAAGCTCGTCCAACCATCTGTGTAAATAATATCGGACTTGTAGTCTGTCGTGTCAACATAACTGTTTTGACATCGGGAACATCTACACCTTCAGTAAGCATTTTAACATTAACAATAACATCAAGCTCATTATTCCTAAACTTTTCCATGGCTATTTTATTATGTTCATTCTGACTTCGTCCATTTAAATCATGTCCGCCAGTTTTCCCGTTTTCGATTTTTGAATACACAGCATCAGCTTTTACACCGTTTTTATTTAATTTTGACACAATACTTTCACACTGAATCCACCTGTCAGCAAAAATAATGGTTTTCCCATACTGCTCCTTGTTTTGAATATAATCATTAGCTATAAGCGTATTTCTGACATTATTTTCTGCAAGCATATCAATTATATTTTCAGGCAAATCTTTATGGTCTTTTTGGAGCCTCTCGTAAGTTCTATCATCAACAGCCACAGAAATATTTGTATCTTTCTGAATATATTTAGGTACTGCAAGTACATTTTTAAACTGAAGCTCTTTTTCTGATACACGATATGCTACACCATTTTCGCCATAATTATATATTTTCTGAAGCCATCCACTTATTCTTTGATCATTATGATATGGTGTAGCTGTAAGTCCTAAAATATACAGCGGCATTGTCAAGTTTTCGCTTATATTTAAAATCATATTTCGACAGCCATAGGCAGGAGTATGGTGTGCCTCATCTATAACAATGAAAAGAGAGCCCCCTATATAAGCATCAATGAATTTGCCTAAGGGCTTTTTAACAGAATTGCCATCCAGATCAAGCGAAGTTGAATTATAATTAAGTACAGCTGTCTGAGTTGTACATATAATTATATCATCTGACAAGTCAATTGTACCTGCGTTTGCATGATGCTCATTACTTGAAACAACTCTTACATTTATAATTTCCCTATTATTTGTATACTTTGCTTCATCAAGAATAGTTTTAAGTGCTTGATCCAAAAGATATGTAGATTGCGCCAACCAAAGTACTTTAATATTTCTATTTAAAACATTATCACAAAGCCACTTTACTGCCGTATATGTTTTTCCACCGCCGGTAGGCAATGAAACCATTGTTCCCCTATATTCATTTATAGGAAATGTAAATATTGTTTTTAATGCATTAAAAGCTTCTCTTTGTTCTTCACGCGGCATTCTTTTGCTTATTCCATCTGTTATAGTTTTAACCTTATAATATCCTTCCACTTAATGTATCCCTCCTACATGATTCCCTATATTTCTCTACAAATTTTATATATTTCCTTTCATATTTTCCATCTGTAAGCTTAAAAATTATATTTTTATAATTCATTATTTATATAAAAACAATCCATTCTATTCAAATCTATTTCATTTATGGAATACGTCACATTAAATAATCTAATTACTTATATTTTACTACATTAAACCAAATTGGAATCTTGTTTAAAAAAATCAATATATCTGTATATGTCATAAAACTATAAAAATATACTCTCTCAATTTTTAGCCAATCTTAGTAATTTTACAAATATGTATAAAGCAAGATTATTTTTTATACAAAGAAACCAACTCATCCACATCCCCAAACTCCACCATATCAACAACCTTACTATCCGCAGGGCAAAATTCAAACTTTGAAACATCCTCCCTGCCGATCCACTTAATGTCATTATGCTCCTTTTTAATTATTTCCCCTTCCGCAATTACACAATTAAAAAAATGAATATGTACTTTCAACTTCGGATACTCATACACAATATCTGTCATTTTATCAACAACATCAATATTTATATTGAGCTCCTCCCTGCATTCTCTCTTTATACACTCCTCATAGCTTTCGCCCTTTTCAAGTTTTCCTCCAGGGAACTCCCACATAAATTCACACGGCTTTCCCTTGGGTCTCTGGCATATAAGTATCTTATCATTTTTATGAATAATTGCCGCTGTTACCTCTGTCATCCTATCACCATCTTATTTGTTTTATTTATAAATCTTGCAGGTATCGGCTTATCAAGCTTCCACACAACATTCATCGGTTTTGACCCTTCTGAGCTTACAAAACTGCACTTTCCAAGAAAAGTAAAATTTTCTGTTCCGCCATATTTATCTTTATTAAATTCCCTTACAAAAAGCAAAACATAACCATTTCTGTTTTTATTCATATAGCGCTTACCCGTTGTACTTTCAGGAGTTGTTGTACTCTGTGACTGCCAATGGAAAAGCCTCTCATTTATAGAATAGTCATTATACATAGTTGTCGGTGAATAATCCTTCTCAGCCTTATTTAATGTAACCAACAAAACATCAGTATCCTTTTCCTTAATATAGGCTACACCCTGACGCATAGAAGATATATTCATATAATCAAGAGCAAGCAAGATCTGATTCTTGGTATATGACGAATATACCTCTAAAGGTGTTTCATAGCTTACTTCGAGCTTTTCTGAAATAAAGTCAATGTTATCCTTTGCTATATTAAGCACCTCAATAAACTCAGCACACATAACTTTACTATTTTTAATTATTTTAAAACCATCTCTTATGCTTTCAAATCCACAGGCCTCATAACTCTTAAGCCATATAGTCTCATGCATCATTCTGAGCATTCTCATCTCATTTTCATTAAGCTCCATATCAACATTTTCCATAAAATCAAGCATAAAATTTATCCAATTAACTGAATCAATTTTACAAACTCTTTTTAAAGCTTTAGTCATGACTTCTTCAATGTCTTCCTTAAAGTCCTCTTTCCTTCCAGCCATAACACACAGCCTTGCAAAACTCAGATCATTTTTATAAACATCACTTAACGTAATATTGTAATAGCTTAAGAAATTCCTTAAATTCAATTCAAGGCCAGTATCTTCTTCAAATGCTGAAATCCTATTTATAATAGACCTTTTATTAAACACACTGTTACTGATATTTTCCAATATATATTCAGAAGCTTTCTTCTCAAGCTTTATATAACATCCGCTAGGTAAATTGCTAAAACCTGTTTCAATTTCTTCTTTTATTGACTTTCTGCTGTCTGAAATAATTGCCTTAAACTTTTCATCAAATCTGTATTTTTTATTAGACTGACCTATAAAATCAAGAACAGTAAGGCACTCCTTACTCTCATGCAATCTTAAACCTCGTCCAAGCTGCTGTAAAAATACTGTTACACTTTCAGTGGGTCTAAGAAAAAGTACAGTATTTATTTCCTTAATATCAATACCTTCGTTATATAAATCCACAACAAATATAAACTTGATATTTCCACTTACAAGCTCAGACTTTGCATTATTTCTTACTTCTCCCGATGAATCAGATGTAAGATACATGGACTTTATATTGGCAGCATTAAAACAGTCAGACATATATTTTGCATGTTCCTTTGAAACACAGAATCCAATACCCTTTACCTTGTTAATATCTGCAACAATTTCCAAAACCTTATGAATAATCATTCTGACACGAGCATCATTTCCCGTATATACATTTGAAAGTGCAGCTTTATCATAACCACCTCTGCTCCACTTAAGATTACTCAAATCAACGCTATCAGATATACCAAAATACTGGAAAGGACAAAGCAGCTTTCTGTTTATCGCCTCAGGCAATCTTATTTCAGCTGCAATCCTGTTGTTGAAATATTCTAAAACATTTTCATTATCCATTCTTTCAGGCGTAGCAGTTAAGCCTAATAAGATTTTAGGCTTAAAATGTGTTAATAACCTTCTATATGTATTTGCAGTTGCATGATGGAATTCATCTACAATAATAAAATCATAATAATCCGGATCTATAATATCGTAAAGTCTTTTTGAGCCAAAGCTCTGTACTGACAAAAACAAATTATCAAAGCTTTTTGCTTCATTATTACCCACCAAAAGCTCACCAAAGTTATTGTCATTTAACACCCCTCTAAAGCATTCCAGACTTTGCTTAAGGATTTCCTCTCTGTGAGCTACAAAAAGCAGTCTGCACTTATCAGGATTTTCTTGTCTGTACCTCTTATAATCAAAGGCTGAAATCACCGTTTTACCTGTACCTGTAGCCGCAACTACAAGATTTTTATAATTCCCTTTACCCTTTCTTTCTGCTTCAAGCTTGTCCAATATTTCCTGCTGATAAGAATATGGAGCCAAATCAAAATGAAATCCTGAAAATACATCATCAAAACTTTTATTTTCAGCAGATATTGCTTTTTTGAATCGTTTTACATCGACTTCATTACCATCATAAATTTCAAAGTCCCTACTGTTCCAATAACTCTCAAAGGTTGCAGTGATTTTGTCAATTGTCTCCTTCTGGTCCATGGCAGTGATTTTCAAATTCCATTCAAGACCACTTGAAATTGCCGCATTTGACAAATTAGAAGAACCTACATAAGCTGTTGTATAACCGGTATTTCTGTAAAACACATAGGCCTTTGCATGTAATCTTGTAATATTGGTATCATATGAAACCTTTATTTCTGTATTACTAAGCTTCGCAAGGGCATTAATTGCTTTTATTTCTGTAGCACCCATATATGTTGTTGTAATAACTCTAAGTTTTCCGCCTCTTGCAGTAAATTTTTCAAGACTTTCAATTAAAAACCTGAGACCACTCCACTTAATAAATGAAACTAAAAAGCAAATATAGTCAGCACTTTCAATTTCTTTATTGAGCTCTGACATCATACTTGGCTCATGTCTTGAGCCAGTAAATAATGAGCTTCTCACCAATGAAGTTTCGGGCCTTGTAACTTTTATTTTACCATCTAAAGCACTTACATTATTTTTCATTTCATCAATAGCTAAAAGCTGTTTTGGCGGCGCTGTAACAGTATTTCCGTATTCACCAATTGAGCGAAGTATTTTGTTTGCTAATTCTAATTGAGTATCGATACTCTCTGTCTTTGCCTCACTTAAAGCCTGTTTAACAACACCACTTATATACTGTGATAATATTTCAGGGGCTTCCTCATTATCAATTTTCTCTGTGTCTGTCAATAATTCAGATTCCCTCTCTTTTAACTCTCTCTCCAGATTTTCATTTATAACTTTTTCATATATACCTTTTTGAAGCAATATTATCACCTTCCTCCAATTATTACATTATTATAATTATTAAAAATAATTAATATTTTGTAGCTTTTGTACACAATACCGTTTCAAATCTTTCAAAAATTATAACTAAACTCACTTATCTAAATTATTTTTCCCCTATAAACAATATTCAGGATCACTATTACAATTATCTGATATTTCTTCTAACACTACTCTTAAGCCTCTTGACATTTCATCATTTGTCAATGTTTTTATATATTTACGTTTTGATAATTCATCTTCAATTAATGGTGTTACAAGTTTTTTCACAAACATGTTTCTATCATTACTTGCATACATATCTTTAATTAGTTTGCCATCTAATAGTTCACTCAATCTATCAACAATTTTTTCAGCCTCTTTTTGATTAAGTAAATAATCGTCAGCCAACTCACAAAATACTTTCTCAATAATTTTAATCATTTTATCCGCATCATCTTCAATGAAATTATTCAATACAGAATTGGTTGCTTTTTCAGAGATTACACCTGCTCCAATTGATCCTACTACTCCACCAACAACGGTTCCTACACCAGGTAGAATTGCACTTCCAACCACAGCCCCTGCTAAATATCCACATGTACCTCCAGCTACTGTTGTTGTAGTATTTGTTAAATTTTTAATTAATTGATTCTTTGATATTCTCCCTCTAAAAATGTTACTAATATCAAACAATGACAATACACCTACTGTTACCCCTGCTGTTATTGCATTCCCTCGTAATAGTTTTGCAGCACTCTTCATTGCCGCCGCACCGTATATCTTGCTCCCGCTTCTAAATGCATTAATAAAAATTGCTGACGCCTTTGGTCCTATACGTGCTATTATGGCTTCTGAACTGCTTACTAATGCACTATTCAAACCAGCTTTTGATAACTGACTTGCTATTATAGTTGTTATAAAAGCAGTTCCCCCAACCTTTAATCCAGAATATGTTGCAAATTTTAATGACTGTTCAAAATCTTTTCCATTCCACAAATTCGTTGCCAAAGTTATTACAGCTGTCACACCAAAAGCAGATGTTGCAATTATAGCTCCGTTAACCGCATCATAAGTAAGAGATTCAACAGTGCCAGCTTTAGCAATATTTTTAGCCTGTTCATATGTAAAATGTCCTTTTCTTACAATATTTTCTGCTTCTGACGGATCAGTTATTCCTTCAACTTGTCCACTTTTAATTTTATTCTTCATTGCCTCAACAGCAACATCATATTTATCTGAAGGTACTTCGATTTGCATCGGTTTCCCATTTTTCATATAACGAAACTTTCCCTTACCACCATTTTCAAAACAATCATTTATACACTTTAAACCATTATCATAATATTTAGATTGTATATAAATACCATCCACTAGCCTATCTGCACCATTTTTAGCATTATCATCTCCTACAATTCGAGCATCATGTCCTGTAATTTCATCAAAAAGATTATTTGCTCTTTCTGCAGCAAAGCCATGACCTTGTCGCGCATGAAACTTTTCTTCTGCATACAAATTATTTACTTGTTTATATGCAGCTGTAGATATTCCGCCAGCTACTGCACCACCATTTTTTATTTCACTATATTTAACATTTTGATACGTAGCTGTTTCTGGAGTATTAATTAACTCAAGCATTTTTTCAAAAAACTCTTTTAAAGGTGTTTTATTAATATCACATCCAAGCCATGCAATTGAAGTCCCATCTTTTAAATTAAAACGTATACCTCTATTACAGTCCTTTTTGTTCTTATTGAAAATTTCTACATTTTTTATATCGTCATACCATATTTTACCTGGTTTATCTAATATTTCTTTATAATAAACTTTAACATCAGTAAAAATATATCCAGCTTTTCCATTTCCTGCTAAAGTTGTATCATAAAATCCAATTATAGCACTTTTATCTAACCTTAGAGCAAATTTTTTTATAGCATTTTCCACTTTCTTAATTGGCACATCACTGCCCACATAAAGCGGAAAATTTGTGCGTATCTTATCTGCATATTTTCTCATTAATTCTATCTTTTCTTCATATTGATACATATTAATTCCCTCTCTTTTTATGATATTTTATGTCTGAATCATAATTACAATTTGCAACAAATTTGATTAAATAAAATTGCATTTACTACTTCTACAAAAATTTTAAACATTATCTTTTATGATTTCTTCAAATACAATTTCTACATATTTGCACATTAATTCTTGAAAATAAAATGCATTAATTTTTAATTTGTCAGGTAGATGATCAAATTCTCTTTTTACACTTTTCTTCGTTTTCTCCCATAATTTTTGCAATTGTTCTTCCGATATTTTTATTTGTGGACAATACAATTTCACAATTTCAATAATTTTATTATCTACTTCATTTCTCGTTTCTATTATTATATTTTCCCTCTTTGTCTTACTAGAAAATAACGGAAAATCTAATTTTGATAATTGACTATTTAATTTATTAAATTCATCTATTATTTTATTTTCACTAGCCATTTCGTACCACCTTTACCTTTAAACAACACCATATACATAAATTTTTAAATTAACAAAGACTAATTTTTATAAACTAATCATATGTGTTGTTTAAACCAAACCACTTTATTCCATATCATTATTATCTACCCATAACTCACACTGAGTCATTACTGTCTGTACCGCATCATCCATTCCTTCAGGTGGATATCTGTGACGTTTGAGCAATCTTTTTATCATCATTCTCATTTTTGCCCTTGCTGAATCTCTCTTCTGCCAATCGATCGTGCGATTTTTTCTCAATGAATCAGCAAGTTCCTTGGTAATAGCAATTAACTCTTCATTTTCATAAAAATCTTTAATTGCCTGTGGCTTAGTAAGTGCATCATAGAATGCAAGTTCATCAGCTGTAAGTCCTAATTTTTCACCTTCTTCTTTAGCTTCAGCAATTTGCTTTGCTATATTTAGGAGTTCCTCAATAACCTGCTCATTAGTTAGCATTCCATTAAGATAACGATTCATAACTTCCTGAATAATCTCGCTAAACTTTCGAGATTTAACAATATTAGTACGCTTGTATACTCTGATCTGTTCAGAAATAAGCTTCTTCAACAACTCGACAGCCAGGTTCTTTTCCTTCATTTTGGAAATCTCATCTAGAAATTTTGGATCAAAAAGTGAGAATTCTTCTTTTACATCTGAGAACAAATTAATTACTCCGTCACTCTTGATGCTATTTTTTAACAACTCATTAATTCTTGCATTCATTTCAGGAAGAGATATTTTCCTTCCCTCTCCCTGATTTATCAGTCTGTTGACAAGTACTCTTACTGCTTCAAAAAATGCAGCTTCAATACGTTCTTTTTCTGTGGCTAAAGAAGCGCAAAGAGATAATGCTTGTTTTAACATAAGACCTTCTTTTAAGAATGTGTCTCTGTCTTCTGCTTTATCAACCGCAACAATAAAGTTAACAGCTCCGCTAATTGCCTTAGATCTCTCAAGATCTGTGCCAGCAACAAATTTTGAATAATCATATCCATAGAACAAATCCTGACAAATAGACAATTTTTCCAAGAATTTAGGATATGCAACCTTGGCAACATCAGTATCACCATAATTCTTTTTATCTCGAGCTGTATAATCATTCATAGCCGCTTTCAGAGCCGCTGCAATACCTACATAGTCAACGACCAGGCCACCCTCCTTATCCTGGAATACTCGATTTACACGAGCAATTGCCTGCATAAGATTATAACCCTTCATTGGCTTATAAACATACATCGTAGCAAGAGAAGGAACATCAAACCCCGTAAGCCACATATCAACAACAATGGCAATCTTAAGAAGACTCTTATTGTCTTTAAACTCTTTGGCAAGTTCATCCCTATGACGCTTATTCCCTATAATGTCATTCCATTCTTCTGGATCTTTATTGCTGCTAGTCATTACAACAGCAACCTTTTTTGTCCATGAAGGTCTAAGCTCAAGTATACGTTTATATATCTTCATAGCGATAGTTCTCGAATATGCAACAATCATTGCTTTACCTGTAAGCAAGTTTTCGCGATAATTTTCGTAATGATCAAGAATGTCATCAACCAGTGAATTAATAGTTTTATCATTACCAAGAATAGCTTCCATCTGTCCAAGCTCTTTCTTGCTACGCTCTATTACATCAGGATCTGCATTCTGTGCCATAACATCATATTCCTGATCAATTAATTTAAGAGTTTGCTCGTCCAATTTAAGCTTAACAACTCTACTTTCATAATATACTGGCCTTGTTGCTCCATCTTCAACAGCCTGTGTCATATCATATATATCTATGTAGTCACCAAAAACCTCTCGTGTATTTCTATCCTTCATAGAAATTGGAGTCCCGGTGAATCCAATATAAGTTGCATTTGGAAGGCTATTACGAATAATTCGAGCTGTTCCAACTTTGATTTTTCCGGTTTTAGCATCAACTTTCTCTTTCAGTCCATACTGTCCACGATGTGCTTCATCTGCCATAACAACAATGTTTCTACGATCAGATAAAGACTCATGAGATTCCTCGAACTTCTGCATAGTAGTAAAGATAATTCCATTGGCTTTTCTTCCATCTAAAAGTTCTTTTAAATTTTTTCTACTTTCAGCATGAACTGGTTCCTGGCGAAGAAATTCCTTACACCTTGCAAACTGACCATAAAGCTGGTCATCAAGATCATTTCTGTCTGTAATAACAACAATTGTAGGGCTGTTCAATGCTTCCTGGAGTAGATGAGCATAGAAGACCATTGATAGTGATTTTCCACTTCCCTGCGTATGCCAAAAGACACCACCTTTACCATCTGTAACCGTTGCATGCTTTGTTGACTCAATTGCCTTACGAACAGCAAAATACTGATGATATCCAGCTAATATTTTAAATTTGTTTACTCCTTCATTCGAAAAGCAAATAAAGTTCTTTATAATGTCGAGAAGTCGTTCTTTTTCAAACATACCTTCAAAAAATGTGTCAAACTGGGCGTACTGCGTATTCTCATAGCTACCATCCTTTGTCTTCCATTCCATAAAGCGGTCTTCTCCAGAAGTAATTGTTCCCGCCTTAGATGTAAGGTGATCACTCATAACGCAAATACAATTATAAATAAACATTGAAGGAATTTCATGCATATAATTTCTAATCTGCAAGTATGCTTCAGAGGCATTCGTTTCTTCTCTTGATGGGGATTTAAGCTCTACAAGGACAACTGGAAGTCCATTTAAGAACAGCAGAATATCCACTCTCTTATTGCTATTTTCAACAAAGGTCCACTGATTAGCTACAATAAAGGAATTATTCTTAGGATTTTTATAATCTACAATGTATACAATGCCAGAGCGTTCTTCATCATTAATATTATAACGCACCTCAATTCCATGCTGAATATAGTTCATAAATACAGCATTCTTCTGGACCAGATCTGCATTTTCAAAATTCTTCAGTTTATACAATGCATCCTTAATTGCACCTTCAGGCATATTGGGGTTTAGTCTGTAAAGTGCATCATTAAGCTCCTCTTCATAAAGAGGACTTTTAAAATCTCTTTCTAGTTCTGGAGCATAAACATATCTATACCCCATATTTTTAAAAAGCTCTATAACAGAGTTCTCATAGTCTGCTTCAGTGTAAAATCCTGACATTATGTTTCACTCCTTGTATGATACTTGCTTAGCTACATCTAAAACTTTTTTTACAATATCATTAACATCCTCGGCTAATTCTTCTCTCTTGCTTCCATCATTTAAAAACAACTTGCGAATTCCTACTTTTAGTGCACTTAATGCTGATTTTTGATTATACCAATCAATCTTTGAAACACATTTTTTTATTTCTTCAAATATTTTATCGCTTAAAGAAGGATATTTCTTCTTTAAATATTCATTTATTCTTTCAGAAAAATCGATATTTTTAAGTAAATCATCATCAATCTTTACGTTGTATTCTTTATCCACAATTGCCAATATTTCATCTGTATATTTAATGAATTCTGAAACCAGATATACATTAGATTTATTTCTCGTCTTAATATAGTTCAGTTGATGTTCAAGTTCCGGAAACAATGTTGCCTCATTTATATTATATGTATCTAGTTCTGCTAAAATTTTTTTCTTATTCTCTCCTTTGACATAGAAAAAAGTGTCTTCAAATTCTTTTCTTAAATCTTTATAACTTTTTTCAATTGTTGACTTTGATAGCATTTCCGCACGGTTAAAATTAAAACATCCAGCAAGTAAAAACATTCCGCTTTGTCTTGAAAGCCTTTCATTACTATATGAGGGGGATACAATATAGTTATTTTGGATAATATCTACAAAACTTTTATATCCTTCCTCTGTTAGCCAATTATTCTTTTCTTTATTTGTAATAACCTTTCTTTTTTCTAATTGTTCTAAGATAAAATCTAAAGTATTGTTTTTAGATAAATCAAAATATGATAATAATGATATAATTTCAACCTTATAATCCCTAGCCGTAACAGGATATTCCTTATTATAGTAAACTATTCCATATGCTTCCTCTTCAATCTCCTCATCCTCATCTCTTATTATATACCTCACATTTCCGTATTTTTCGCAAGCAAAATATAATGCAACCAATGGATTTGTTTTTAAATCTAATAACCTTGTACACATTCCATAATGTTGATACTTCGTCATAATTTCAAAATTATTACTTATTCCAGTAAACTCATGTGGTACTTTTAGTAATGGAAGTTGCATAAGCTTATGTTCAACAGGCAAAAAATCATCTCGAAATACACTAGGTTTTACATTCCAAAAATCTGTCTTTTGCCCTCTAAAAAAAATTCCTCATTACTTCCACTTAGTTTATCCTTGATATGGTTAATTTCATCAATAAAGGAACTAACCGAGTTTATTTCTATTCCATATTCTTCAAATGCTTTTTGGTTAAAAAACTTTTTTTCATCCTTCATTATTTTCCATCCTTTGTTAAATATTTAAACAAGAATTTAGCG
>CAJFNV010000081.1 GCA_904395805.1 Candidatus Gallispira edinburgensis | reverse complement strand
CGGTTTATATGAGTGAGGAGTTAGGAATGAGGAGTGAGGAGTTATAGTTACTCAAACACAACCACAATAACTTATCAATTAAATTCCCATTTACCGCACCAACGACCTGACAGCCAAATTTTGCAGGGGCACTTCAAATTTTAACAAGGCTGAATTTTGAAACATTAATCGCCCACAGCTCCTTTATAAAGTTTGCACCGGAAGAATATCCGGGCAGCCGTCAGGCTGACTTTCAGCCTTTTGCTGAAAGTGCTGAAGAGCTGTCAGCGTAGCTGACTGAGGGTTTTCCGTTAAACCACACTATTTGACAAAGAAACCAAATATATCACGCAATCTCACCCTGCAAGATTCTGTATATACTCCTTCATTATTTCCCTTCCCGCAGGAATTGCATTGCTTCCCTTTCCTGCATTTTCAAGCAAAACAGCCACCGCTATTTTAGGCTCATCGGCAGGAGCAAAGGCAACAAACCATGCGTGGTCGTCACCCTGAGGATTTTCAGCGGTACCCGTCTTTCCCGCTACCTTTATTTCTCCCGAATAAGCAGCCTTTGTGGCAGAAGAGCCTGAAATGCTGTTGTCCGTATCTATCTGTCCGCTTACACTGAAAGAAGCATTTGTAGCCGTACCGTATTCAACAACGCCCTCCATAAGTCCCTTGATCTGCTCTGCAAGGTCGGGAGATATAGCCTGATTAAGCTTTTCGGGTATAGTCCTGTTTCTTATACCTCCCGACGGTGTAAGACTGTAGTCCACAACATAGGGCTGCATCATCATACCGTTGTTTGCAACAGCAGATGTTATCATAGCCATAAAAAGAGGTGTAACAAGGGTCTTGCCCTGACCGAAGGATGTTTCAACTATTTCCATTTCCTCCGAATTCTCGGTCAATGCAAAAGATGACCTGCTGTATTCAAGGGCAAGTCCTATATCCTTGTTAAATCCGAAAGAATCTGCCATGCTTATAAGATTTTTCGCACCAATCTTCAAGCCGATATCTGAAAAATATATATTACAGCTTTTTGCAAAGGCAGAGTCCATTTTTACATTTCCGTGAGCCCTGCCGTCATAACAGTGAATAATACTGTGACCATACTGTTCTTCCCCCTCGCAGTCAATTTCAAAATCATAAAGAGAGCTGTCAGTCTGCAGTGCCGCAGCGGCAGTTACGATCTTAAATACGGAACCGGGCGGGTAAAGTCCCTGAGTTGCCCTGTTTAAAAGAGGAGAATTTTCCTCATCGCTGTTAAGATCTTCCCAGTTTTCCGAAACCGCATTGCTGTCAAAGGTAGGATTTGATACCATAGCAAGTATCTTTCCCGTTGAGGGCTCCATTGCAACAATGGAACCTCTCTGGTTCCCGAGCTGTTCTCCCGCTATTTCCTGGAGCCTGTTGTCTATTGTGAGCACAAGGCTGTTGCCCTCAATATCCCTGCCAAGAACAAGATTTCCAAGCCTTTGCAAGAATTCATTGCTTATTGTTTCAAGCCTGAAATTGTATTTTGACTCAACTCCTGCCTTTCCCTTTACCGTATAGCCTACAACATGGGCATAGTACTCTGCATTTGTATAAACTCTTTTGTATGTTCCGTCCTCCTGCTTCACATCCTCGGCAATTATATCACCGTTTGCGTCATATATAGAGCCTCTTTTAATGCCCTCATTGCTCTGTGAAAGTCTGGGGTTATAGGGATTTGACACAAAGTTGTGTGAATCATACAGACTTAACTTAAGCAGATAACCTATAAGCAAAAGGAAAATAAATGCGTAAAGCCAGAATATTTTTTTAATTGAACTTCGCATTAATATCCCCTCCTTTTTCTGTTGTAGCTTTCGGGTCTGCCTCCTACATCAGGGGGAGTTTTCTTTGTCTGTGTTCTTTTCCTCGCAGGTCTTTCAAGTAAACTTTCATCAGTCCTTATTTCGGGCACTGTTTTCCTGCCTGCTGTTCTTTCCTTTAAAGCTCTTGCCTGCTTTCTCGTCTGAGGATGCCTTACTCTTTCATGTATGTCCTCGGCAGCCTTGTCCCTTGCATATTCCCCGTTACGCATGATTACCCACTGCATTATCGCAATAATAATGTAACTTATAACAATGGATGTACCGCCGTAACTTACAAAGGGCAGTGTTACACCCGTAAGAGGTATAAACTTGATCACACCGCCTATAATAAGGAAGGACTGAAAGGCAATAAGAGCCGTAAAGCCTGCACACACAAGGCTTAAGAATCTGTTGTTGTTTTCAATAGCACCTCTTGCACCTTCAAGAAGTATAAGCATAAATATGAATATAAGTCCCACGGCAAATATTACACCGAATTCTTCACATATTGCCGCAAATATAAAATCTCGCTCAACAACGGGAATAGTGTCCGCATATCCTCTTGTAAATCCGCTTCCCGTAATGCCCCATGTACATATGGCAAAGAGGGACTGGGCTATCTGATAACCTGTATCCTGAACATCAAGCCATGGATTCTGCCAAGCCTCAACTCTCACTCTTATGTGTGAAAAGAGCTTATATGCAGCACTTGCCGCAACACTTATAAAGGCAAGCCCGCCCAGAAGATAAAAATAATTTGAAGTAGCAATAAAAAGCAGCACAACAAATGTCATATAAAATATAAGGGCAGCACCAAGGTCATTTTGTCCTCCAACAAGAATGAGGACAATAGCACCGCTTAATACCGTAGGCACAATAAGTTTTCTCAGGCTCGGCTTGACAGCAAAGGCAGATGCAAGATAAAAGACAAAAAACACCTTTATGATCTCGGAAGGCTGAAAACCTACGGGACCTATATCTATCCAGTTTTTTGAACCTCCCGAAGCAAAGCCGAAAACAAGTGTTGCTATAAGGAGAGCAAAGGCACATATAATATACAGCTTTCTGAATTTGTCAAGGCGGGGCATAGCAGAAAGAACTTTAGGCATTATTATCATCATTATTATACCTATGGTGTTCCATATAAGCTGCCTTGAAGCAAGGTCCGTATTAAGTCTGTAAAGCATCATAAGCCCTATGTCCATAAGGAAGAAAACACAGTTGTACAGCAGATGACTTCCCTCGGGATAGAGCTTTGCCGTAAGGGCATTGCCTCCTATTATAAGAAGAAACCCTGTAACACAGTAAAGTATAACAGGCTGCATATCATATTCAAGCTGAGAAGATATAAGTATCACACTTGCCGTAATATGGAAAAGTATTATACATATTCTCTGATTGCTTAAGCCTATTGCTATATTAAATCTTGCCATGTCCTGTCTTTTAAGATTTATCATAAATCCGCACAGAACAAACAGTGCAATATAAAGTATAAACAGATATTTTGAAATAATAATAAACAGATCTATCATTTAAAGCACTCCTCTGTTGAAATGACCGCCGGTTACTTCCCCTGTAATGTTTTTTATATCCTTAGGTTTCATTCCTTTTTCTAAAACGTCGATATGTTCCTTTGCTATTGCAAATGTATCCTCGTAATTTTCAACAGTAAACTCCATTCTCATAAAGCCTGCACCTGTTTTAAGTATTTCATCTGCCTTGTTAAGAATATACAAAGGTGCCGAATTCAATATAAAGGCAACACATTCATTACAGTCCCTTATTAGGGAAAATTCCCTTTTAGTTCTGTCAATAAGTCTGTAATCTGCCTCTTTGTTTCTCATTTTACAGTATTTTTCACTTCCCTTCTCCCCTTCATAAAGACCAACGGGGCACTGATGAGTCGTCATTAAAGGCAGCCTGCCGTAAACAACTATTTCACAGTTTTCATCAGCTATCTCCTTAAGCTCCTTTGTGTTTAATTCGGGAGAAAGAGTCACAATATCACTGCCGTATATTTCTCTTATTTCACTTACGGCAGCCCTGTTCATTATGTTAAGGCTGTGATCGGCAGTAATTTCCTTTTCCGTATTTACTTTGCCGTAACTTCTCATTAAATATCCGTCACAGTTATCATTGCTGTCAATAATATGCCGATAACCGCCTCTTGATATATAAGGAAGCGCCATAAACATTTTAATTCCCTTTTCACTGCAAAGCTCATAAGCCTTTTTCATATCCATGCCTGTTTCGCAGTATATCTTTCTGACACCTGCATCGGCACAGGCTTTAAGCTGTTCCATGTTTCTGACCTTTGCAGTGACGGTCACAGTATCAGCCTTTTTGAAGGCATCACTTTTATATTCTGCCCTTTCGCTTTCCCTTTCAAAGCTTTTTACAATATGCTCTTCAAGCTTTTCGCAGGCTTCACGCCTTAAACTGTTTAAGGCTGAAACGGGAATATATATGTTATCTCCCGTCAAACATTCCTCAAAGTCAAATTCAAAGGGAGTATCCCCCGTTTTTGAAAGTCTTGAAATTATACTTTCCTTAGTCATAGGCTGATTTTGTGCAGTATCAGCACTTTGTCCCTGCACTCTTATACCATACTGCGTAAATTCAATATAGCTTTCGTCAGTGTCTATTTTTGCCCTGACTTTTACATTCATTTTTCTTGTGATCTTCTGATAAGTCTTTTTAAGCTTGTCATTTAATGCCTTGTCAAAGGATTTAAAAACCCTGTCACCCTTTTTTATCCTGCCTTCAATATTTACGGTAATTATTTCACCTTTCACGGCATTTCTGTTTATTCCCGTACCTACATGTTTTTCCGACCATATTTCAATGCCGTCACCTGCAGTAACAGGCTCTGTAAGCTTTATTCTGCATATTCCTCTTTTGTGGTTATATTCCGTTACACTTCCGATTTCAATACCGCTGCTCTTAGGTGAGCTGCTCATCATTTCCTGTCCCGAAAAACAGTTGTAGTATCCCTTTGATGATGAACCGCCTCTGTTGAATATCTGTGTAAGCTCCTTTATATCCTCATCCTTAATATTTAATTTACCTCTGTCACATACCTCATCAATATATTTTCTGTACTGTGACACAACCTCATAAACATATTCGGGGCTTTTCATTCTGCCCTCTATTTTAAGACTGTCCACACCAGTTTCGGCAATTTTATCCATTATTTCAAGGGATGAAATATCCTTTGGCGAAAGAAGGCATCCTTTTTTAACGACCTTATTGTTTTTTACAAAGGTATAATCCATTCTGCAGGGCTGAGCACAGCGTCCCCTGTTTCCGCTTCGCTGACCTATGATGCTGCTCATAAGACAGCGTCCGCTGTAACACACGCAAAGGGCACCGTGGGCAAAAGCTTCTATTTCCGTATTGCCCTTTATATCATTTATTTCCTTTACCTCTTTAAGGCTCAATTCCCTTGCCAGCACAATTCTGCCGTAACCAAGTTCAGATAATAATTTTATACCCTCCTTATTATGGACAGACATCTGTGTTGAAGCACTTATAATAATATTGGGAAAATATTTTTTAACAAGTGAAAACATACCTATATCCTGAATAATAAGTCCGTCGGCACCGAAGTCATAGACTCTTTTTACAAAATCAAGGACCTGCTGTATCTCCTTTTCTTTATAGAGAATATTAAGTGTAATAAACACCTTAACCCCTCTTAAATGGCAGATATCAATAATATCCTTCAGCTCATTATCAGAGGGGTTTGAAGCGTACTTGCGGGCATTAAAATCCTTTCCGCCTATATATATTGCGTCACAGCCGCCGTTTAATGCAGCTGTAACGCTTTCAATTGTGCCTGTAGGGGCTAAAATTTCCGGCTTTTTCATAATTTCCACCTGTTATTTGTCTGCAAGCTTAGTTTCAAGACTTTCTATCTTTCTCATAAGCTCTATATTTTCCGCCTTTACCTTAGCAAAGGCTGCCTTAAGCTGATTTTCATTGTTAATGTCAAGACTGCTTTTAAATGTATCAAACTGATCCTTTACTGATGCAACATCTTTCCTGAGGCTTTCCTTCTCACCTGTAAGATCCTTGTTTTCCTTTTTAAGCTTTTCAATTTCTCCTTCAAGGCTCTTTATATTGCTGTTTGCACTCTTAAGCTTAACTGCAAGGTCATCTCTTTCCTTATTCACATTGTTAAGCTTTATATTCTTCTCTGCCGCCTTCTGGTTAAGTTCGCTTAAAGCAACATTCTTTTCGTTAAGCTTTTTGCTGAGGGCATTCAGTTCCTGATTTTTGCTGTTGATCTTTGCATTCAGGTCTGTTATATACTGTGATTTTTCATCTACCTTGCCCTTTAATTCCGTAATGTCGCCGTTAAGCATATCAGTCTTTCTCTCGAACTTTTCAATTACATCCTCAAGATTTATAATTGTTGTCTTAAGTCCGTCTACCTCCTTGCTTTTAGCCTCAAACTGGTCAAGGAGAATATTATAGTCATTTACCTTTATGCTATACTGATTTTTAAGTTCAGTCATTTCCTTAGACTGGTCATTAAGTCTTTTTGAAAGGTCTGCAACAACGCTGTTTTCATTTTCCTTTGTAATTACTGTACTTGTGTTTGACTTGTTTTCCTTTTCCTTAAACAGATCATCTGCAATATTAAGTGCAAGAATAATAGGGAAAGACTCATCATAGACAATATTTGGAGATGATGATGCCTTTAATTCATTAAGCTTGCTGTCAAGATACTTTGCCACCATTTCTATGTATTCGGGACTTTCAATTCCCGCCAGATTATATGCTCTTCCTCCGATTACAACCTCTATTTTTTTCTTGTCTGCCATTTCTCTTCCTCCGGTTCATCTATGTAAATTGATATTTATGTCTATGATATGATTATACCACAATTATGCCTTGTTGCACTACATCTCATATTAAAATTTCTTTACAAAATATTAAAAACAGATTAAATTTTCAATAATTACTTAAAAAATTTTAGAATTTCTCTTTATTTTTAAGTGAATTTGTTATAAAATATAAAAAGGTATATGTTGCAATTTGTATGATACCTGAGGATTTCGGGAGCGTAAAATGCGAAGATAGCTTTCAGTATCATGGGGACAAATACTTTTGACCCCATCATCATTATAAATTTAAAAGGAGGAATATGGGGATGATTTCAAATCAGATATTACAGAGCACTATTGACGGACTTAAGAATATAACAAGACGTGAATTAAGTGTTGCTGAAAGAGAGGGTAAGATTGTAGCTACCACAGAAGAAGATATGGTAAATAAAACTATAGACAGCGCTGATATATTTATAGCAAGCCCCGCTGAAAACCAGCTTGTACAGGGCTATCAGTATTTCAAGGTTTTTGACAACGGTTCAGCAGAATACATTGTTATTATAAAAGGTGACGACGAAGAAACTTACCGTATAGGTAAGATGACAGCATTCCAGATTCAGAATCTTCTGGTAGCATATAAAGAAAGATATGACAGAGATAATTTTATTAAAAATTTACTTCTTGACAATCTTCTTCTTGTTGATATATATTCAAGAGCAAAAAAGCTTCACATTGAAAATTCAGCCAGAAGAATAGTATATCTTATCGAAACAGAAATAGACAAGGACCTTAATGTAGTTGAGATCGTAAGAAGCATTTTCCCTACAAAGCAGAAGGACTTTGTCACTGCCGTAGATGAAAGAAGCATTATTCTTGTAAAAGAGCTTAAGGAAAAGGACGGCAGAGAAGAAATTGAATCAATTGCAAAGAGCATATATGACACACTGACAGCCGAGGCAATGACAAACATATATGTTTCAATAGGTACAGCCGTAAACGACCTTAAAAATGTATCCTTGTCATACAAGGAAGCCAAGCTTGCCCTTGAAGTAGGCAAAATATTTGAAGAAAACAAAAATGTTGTCAACTATGAACAGCTTGGTATCGGCAGACTTATTTATCAGCTTGACGGCTCATTATGCAAAATGTTTGTCAATGAAGTTCTCCACGGAGCTTCAATTGATCAGTTTGATGAAGAAACTCTGACTACAGTCAATAAGTTCTTTGAAAACAATCTTAATGTGTCAGAAACCTCACGTCAGCTCTATATCCACAGAAACACACTGGTATACAGACTTGACAAGCTTGAAAAAATGACAGGTCTTGACTTAAGAAAGTTTGATGATGCAATCATATTCAAAATTATGCTTATGGTAAGCAAATATCTCAATTACAGAGAAAACTATATGTACTGATAAGGCTTCTTTATATGGTTTTCTTATAAAAGAAAGGAAGTTTATCTCTATGATAAAAATGGAGAATGTCACAAAGGTTTACGAAAACGGTGCCGTAGGCTTGCGTGATTTCAATTTACACATTGAGCGAGGGGAATTTGTATTTGTTGTAGGTTCCTCAGGCTCAGGCAAATCGACCTTTATAAGGCTTCTGCTTAAAGAGGTCGAGCCGACAGACGGTAACATTATAATAAACGGAACAGATATTACAAAGATCAAAAGACGTCAGATACCTTATTTAAGACGTAAGATAGGCGTAGTATTTCAGGATTTCCGTTTACTGCCTTCAAAGACAGTATATGAAAATGTTGCCTTTGCTATGCAGGTAGTTGAAACAAATCCTAAAATTATAAGGAGAAATGTTCCTCAGATCCTTGCAATGGTAGGTCTGGCAAAGAAAATAAATGCCTATCCAAACCAGCTTTCGGGAGGAGAGCAGCAGAGAGTTGCCCTTGCAAGAGCTATTATAAACAGACCACCTATCCTTCTTGCTGATGAGCCTACAGGTAATCTTGACCCTGACACAGCATGGGAAATCATGGATCTTATACAGGAAATCAACAGAAACGGCACAACCGTTGTAATTTCCACCCACGCAAAGGATATTGTAGACAAAATGCAGAAAAGAGTTGTCGCAATAAACAAGGGCGTAGTCCTTAGAGATGTAAAAGGAGGTGGATATGACGATGAAGCTGAGAACATGGAAATACTATATTAACCAGGGCTTAAGAGGCATATTCAAAAACGGTCTTATGAGTTTTGCCTCCATTGTAATTGTAAGTGCCTGTATATTTATTGTAATATTATCCCTGTGTATTATAACAAATGTAGATTATATGCTTACTCAGATAGAGTCCGAAATAGGTGTAACTCTCTTCCTTGGTGAAAAACCTACACAAGAGGATGTAGACTCTCTTATGGTAGAGCTTAAAAATATGCCGGAGGTCAGCTCCGTAACATTTAAATCGGCAGATGAAGCCCTTGAAGATGCCAAGGAAATGTACACTCCCGAACTTCTGGAGGGATTACAGGATGACAATCCTCTTCCCCGTTCCATTGAAGTAAGGCTTAAGAATATTACATATCAGAAAAGCTTTATACAGAAAGCGGAACAACTTCAGATCGATTTTGAAGAGCAGGTCATGGGCATAACAGAAGCTGATACACCTGCCGATGAAAGTGCCCAAGAACAAAGTGCAGTATCAAATTCAACAGAAAACGCAACAGAAAATACATCTCAGAGCAGTGCAGGGTTATTTACCGATATAGTTTATGCCGAAACAACCGTTGCTGCAACACAGGCAAGTACAGTATCCCCAACACAGGCTGCAACAGAAGCGGCACAGGAAAGTGTAACACCGGCAGGCACTCCTCAGATAGGCGATGAGGATTATGAGTATCAGGGCATAGAGCTTATTAGCCATGCACAGCAGATCACAGATACACTTATAACTATTGATACAGCATTTAAGCTTGTTTCCGCAATACTTGTTGCAATATTGAGTATTGTTTCAATAGGTATTATCATGAATACGATCAAGCTTACTGTTTTCATAAGAAAAACCGAAATAGGAATTATGAAATATGTAGGTGCAACAGACTGGTTTATAAGATGGCCTTTCATTATCGAAGGTGTTATCATAGGTCTTATAGGAGCTATAATCCCTTCTGTAATATGTACATTAGGCTATATTAAATTATATGATTTCTTTAACACAGACTATTCTATTTTAAAGAGCATAGCCCAGCTTAAGCCGGCAATGGATATTTTCACGGTAATTATCCCTATTGCTCTTCTTGTAGGTATGCTTATAGGTGCCATAGGCAGTATAAGCTCAATAAGAAAGCATCTTAATGTATAAACCGGCTATCGAAAAAAGTCGACAGTCATGAAAGAAATGCAAGCAATTCTTTCAGTCTATTAATGTATAAATTTGAATTTAAGGGGCTGAAAATACATTTTTCAGTCCCTGTATTTCAGAACACGGTGTAATTAATATTTGGAAGTGAGAATTATTATGAATAAAAGGTTTATAGGACTTACATTGTCAATGGTACTTATGCTTTCGGGCACTTGTGTAAGAGCAGAATCAGTATCATCTTTAAAGGAAAAGAGCTCGGCATTTCAGTCACAGATCTCGCAGGCACAGCAAAAGCTTAATGAAACCAATTCCCAGAAAGCCGAAGCTCAGTCAGAAGTGGAGAAACTCGACAGAGAGCTTGCCACAGTGCAGGCAGAGCTGACACAGCTTAACAGCAGACTTTCACAGACAACGGAGAGGCTTGAAAAGAGCCAGAAGGAGCTTGAAGAAGCCACAAAGGTAAAAGACGAGCAGTATGACACACTCAAGAAGAGAATAAGAGTTATGTATGAATACGGTGACTCAGGTTATCTTGAAGTAATTCTTGGTGCAGAAAGCTTTTCCGACTTTCTCACAAGACTTGAATATGCTAATCGTTTTATAACTCATGACAACGAACTGCTTGCGGAATATACGGAAGCAGAAAGAATTATAAATGAAAATGTAGCATCAATAGCTGCCGATAAAAAGGAGATCGAGGATCTGAAATCCCAGCAGGTTACAAAACAGCAGGAACTTGATGCAAAAATAATACAGAAAACAGCGGTAGTTAAACAGCTTAATTCAAATGCTGCCACATATGAGGCACAGATCGCAGATCTTGAAGAACAGGATCAGGCTGTAAAGGATCTTATACAAAAAGCACAGAAAGCCGCTGAAGAAGCACAGAAAGCTGCACAGGCAGCACAGCAGTCAACAACAATATCAAGAGGAAGTTCAGGCAAAGTATATAACTCAGACGGAAAACAGTTCCAGTACCCTGTTCCCGCCTATGCAGGCTACACGCCAAATGACGGATACGGCTACAGAGGAAGCCCTATAAGCGGTAAAGGAGAATTCCACACAGGTCTTGACTTAAAGGCAACTCTCAATACCGATATTGTTGCCGCTGAAAGCGGAACTGTTATTTATGCAGGCTGGAGAGGCGGTTACGGAAAATGTGTGATCATCGATCACGGCGGCGGATATTCTACATTATACGGACATAATAATGTATTATATGTATCTGTAGGACAGCAGGTATCAAGAGGACAGACTATTGCAGGCGCAGGTACCACAGGTTACTCTACCGGCGTACACTGTCACTTTGAGGTAAGAATAAACGGTCAGCATACAGATCCTACAGGCTATATTTACTAACTTCAATGAGGTGAAGCTATGAATAACAAAATGGTCCTTGGCATACTTTCAATATACGCAGTTATATTATGCGGTGTACTCTTTTTTCAGATAGCACAGAATAAATCTGTTATATCCGCACCCTCAAACTCAAATGAAGTTGCCGTGGAGGACAGGCTTGATTCAGCAATTGTAATATATGAAAACAGCCCTGTTATGCTGGTAAACAAAGCACAGACGCTTATTGACAAAAACGATGCGGCAATGGTACCCGTTATCGAAAACCAGTCCGTATATGTACCTACGGCTTTTTTCCGCACAGCCTACAATGCGGCATATTCCGAGGACCTTGCTTCCTGCACTGCCACTATAAGGCTTGATAACCAAGCCCTTGTACTTGACAGAAAAACAGCCGACCTGGTAGACAGTTCAAAGGAAAAAGACATTGAATACACGGAAAAAGTTTTTATAAAAAACGGATGTATATATGTTCCTATAAAAATATTTGCGGCAGCTTTCGACAAATATATATATTATTATGACAATATGGCTATAATATCCGACCAGAAAAACTCATTTACCGATACGGAAAGCACTGACTTTATAAACAGCCTTAAATCACAGGTAAATGACCTGCCCTATGTTGCAAACGAAGAGAATATGAGAGAAATTTCAAAGGTTTCTGCTCCAAACAATCTTCTTAAGCAGATAGGCAGCAGTAACAATGACAGTGAGATCACTCCCGTTCAGCTTTTGGAAAACGAAGAGTGTAATACAATAAAGTCATCTGACGGCTATATATATTACGGAACGGGAAATAAACTTCATATATTAAGAAGTGAAGAAGGCACTCTTGCTGCAGTTTCAACAATTACTTTTGATGAAACATTTACAAGTGAAAAAATATATGTATACGGCAACACACTGACAGTTGCAGGCAACAAATCATCTGATACGGCTGAAAGTACAGGTTTTGCCCACAGCTCTATAGCCTATGTATACGATATTTCAAACAAGGCAGTGCCCGAAAAGCTTAAAGAAGTTGAAATCGAAGGCTATTACGATGATTCCGTACAGAATAATGAATTTATTTATATAATGACAAAAACACCTATTGCAGAGCTCTTTGAAAACGGGCATTATTATCCCCCACACTACAGGGATTCCGTTACAGGACAGGAAACACAGCAGCTTTCCTATGACAGCATGCAGTACTTCCCCGAGGGCGATGGCGACAGCTATACTGTTATTTCATCAATTAACATAAATGACATTAACTCTCCATGCGAAATAAAGTCATACCTGGGAGCAGGAGATAATGTGTATATGTCAAACAAAAATGTTTATATTGCCAAAAACAGATATAATGCCTTTGAATCAAATGAAAAGACCGAAAACACATTTATATACAGATTAGGTCTTTTAAACGGCAAAATATATACTTCGGGCAAAGGAAATGTAAGAGGCTATTTACCCGATAAAAATTCAATGGATGAATACTCAGGCTATTTCAGGCTTGCAGCCCAGTATAAAAACAAGGGTACAAACCGTAATATTACAAACGTCTATGTGCTTAACAACAATATGGAAATATGCGGTTATGCCAATGAAATAGTTGCAGGTGTTGATATTGATACAGCGGTATTTTCAAACAATTTACTTTTCCTTACACCTGCAAAAACAGGGCAGTCAATATACTCTGTTGACCTTACAGAGCCTACAAATCCGAGAGGAAACGGTGTAATAAGAATTTCAAACGGAAACCTTCTTATTTACCCCTATGATGACAACCACATCATAACCGTCGACAACGGAAGCAGCAAGCTCTGTGTCAACCTTTATGATATATCCGACAAGGACAACCCTGTTATGCTCTACAGTCAGGAGCTTGGAAGAGGAAATATTGAAACAAGTATGTTTAATGATATTTCATCCTTCTACTTCGACAAGGAAAAAAATGTATTTACACTTCCTGTCACAATATACGAAAATGCAGAAAAAAAGACTGTAACATTTAACGGCGGCTATGTATTTGAAGTTGACCTTGATGACGGCTTTGAAAGAATAGGAAGCTTTGCCCTTCCCGATAACAATACGCCTTTAAGACCATATAAACACGACGGTAAAATATATTACTTTACAGGCAACAAAGCCTTTGCCGTTGAATATGACGATGTTGAAAATATAAGTGAATATACTTTTACGGGATGATCAAAATTCATATACTATGATTTCCGAAAAATAAGTCTGATACTTAACAAAGTGCCGGACTTATTTTTTATTTGCTTTTATGGTTTAAATTTTATTGACTTATTTATAATAAATTGATATACTATATTTATCAGCAGACATGCTCATGTAAACACGGATTAATTCATATAAAAATTAATTTTCCGTAATAAACAGGAGGCGTAATAATGAATCCAATTGTAGTCAGAAACGTAAAGATTGGAGAAGGTATACCCAAAGTTTGTCTTCCTATTGTGGGGCATACACAGTATGAGATCACATCACAGGCAATGACAATAGCATCATTAAAGCCTGACATTGTGGAATTCAGAGCTGACTGGTACGATGAGTGTACAAATAAGGAAAATCTTATTGAAATGCTTATGCTTATCAGAAAGCTTATTAACAGAACTCCCTTACTTTTTTCTTTCCGCACTGTTGTAGAGGGCGGCATGCAGAAAGTTGAAAGAGCAGAATACGTCAGGATCAATAAAACAGCTATTGAAAGCGGTCTTATTGATATGATAGATATTGAACTTATGATAGGCGATGAATATGTTAAGGAGCTTATTGAGGCTGCTCATGAAAACAACATAACCGTTGTTATGTCAAACCATGACTTTGAAAAGACGCCGGAAAAAGAAGAACTGATCAAACGCATGGAAAAGATGATCTCTCTTGGAGCAGACATTCCTAAGGTAGCAGTTATGCCTAATAATAATAAGGACGTAATCAATCTTCTTGACCTTACAGATTCTTTTCACAGCATGCACCCCGATTACCCTATAATTACAATGTCAATGGATGGCAGGGGCGTTGTAAGCAGACTTGCAGGTGAAATTTTCGGTTCCGCAGTTACATTCGGCTGCGCAAGAAAGCAATCGGCTCCGGGACAGATCGAGGCAGGAGAACTTGCAGTTGTACTCAGAATACTTCATTCTAATTTGTACCATAAAGAAATGTAAATTCCCTAAAAACCGGCACTGAACAAAATCAGCGCTGGTTTTTATTTGCTTTTAAATAAACTCTTAATGCTTTTACTTAACAAAACTAAATTAATTACTCTAAATTCCAATTTATCGCACCACTCCCCAAGCCTCCCTTGCCTAAAAAACATACATTATTTTGCAACTAACTAAGCCTCCCTTGCCTAAAGGGAGGTGGCTG
>CAJFNV010000080.1 GCA_904395805.1 Candidatus Gallispira edinburgensis | reverse complement strand
CGTACATTGTATTTCAATCCACACTCCCGTGCAGGGAGTGACAACAAAAAGAATTTTTTGATAAATGCAACGCAGACATTTCAATCCACACTCCCGTGCAGGGAGTGACGTTATTCTTACTTAAAATGTCAGCGTTTTCAATATTTCAATCCACACTCCCGTGCAGGGAGTGACCTAATGATAAGACCGAAAATAGTACGACAAATAGTATTTCAATCCACACTCCCGTGCAGGGAGTGACGGTTTTTGTGCAAACTGACGATACAAAAAGAGGGATTTCAATCCACACTCCCGTGCAGGGAGTGACTTACTATTTTGAGAAAATCAAAAAACGAAATATTGATTTCAATCCACACTCCCGTGCAGGGAGTGACGTTGTATTTTTCAGTAAACTGCATTAAGTTGTCAAATTTCAATCCACACTCCCGTGCAGGGAGTGACGACAACAGGCGCAATTGCTAGGGGAGATAACACCATTTCAATCCACACTCCCGTGCAGGGAGTGACACAATAACAAACAAAACCACTAATTACAATGATATTTCAATCCACACTCCCGTGCAGGGAGTGACGTTGTTTACATTATGCACGTTAAAACCTAACATTATTTCAATCCACACTCCCGTGCAGGGAGTGACAGATACTAACACCGACACAACCAATAATAAAAATATTTCAATCCACACTCCCGTGCAGGGAGTGACCGGAGCTTTAAATCATATTATCACTAACACAGATATTTCAATCCACACTCCCGTGCAGGGAGTGACTATTGTCAAGCGTACCTAATTCAACACCTGTATTAATTTCAATCCACACTCCCGTGCAGGGAGTGACAGCATAAAACCATTGCTCGCCAAAATCTTTATTTTATTTCAATCCACACTCCCGTGCAGGGAGTGACCGCTGAAAATACTATAACAACTAACTTAAATAATATTTCAATCCACACTCCCGTGCAGGGAGTGACTTACAACCGCCTTTTTAAATAAAATGTTTCACGTATTTCAATCCACACTCCCGTGCAGGGAGTGACGTAACCTTATAAAACTTCTGATAGTTCATCACGTGATTTCAATCCACACTCCCGTGCAGGGAGTGACTAAAATTGATTAAGGAGGAGGACAACAAAATGAACATTTCAATCCACACTCCCGTGCAGGGAGTGACATCGACCGATAGTGTATCTCTTATTCTTCTTTCCAATTTCAATCCACACTCCCGTGCAGGGAGTGACTGTCTTGCCATTTATAAGCAACTTACTCCCAAGAGATTTCAATCCACACTCCCGTGCAGGGAGTGACAAAACTTATAGGTGGGAATATTTTATAAACCACGAAATTTCAATCCACACTCCCGTGCAGGGAGTGACCACATGTACGCTATGTCTTGTGACTTCAAAATCAATTTCAATCCACACTCCCGTGCAGGGAGTGACTGTGGGTGACAATACATAGGATTCTGACAGATTGATTTCAATCCACACTCCCGTGCAGGGAGTGACCCTGATTGAGTGCAATTACGATAAAGATATTTTAATTTCAATCCACACTCCCGTGCAGGGAGTGACGTGTATCATCCTTAGGCAGCAGTATTTTAAAGCTATTTCAATCCACACTCCCGTGCAGGGAGTGACCTGCCTTGCTGCTCACCTTTTCATCAGTAACTGTATTTCAATCCACACTCCCGTGCAGGGAGTGACGATTGCCTGAATGACTTGGGCGTTGAGGAGTTTATTTCAATCCACACTCCCGTGCAGGGAGTGACGAGTTAAAGTGTTTGTGGGCGAGGTGTAAATATATTTCAATCCACACTCCCGTGCAGGGAGTGACAGCAAACCATCACAAAAAACACCTCACAATGGTCTGCAAAAACATACAAAAAAACAATATTAAATTAAAACCTCCAAAATTTAAGGTAACTTTTGCTAAAATTACAAGTCAAAAATTATTACCTTTTCACAAATTTAAAAGTGCGAATACATCCACAAAAATATGTTCAATTCACATCCGCACTATAATACCAATGGTTCATTTACATCAAAACTCGGCTTTACACCAATATGTTCAATCTTATTTTTGTAATTATTTCCCAAATAATAAAATCTCAGACTATCCTCATCTGTATTTATAATTTTCTCAAGAATATTTTTCACTTGTCTTGCCTGTGCAGCATCAAGCTCACATTCAAAAACAGAATTTTGTACTCTCCTTCCATAATTTACACATTGTTTAGCAACCTTTCTAAGCCTTGCTTTACCCTCAGCAGTTTCTGTCGAAACATCATAAGTAATTAACACCAGCATATAGTCACCTACTTCCATAAAAAAGGAGGATACTCATCAATATCACCTCTTATGTATCTTGAAAGGAGCAAAGCCTGAACATAAGGCACAACACCCCACTCTACCTTTTCATTTAGGAAAGGATGTGTTATTGTTTCTTTTTTTCTGTTTTGAAGAGCTGTAAAAAACTTCTTTCTGCCGTTTTCAGTAAGAAATACAGCACCGCTTTCCATCTTTTCAAAATCTTTGCTTGTAATCATCTTTTTATTAATAAGTGTAAGCACAAACCTGTCCGCAAAGACACTTCTTAATTCTTCCATTAAATCCAGAGCAAGTGATGCTCTTCCGGGTCTGTCACTATGCATAAATCCCACATAAGGATCCAGTCCCACAGTTTCCAAAGCCGCCTGGCACATATTAGTCAGCATAGTATAAGTAAGAGATAGCAGAGCATTTACATTATCAAGAGGCGGACGCCTGTTTCTTGTTATAAACTTAAAATCCTTCTTTTGCTGAAGAATCAAATCATCAAACACAGAAAAATAAATACCGGCAGCCTCACCTTCAATACCCCGTAACATATCTGCATCATTGCAGTTCTGCACCATACTAATAGAATTCGAAAGTATACCTGATGTTTTAGAAAGCTTTTCAGTGTTTAGACGCAGAGAATAATCTCTTTTTGCTCTCTCAATTACCCACTTTGCATTAAAAATTTTACCAATTATAAAATTTCTTGCAATTTTAAGACTTTCCTCATCATTTTCAGAAATGAGATATTGAGTTTTTCTTAAAATAACATTGCCTTTTGTTCTGCCTGTAACTCTGGCAAGGAAAGTTCCATTTGGTTTTAAAAAACACAAATTAATATTATTTTCAGCACAGGCACCCATCAAAGCAGGGCTTACGCCTGTATATCCGACAGTAACTATCATTTCCAGATTATGAAGAGGGATTCTTCCTATTTCACTATTATCCTCCAGTACAACAACATTAAGCCCATCTAAAGACAAGTATCTGTTTTCATTATTGTTGTAAAGAGTATTCAGTAATTTTTTCACACTTTTCCCTCCAGACTTTTACTTATATAATCCCTGACTGACTTATACTTATTTCTCTTTGGCAGACAAATATCCTTTATTGAGCAGGCATTGCATCTTTTATCAGGCTTTGTATTCGGTGTATATTTTCTTTTGTAATACTGATGCATAAGCTTAAGATTCTCACAGACATGATTCCTCAGCTCTTCACTTATTCTTACTTTAACCCTTTTTCTGATTTCACCATAATACAAATACCCCACATCAATATCACAGCAAAGCATTTCTTCAAGGCACATAGCCTGACACACAAGCTGCAATACATCCTCACTGCCCTCTTTTGGCTTTCCCTTTTTATACTCTATAGGATAAGGCTGATATTTTCCGTTCTTCCCATAAAGCTCAATGCCATTTTCCCTTTTATGAAATTCCACAACATCACATTCACCGGAAACGCCTAATTCAGCAGAATATACAGGCATACCTCTTGATATAATAATATCACCTCTTGATTCTGTAAAAAATTTGTTATGGGCATTTTCATGAAAAATATTTCCTTCAACAGTCAGTAAATTTTCTGCCCACTGCTGTTCAATATGAATCAGAGCCCACTGTCTCTGACAAAACTCAAAATGCTGCAGTCCCGACAGCAGCAAATAGTCCTCCTCTTTATACATGTATTATCATCTGCCTTCTATAATTTCGCATTCAATTCCTTCAAGAGGTGTATATTCAATTTCAAAATCATCAAAAGACTTAGGCGTATCCACACCTTCTTTAAGAAATACCTTAACACTGTTATGTACCTTTGCTGATGAATAATTTCCCATAGGGCAGCTGTGCTTCCACCAGTACAGCTTTTTAACTTCCATACTGCCGTCAGGTCTTGCTGATGATGCATCATTTTCAAATAAAGTGGCAAGAGCTTCTTTTATCTTTTCGGCATCTTCATCACTGAAGCCCGTCTTTTCAGCAAGCTGATGATTTATACTTCCCTTTAACACATAAACTCCAAATTCAACTCTGTGCTTCATACCCATTGTGTCAGATGACTTTCCGTCAACCTCTACATCATTTTTCTTTTTAGTTTCACTGTTTACACTTTTTGTGATCTGCATACTTGAAATATCCACAGGTACAACACTTACAGCAGGGTGTACAGACACGGGACCTCTCACACCAACAGATACACTGTCAGCCTTAAATGCAAAAACCTGACCAAAAGCACGCACATCAATCCATTCCTTACAGGCAATTTCAGCATACTTGTCCTTACTCTTTTCCTTCTTAAGCTCATCAACACTGTCTGCTCTGTCCTTAAGACTTTTTGCGCCGTCATCACAGCGGTCATCAGACTGCACAAATATTCTTTCGCCCATATCCTGAAGTCTGTTTCTTATTTTCCTCTTTATACAAACATCGGATATTTCACCGTATCCGTTATAGTCCTCCCTCGGTCTGTTACCATTTAACGGATCACCGTTAGGATTAGCCTTAGTTACAGTAATTATTGATAAAAAATCTATTTTGTTAGTAAATGCACTCATTTGTCAGTCCTCCTTTTTATTTTCATTTTTGCTGTTCATTGCCTTTCTCTGACACCAGTAGCCTAACAGATACTTAGCGTCAAGTTCCTTATCGTTATAATCCTCAATATTGAACTTATCATGTATTTCTTCAAAAAGTCTGTTGTAGTAAGACATGTATTTTCCATTCTTGTTCATATAAGGCAACAATTTGTCTGTAATAAGTGCCCATGTCTTAGCAGGCTTTTTAACAAATACGCTCCAGTATCTTTTGGCATTTGTTTCCCTTTCCTTTTCAGAAGTATCAAAAGTGCGCTGCTCCAATACATCAGCCACAGCCAGCAAACGCCCAAATAAATAACTTCTGTCATTGCAATTGTCTAATTCCATAGTTACCACCTTTCCTTTATCCTTATAATGTGCTTTAATTATTGCACAGGTAATACCGATTAATTTATAATGATTATAGTTGTTGAAAGCCATAGCCCTTGAAACATTCTCCACAGCTCCTCTTACTAAATCCACAGGGAATTTTCTGCCTTCTGTAATGCACGGCAGTATTCTCTCTATACAAGCTTTTTGTATTTTACTGTCAACATCAACTCCTTTGTTTCTTTCAGTACCATACACTGCCATGGCAATTTCTTTGGGATTTGGTGTTACAACACCTGTCTTTCTTTTCTTATCTCCTATAATTTCCCAAGAGCATTTATTGTACCAGTTCTCTATATTTTTAAAATATATTGATGGTATAAACTCAGTATAATACTTAATAGAAAGTCTGCCGTTTAATGAACCGTCGGCTGTATCCACAGACATTATGGCGATTTTATCATTAAAATCAAAGTTTTTGTTATAACCTGCAATAGCCTGATTTATTTTCTTAGCAAACTGTTCTCCCGTACTTACAGGCACATTTTCATCTTCAGGCAAATCTCCGAATATATTTTCAGAGTCATCCAATATTTCAGGAAGCTCCTTTCCCTGTACACTCCATGTCACAATTGTATTGCTTCCGTTTTTATATCCCTGATTGCCAATAAGCCACCTTAAAGCATTGTGGGCTTTCTGAGAAACCTCATAGCCTACAGAAGCAGCCTCCTCAGCCTCAACAAATCTGCCATGATATACAAAACTCTTAGTATTATTTGAAGATATTATTTTTGCCTTATCTCCTGTATTTCTTATTTTGGCAGGATGCTTTACCGATATTACATCTTCATGACCTGTAACATAGCATATATTCCTGTTTACATTAAGAGTGTTATTAAAGGCTATAAAACTTTCAAAAAGTTCTTTATCCTTCCATGTTTCGGGAGTATAATAACTTTCCTCAGGCTTGATCACAGAAAATCTGATAAAGCAGTCACTCTGCTTTGTTCCGCTTATCTTACTCCCTCCAAGAAAGCCTGTATCATCCAATGTAAAAACTCTTGCATTTATCAAATCCTCAATAACCCTGCCCTTTGATAAATAGCTGTTTATTGCTCTGACCTTTTCTGTTGCAAATTCAGAGTCATTCCATTTTTTTAAAAGCTTCATATATTCTGAATGATATTCAGATAATTTATCACTTTTTTTATCGCTTTTTACATATGTACTGTAATCTCCTGCTATGTATATAAGCTTATCGCAGAGAGGATGGGGTGCAATACCGCTGCCTCTCGTTGCAGAGTCCTCTGTTACAGGTATAATCGTTGTGGCATCATCTTTTTCAACGGGCTCTGCTCTCAAAAAATTACCTTTTACATCAACAGATATGGTTATATGCGCCTCTGCAGTAAGATGTGCCACAGGCATAAGCTTAACTTCATATTTTGAAGAAGCTACAGCATTCTTACAATTATCATATGTTTCACTTAATGTTGTCAGCCAGCTCACAGAATATCACCGCCTTCAAATTCACTTGATCCGCTGAAATTTTCTCCTGCTTTAAATTCCTTTATATTTCTCTTTCCAATATCTTTTACAATTGTACATTCCTCGGGTCTTATAAACTTAATTATCCCGTTTTTCATTACAGGAGCCCATAATCTTACAGACATCACACCCTCTTTGCTTTTGTCCGTAACCTCATCGGGATATGTGATACCATGTACCATTATGCCAAAGGACATATCTGTATTGTCATAATATCCGGGCTTTTCGCCGAACTTGCAAGGCTCAACATAGCCCTGACATTCTCTTGTTCCCAGAAATATATCCCGTCTGCCCCCTCTTTCGATCATTCTCCTCATTATGTCATAGTGTTTGTTTTCGTTTCTGTCGCTGACAAGGTCGGGGCGGTTTTCATTCCATTCAAAGTGCCCCCTCACCTCATACTCTACATCTTTCAGATATGTATATACAGATAAGTCATTCCCTTTATCCACATAATGTATGGGTCTTATACCCTGGGGCTGTGTGAGTATGGGATTCATTATTCTGACCTCATCTATATAGTGCATGATCGTGGGCTTCCAATATACCGATTCACAAATACCCTTTAACGCCTGGTAGGTTGGTATCTGATAACTGAACTTTTCCCCGCCTATTTTTGTAATTGGATCCGTGAACAGAGCATACCTTCCATAAACTCTGAATTCAAAAATATTGTCCTTTTCCAATTTTAGCCCTCCTTTGCTAAAAAATACAATTTTCCAGTTCACTGCTTAATCCTGTATCTTCATTGTAAAAGCCCGGTGAAAGTATATACACACTGTTATCAAAGCAGGAAATCAATGCATTTCTGCTTTTAAGCTCATTTATATATCTGTCTGTTCGGTATAAATTCACCGTATATCTCTGAAGCTCTTTAAGCAATTCCTTAATATCTGACATATTCTGCGTATTCATAAGCTTTTCGATTTTTTCTTTGCCGTCACCATATGGTACAATGACTCCAACAGTATTACTGTCGATCACTTCAAATTTGTCACCTGCAAGCTTATAGGACTGTGCCGTCAGTGTACCCTTTTTTCTTTTCCTTATTGCTTTAACACTCTTATTGTCAGCCAGCAGGCTGAACAGATCAGTATTAATGTGATCATTTATTATATATCTCATTTCCTCACAACGTCTGTGGAAATATTTCTTATAATACTTATCTATGGCTTCCTTGCTTAACAAATAGTCATCACCTAAATTTTCATAGTTATCTTTGTAATATAAAA
Source organism: Candidatus Gallispira edinburgensis (assembly GCA_904395805.1). GTDB lineage: Bacteria > Bacillota > Clostridia > Lachnospirales > CAG-274 > Gallispira > Gallispira edinburgensis. The sequence continues at coordinate 24,274 of CAJFNV010000080.1, read as the reverse complement.
GCAAGTCTTCCATACACTCCTGACCTCTTTTAATATCTTCAAGAGAGCCAAGTCTTTCTTCAATATAATTTATAATATACACATTTTTAATTTCTGTTTTTCCATGTCTGTTGCATCTTCCTGCAGCCTGTATTATGCTGTCAAGCCCTGCCAGAGATCTCGTAACATTTTCAAAGGATATATCAACACCCGCCTCAATAAGCTGTGTGCTTACACATATAAGCTTTTCGCCTTCATTAATTTCTTCCTTAATTTTATCAATAACATCATTTCTGTGCTGAGGACACATATATGTGGTAAGCTGATATATTTTATATTCAGTATTCCTGCTTTCAAGCTCATCACACAGTTTTCTTACAGCACCCTTTGTGTTCAGTATAACAAGCATATTTTTATCTGTTTTTTCAAGTATAAAATCAGCCAGTTCTTCTGTTGTATACCTTTCTGTTCTTGTACAGTCTGTTATTCTCACACGCCTGAATCCCTCTGTTATTTCATCACTGACATTTATCATATTCCGGGGTAAACCGTATAAAATCTTTTTATCAGCCTCATTAAGCAATGGCTGTGTTGCAGAACACAGTATGATTGTAGCATTGCACACATAAGCAAGAAAGTCTGCCATTACATTAAACATATCCACAACTTTTACAGGCAGATTCTGAATTTCATCAATTATTATTACGGAATCTGTAAGTCTGTTAAATCTCCTTACACTTGCAGTATCAGAAGAAAACAATGTTTCAAGAAACCTTACCATAGACGTAAGTATAACAGAACTTGTCCAGCCCTCACTTAAATATCTGTAATTGTTTTTTTCATCTTCATCCTCAATAATAATATTTGAGTGATGTTCAAGTATATTTTTGTCATCCTTTAAAATGTTTCTTATTTCCTTAGCATTCTGCTCAAGTATTGAAAGGTATGGTGCAATATATACTATTCTTCTTTTATTAAATATCCTGCTGTGCTCCAGAGCATATCTCAGACTTGCAAGAGTTTTTCCGCCCCCTGTAGGTACAGGCAGGCAATATATGCCTCCCTCTTTGCCTGCAAATTTAAAACATTCCTCAGACATCTGTTTTCTGAGTTTTGAAATTTTATTATCGTACCTGAATTCACCAAGTCTTTGGTTAAGCCTTTCTGCATAAATCTCCCATAGCTTCTGACAGTTATCTGTTTCTCTGTATCCTATACCTGTCATAAATTCCGCAGTATCAGATCTGTCAGCATCAATAAGTACTGATGTTATAAGCCTTTGAAGGCAACCCAGCATAAAATAAGCTGCTTCCTGACTATTCCCAGATTCTTTACATATACCTATTATTTTGGAATTTATATCTTTTACTTCCTTGCAGGCAAGTCTGAATATGCCTTCCGGATCATTATTTTCAATAATTTCCCTGCTGTTTTCAATAACTTCTTCGTACTGTATGTTTTCTTTTTCCGTTCTTGTCAGAAACACTTCATTTCCATTCTCGTCAATAATATCCCTTATGCCATGGTGAGAAAAAACAGCATTTGCAATAAGCTCTGCCGTCAGTCTGTCTGTTTTACAGAAATTTTTAAATATAAACTGACCTCCTGCAGTTGAATGATCAATTTCTCCGCGTTTTACACCGCTATTGCCTTCTGCGGATTTTCTGATATATGTATCAAATTCTTCTTTATTTTTACCTAAATCATGGAACAGTCCTGCTTCATAGCACACATTACCTATGCCTGCCCTTTTCCCCTCTTTATAACAAAGCTTTGCCGTATTTTCACAATGCTCCTCAACTGTTTGTTCATTACCCATGTCATTAATATGTGCAACCATATTGTCACTTCCCTTTAAACACACAAAATCTTCGACATTTTAAGACATTTTTCTAATTGATTTAATAAAATAATACTTATGATTTAATTATACATTAAATAACAAATTATTTCAATAAATTTATATCATCTTCTTGACAATTAGTGTACTATACGTTATAATACACTTAAGATAATTAATACAAGGAGGTGAATATATGCTCAAAATAGACTTAAAAAGCAATCTCCCCATTTACGAACAAATCATAAACCAGATTAAAGAATGTATTTTAAAGGGATATTTTAAAAAAGGCGATCCCCTGCCCTCAGTCCGCAAGCTCTCTACAATGCTTGAAGTCAATCCCAACACGATTTCAAAGGCATATCAGGAGCTGGAACGTCAGGAAGTTATAGTGACCGTCAGAGGCAAAGGGACCTTTATAGCCGATGAGCCAAACACATCCCTTGATTTACAAAAGGAACTTCAAAAGATACGCCCTGTTCTTGCAGAGCTTAAGCTCAAAGGCGTACCGGATGATAAAATTTTAAATTCTATAGGGGCACTTCTGAAAGAGCTGGAAGGAAAGGAGTAATAAAATGATAAGTATAAAAAATGTAACAAAATATTATGACAAATTCAAAGCCCTCGACAATGTTTCAATTGAGATACCAAAGGGAAGCATACACGGGCTTATTGGTGAAAACGGTGCAGGCAAAACCACCCTTATTCACTGCCTGACGGGCATTTACAAATGCGACGAAGGAAGCATAACAGTTGACGGTGAGCCTGTTTATGACAATCCAAAGGTAAAAAGCAGAATAGGTTATGTTGCAGACAGCAACAGCTATTTTCCCAACTTCAAAATTAAGGATATGGTAAACTTTTATAAAGGAATTTATGAAACATTTCAGGAAGACAGATTTAATGAACTTAATTCAATATTCAAACTTTCTCCCGAAAGAAGAGTAAAGCAGCTTTCAAAGGGTATGCAGATGCGACTTGCCCTTATGCTTAATCTGAGCCTTCATCCTGATATACTTGTTCTGGACGAGCCCACAAGCGGACTTGATGCCATAGCCAAAAAACAGGTCATGGATCTGCTTATTTCAGAAGTTACGGAATATAACTGTACAATAGTTATATCTTCTCATCATCTGAGAGAGCTTGAAATGCTCTGCGACAATATTACTATTATACAAAACGGCGGTATATTGTATCAGAACAGCATTGATGAAATAAAGCAGGAAGTTGTAAAATATCAGGCAGTATTCAAAGAGCCTGCTGACCTTTCAGATATGGAAAATGTTTTAAACATTGAGCAGATCGGAAGTATATACTATATAATTGCTGATAAAAATTCTGATGAAATAAAGGATATATTATACTCTAAGGGCGCCGAACTTGTGGAACAGATAGGTATGAGCCTTGAAGATATATTCATTTATACGTCAGCAGGCAAGGAGTGATCATATGAACTCATTAGATAAAATTTATATTAAGAAAACCGCTGTTATGTTTGTTATAGGTATACTTTTTTCACTGCTGTTTACTTATCTTACATATAGCAATTGTTCTGAAGCATTTAAGGGATTTCCTGCTGAACTTTATGACACATGGGAAATTTCAAAAATGCTTTCTGATTATGCCTCATGCTGTTTTATGTTAAATTTAGTGTTGACCGCCATACTCATATATAACTTTTATATGTACAGAAACAAAAGAACGGGAATATTTATAAGACAGCTTCCCGTAAGATCAGACAGTGATTTCATTATAAAAGCAGTTTTAATAATTGTTTTGATAACAGTCCTTGCTGTCTTTGAGATTTTGATATTCAATATTTTAACAAAAGATTTCATAGCAAACAGTTATAGTAAAGTAGCTGAATATTATAATTTAGAGAATATACAAATTAAAAGCCTTGCTGAATTATACGATGAATACTATTCCTCATTCAAAAGCTTTTATGTATTGACCCTTTTTGTATCTTCTGCTATGTTTCTTTTTTCAGGCTGTCTTGGTATTACAAGCTTTTCAATAGCAATGCCTTTTATTGTGTTTTTGGGATTTATGGGATTTCTTTTCGGATTCAGCAGATTTATAACAGACCTGCGACTGAATCTTGATACGCACATGGTACAAAATCTGAACTACATAATAAACAGGCTAAAATTTTTTACCGATATAAAATTTGAAACCTCTTACCCATATGTATTTGAGCTTTCAATTACATTTATACTCTATATTATTTCCTATTTCTGCAGTAAATTTATAAATTACTCAAAAATAGGACAGCTTTTCCTCTTTAAGTGGGCTAAAGTTCTTACATACTTTTTCGGCTGCATATTCGGCGGCTTTTCATTTTACTATATAGGCAGTGGTATACTTACTCCCGACAGTACAGTTATACTTATTTTGATTTTATTTATATCCATAGCCATTTCCTATATAATAATCAGCAAAATCGAAAAGGTCTTTATATAGGAGGTGTGTATATGAATACTAAATACAAAGCTTTATATAAATATGAGCTAAAAAAGCTTTTATGGTTTTACTTTGCCCTTTTCATATTTTTAATATTGTACGGAACAATGCACCAAAATGCAGTTTCTTATGAGATCGGTCAGATTATGTCAGATACAACATCTTATGACATAAATTTCAGATTACTTGAACCGGGGGTTTACTTTTTTTATTCAGCAATAGTTTTTATACTGGTCTATCTCCAGTTTAACGACGGCTTTAACAAGCTTTGGCATTCTCTGCCCTTTACAAACAAAGATGTCATAACCGTAAAGCTTATAACAGGAGTTCTTACTATTCTGGTGTTTACTCTTGCAGTAGGTATAATCATGTTATGTCAGTTTTATTCAAGTGCAGATATTTACAGAGATGCACTATTAACATTAAATATTGACCCTTCTGCAATTGCTCCGGGATTTATATTATTGACAATATTTACAATATTTTTAGTATATGTTTTCATATATTTCTTTACTGTACTTATACAGTATTTCGTGGGTAGCTGCATATCAGGCGTATGTCTTTCTGTATTGCTCCTGCATCTGCCTGTACTTACATTTGCAGCATTTAATTTTGTTGAAATCAGGGCTGCTAAAATTATGTTTGCTGTATTTCCTCATTACTTCTGTATTGATAACAATATATTTTACAATAATATTGGATTACAGAATTGGTATATTTACACAGGCATATTTGATAAGTTCAGCATTGGTGCAGTCATATATTATTTTATATTGTCTGCCATTGTACTTCTCATACTTTCAAAAGTGTCTGTTTCACCAAAATGGACAGAACAGAGCAGCCCTTTTACAAAAAGGTGGACGGAAATTATATTTAAGCTTGCTTTTACGGCAGACTTCTTCCTTGCAGGTTTAGCGATAATGGACTCCAACAACAATGTAGCTGCAAAACTTCTGGTAAGCATAGTCTTTGGTGTCATCGGCTTTATTATTTCTTATGTTATAGTTAAAAGACAGGGGGTGAGCCAATGAAAAAACTTATAATTATACCTTTTCTTCTTATTTCACTTTGTGGCTGCGGTGAATTTAAGGAGCTTTCAGCAGATGTTGAAATAAATTCTGATCTTCAGTATGACAGTTCGGAAGAAGAATATATAGATAAATTTTTTTATGGCACAAGAAATGAATATGATTCTGATTACTCTCCGCAAATTGCTGCCTATGAAGTAAGCAAGCTTTCTCCTCTTGACATTACTCTTACACAGAAAGGTCAGCTAAATGAGGAAGTTAAAATATATGAAAACACAGCTATGGACCTGCTTATTTTAACAGACGGAAGCTGGTATGAAGTTTATAACGGAAATATAGGTATTCCACGATCATATTCGGAACTTATAAATGATTTCATTGTAAACAAGTGGCATTTTACAGGCTCAATAACGGGAGCACAGCTCAACAGACTTGACTTTGGCAACAATGAATATGTTATTGCCAATAGCCACAGTTATTTTTCATTAAGCTATGATAATGTAAGCCTTAATTCTGAAAATACGCCTATAGGTATATCTCTCTTCACAGACAATAACAATGTCACAAAACTTTATATTAAATACTATGATTTGCCCTATATGAATAAGGATTTATCCGTTGACAATATAAATATGCTCAGATATGCCCTCACTATGGCAGGCATATCCGACACAGACATTATTATAAATAAATTTCAGAATTTTATAAAAAGCGGCAAAGATGTAAGCACAGATTTTTCACAGTACAAAATCAACTGCATCAAACCAACGAAATCCTCCATGAATATGGGTGCAATGGTTATTACCATTAAATAACAATATTTCAATAACTAAACTCTGCAAGTAATTAAGGCTGGTCGTATTCTCACAGTAATCCATTCCTAATTTTAGGTGCTACTCAGCACTTTCAGCTTCGCTGAAAGCCACACCAGCGGTGTGTCCGCATACTTCTTGCGGTGCAAAGCACCGTGGCTCCCTTGCCTAAAGGGAGCTGTCAGCCGAAGGCTGACTGAGGGATTCCTTTTCGAATACTACTCACCCAAGCAACCATAGAGGGGAACCAACATAGTTGGTGGAGGGATATTGAACTATAACTATTGAGCAAATGCTTGCATTTGCAGTATAAAGTCCATTTAATTTCCTTAAGTTAATAACATTACTATTAATCGCCCGCATTCTATGCATCTTTTAATATTTACAATGCAAAAAAAAACGAGGACAGCTCACATCTATGTTAACTGTCCTCGTTTACGTTTATTTATTTTTTCCCATAATCTTATACACAGCCAGAACTATTAAAAATCCGGCACAAACTCCGCCGAAATCGATCCACACATCAACAACAGAGCTTGACCTTCCCGCAGGGAAAAGCTGTATCGTTTCATCTACAGCAGCTATCAGAAGTCCCGTAAAAGGCACAATAAATCCCTGCTTTCTCATATCAGCTTTAAACAGTTTAAAATCTGTTGTAAGCAAAACAGCCAGTACAGCATATTCGGTAAAATGAGCTGTCTTTCTTATTATCGTTTCACTTAATTCCTGCTCAATACCCATATTCATTATAAAGCTGTTTATCAATCCCATGACGCCGCCGCTTAATTCCGAAGACTCATTTGCATCCATTGAAGAATTGATCCATATAAAGGCTATACAGGCAATTGTCAGTATTACAAAAATTATTTTCTTTTTATTCATATTTCTTTACTTCTTTTTGTTAAACAAGCTTAAGTAGTAAGACTTCTTTAACGTCTTTTCATTTTCATAGGAACTTCTCATTGTGCTTATAATGCTTGTATCGGCACCGACAGCCTCAAGTTTTCCCTTAAGCTCACTTAAAAGAGCCTCAACCTGTGAATCAGCCTCGCTTTCAAGGGAAGCGGCCTTGCCTAAATATGTAGACATAAGAGTACCTGCACTCATACCGTTCTTGTAATCAGCCTTTGCCTGATCGATCAAATTACCTATCTGACCTAAATATTCCGCCTTTAAGCTGTAAAGTTTTACAGTATATTCACTCACAATTGCCGAACTGTCATCAGTACTGCTGACGTTCTCACTGCCTGTACTCTGAGAACTGCTCTCTCCCCCTGTACTTTGCTGATTACCGCTTTCACTCAATATTTTCTCAACAGCCTCTTCTACAGTAAGCTGTCCTTTTCTTATAGCTTCCTCTTCTTCAAAAGTAAAATCTCTTAAACCGCTTACGTTGTATTTTTCAAGCTCTGTTTCAACATCCCTTTTAGATGTGTCGATCTGCTGCTGAATATCCTCATCGGAATACTTCAACCCGCTCATTACTGCTGAAATATTATCTCTCTGCCATACAGCAAGGCAGATAACAGCAGCAATAAGTATACATATTATTATCAATATAACCTTAAGGACACCATGTGACCTTTTCTCTCCTCTGCTGATAGTAATTCTCCTTCCTTAATTAAATACCTATAATTTCTTTACTTAATCCCTCAATATCATCAAGAATACCTTTACCAAGCTTTTTGCTTATTATTTCACAGGCTTTGCCGAGATTCTGCGGTCTGGTCTCGGTATTGTGCATATCTGAGCCAAGAAGCTTGATAACCCCATCTGACAGCCACTTTAAGGCCTTACCCTTTGTAAAAAATCCCATCAGATTTTCACCGTTCATCTGGGGAATTACCTTCATGGAAACAAGCCTTTCAATATTGTCTGTGCCCTTCTGAAAATTTACAAACCTTTCAAGATGAGCAATAACAGGAGTAAGCCTTCTGTTATAGATCAGATCATCAACCTCCTGAAACACTCTGCTGTTCCATTTGTTAAAAGGCATTTCCAGAAGTATGTATTTACTGTTGTTTATACAAAGTTTTTCTATACCATCCATTTTGCTTATACCGTTAAAATAAAAAACCTCAGCCCCCAGATATATATCCGGAATTTCATCTTCATTTTTTATTTTTTCCATAAGCCTTTTATATGCCTTATCCCTTTTTTCAATAAAACTTTCAATATTGTCATTTTTAATATAAAAATGGGGCGTAGCAACAAGGGTACTTACTCCCTGCCTGTAGCTTTCCTTAAGCATATCAAGGGACATATCTGTACTTTTACTGCCGTCATCAATATGAGGCAGAACGTGCGTATGCATATCTATCATACAATTTATCCCTCCCGTCATCAAAATACAGTTAATTTATTATACATCAATTCATATATCAAATCAAGATTATATTTTACACAAATTTAGCAATATGTAAAAAAAATAAATGAATATATTATGATATTTTAATGAATATGTCAATTAGGTTTTGACAAATGCCATATTTTGTATTATAATTATTGTAAAGCAATTTTGCTTATATATTAAACGGAGGTAATAAAATGAGTGTTAATTTTTCATTAAAGGGTAAAATTGCGCTTGTTACAGGCGCATCCTACGGCATTGGCTTTGCTATTGCATCAGGTATGGCTCAGGCAGGTGCTACTATTGTATTTAACGATATTAAGCAGGAATTAGTTGACAAGGGTCTTGCTGCTTACAAGGAAGCAGGCATTGACGCTCACGGCTATGTTTGTGACGTTACTGATGAAGACGCTGTAAATAACCTTGTTGCAACTATCGAAAAGGAAGTTGGTCCTATCGACATCCTTGTAAACAACGCCGGTATCATCAAGAGAATTCCTATGTGTGAAATGACAGCTGCTGAATTCCGTCAGGTTATTGACGTTGACTTAAATGCACCTTTCATCGTATCTAAGGCAGTTATTCCTTCAATGATCAAGCAGGGTCATGGTAAGATCATAAACATCTGCTCTATGATGTCTGAATTAGGCAGAGAAACAGTTTCTGCATACGCTGCTGCTAAGGGCGGTCTTAAGATGCTTACAAGAAACATCTGTTCTGAATACGGTGGATACAACATCCAGTGTAACGGTATCGGACCTGGTTATATCGAAACTCCTCAGACTGCTCCATTAAGAGAGATCCAGCCTGATGGTTCAAAGCATCCATTTGACCAGTTCATCATTTCAAAGACTCCTGCTGCAAGATGGTTAAAGCCAGAAGAATTAGCAGGTCCTGCTGTATTCCTTGCTTCTGAAGCATCTGATGCAGTTAATGGTCATATTCTTTATGTAGACGGCGGTATCCTTGCTTACATCGGCAAGCAGCCACAGTAATTAATACCTATTTGTAAATAAATTGAGCCTGTCCTATGGACAGGCTTTATTTTATACCTCAATATAAGGCTCCCTTTTAAGGCAATACTATCAACTTAAAGAATTAACATAACCCTAACTGTTCAAAAAGGCGGCGTGCCCGCCCTTTCAGAACTTTTGACATTTGCACCGGCAAGATTAGCCGGATGACCGTTCAAGAACTTTTGACTACGTCAAAAGCGACATCAAAGATGTCGGCGAATAATCTTTTCGCTTCGCTGAAAGCCACACCTGCGGTGTGTCCACATACTTCTTGCGGTGCAAAGCACCGAGCCTCCCTTGCCTAAAGGGAGGGGGAGAAACGCTTGCGTTTCGGAAGAGGGATTCCTATTCGAATACTGCTCGCCTAAGCAGCCTGAGGGATTTTTCCCTAACTGCTTCAACTTAGCAAATGCTTTCATTTCTTGAATCGAAAGAATTATTCGACAGCCTGAAAGGCTGCTTTTTACAGAGTCAAAAGTTCTGAAGCGGGGTAAATTTCTATCAACTCCCTTAATAATAACATTGTTATCAATCGTCCGTATTTCAGTCTCAGATACTTTAAATTCAACTTCAATCAGAATATTTTCAGCAGATCCTCAAACTTCTCGATTTTGTAATCATACCCGTCAACACTTCCAAAACCATATTCGGCATATACAAAAGGAATACCGGCATCAAGGGCAGACTGTCTGTCCCCCTGAGTATCTCCTATATACACGGCATTTTTAAGATTATTTCTCTTTATCATAATTTTATTGTTCTCGCCTTTTGACAGTCCCGTTTCTTCAGCACAAAGCTGGTCTGTAAAATACTTTGCCATGTTATGCCCCTTATAAAAGCTTTCAATATATCCGTTCTGACAATTGCTCACAATAAAGAGCTTATATTTTTTACTTAATTCCTGCAAAACATTTTCCTCATCAGGGAAAAGCTCTCCGCCTTCTTTTGAAAGATATTCACACTCAAGTTCACAGCACTTATCCATCATTTCTTTTCTTATGGCATAGTCTGTATTTTTAAACAGTCTTTCCCCTATTTTATCAAGCTGCAAGCCCATGCAGCCTTCCAGTTCCTTAACTGTTATAGGCTCTTTTCTTACATTTTCATAATCCTTTAATATAATGTTCCATGTCTTGCATATTAGCTTTGTAGCATTCCACAATGTGCCGTCCAGATCAAATATAATTCCGTCAAACATAGCTTCCTCCATTAAAACTCAACCTTGCTGAAACCAAATTCAGAACAAAGCTTTCTGATCCTGTCATTGTCCTTTGTAATATCTCCCATAGGTTCTCTCAGCCAGTGCTCCATAACATCTGCATCCTTTAAAATTTCATCAAATTCAGTATGTGTCTGTTCTTTATGGCTGTGATAATATATTGCCTCGTAAATCGTTTCAACCTCAATTTCAGATAAAAACTTACACTCCTGAAGAAGATTTTTAACAGCCTCGGCACTTTTTCTTGCATGGTCCTTGCCTATACCCGTTCTGTACTTTTCATAGTCATGGAGCAGTCCTGCCATGTATGCAAGCTCTGCATATTCTCTGCCATGACCTCTTTTTAAAGCTATTGTGCAGGCAAAATCCGCCACACCGTATAAATGCACATAACCGTCACGCCTGTCAACAAGATTTTCAATCCCCAGCAGCATATTGTCAACCATTCTTTTTACATCATCAAGTCTGCTCATTTTTATACCTCATTACGCACCAAAAAGGCGGTTACATAATATCAAAAACTTTAGATTTCAAATTGTACAAAATACCTTATGGCTTTGTAGGGGCGAGCATTGCTCCAATGTCATTAACTTAACACTTTTTCCCATAAAGCAAATAGCTTCTACGGCGGCGTGCCCGCCCCCTTGGCTCCCTTGTAAGGGAGCTGTCAGCTCTGCTGACTGAGGGTTTTCTCCTAAAGTTAATGACATTTGCATAACCCGCCCGCAATTTTAAATCATACTCTCAAAGTACATGATATTAATTAAAAACCGCCTATTTTTGTGCCTTTATTTTTTCATCCAATTCTGTAAGATACATCCATCTGTCCATTTTTTCTGAAAGTTCATTTTCAAGCTTTTCTTTTTCTTCTGAAAGCTCCTGCAGCTTTGAATACTGACTTGCACATTCTTCCATATCCTTTTCAACCTGTGCGATCTTATCCTCTATTGCCGCAATATCCTCATCAATGGTAGCAAATTCCTTTTCCTCGTTGTAGGACATTTTAAGCTTTCTTTCCCCCTTGTCCCACTTTTTAGGTTCTTTCTTTTCTTCCTTAACCGTTTCCTGAGGCTTTCTTGCATTAAGATAATCACTGTATCCGCCCTCATACTGCTTTATTACTCCGTTGCCCTCAAAAGCAAATATTCTGTCAACGCACTTGTCAAGGAAATATCTGTCATGGCTTACGGTAATTACAGCACCTTCAAAGCCCTCAAGGTAATTTTCAAGTATAGTAAGAGTTTCGATATCCAGATCATTAGTAGGCTCATCCAGAAACAGAATATTAGGTGCAGACATAAGCACCCTCAGCAGATACAGACGGCGTCTTTCACCGCCCGAAAGTTTGCTTATAGGTGAATACTGCATCTCGGCATTAAAAAGAAATCTTTCAAGGAGCTGTGATGCAGATATCCTTCCGTCACGGGTATTTATATATTCCCCAACATCCTTTATGTAGTCTATTACCCTCTGACTGCCGTCCATATGGTCATTTTCCTGTGCAAATATGCCTGTTTTCACAGTTTCTCCCATTACAACACTGCCCCTATCGGGTTTAAGCCTGCCTGTAAGAATATTCACAAGAGTTGATTTGCCGCAGCCGTTAGGACCTATAATACCTATTCTGTCATTTTTAAGAACAATGTAACTAAAGTCCTTAATAAGAACTTTATCACCGTAAGACTTCCATATGTTTTCAACCTCGATTGTCTTTCTTCCAAGCCTTGAAGAAAGACCTGCTATTTCAACATTCTGTTTTTTAACAGGTGCAGCCATATTTGAAATTTCTTCAAATCTTTCAAGTCTTGCTTTCTGCTTTGTTGACCTTGCCTGGGCACCTCTTCTGACCCATTCCAGCTCGGTTCTTAAAAAATTCTGCCTTTTTCTTTCATTGGCAATTTCTCTTTCTTCTCTTTCAGCTTTAAGCTCCAGAAACTTGCTGTAATTGCCCTCATAGGTATACATCTTTCCCTTGTCAAGCTCAATTGTCTTGTTTACAACTCTGTCAAGGAAATATCTGTCATGAGTTACCATTAAAAGAGCTTTTGTTGTTTTCTTAAGATTGGCTTCAAGCCATGTAACGGTATCATTGTCAATATGGTTTGTAGGCTCATCCAGTATAAGCAGATCCACGGGAGAGATCATAGCTGCTCCGAGAGCAATTCTTTTTCTCTGCCCTCCCGACATTTCAGCAACAGGCTTATAGTAATCCATTATACCAAGCCTTGTCAGTATAGATTTAGCCTCACTCTCTTCTTCCGGTGTATTTATGGAGCATATTCTGTTCATATAGTCCATTACGACCTCCTTTTCCTCAAATATGGGAATCTGAGGCAGATAGCCTATTCTGAGCCCGTTCATTTTGACAACATTACCGCTGTCAGGCTCTTCATCACCTGCAATGATCTTAAGCAGTGTTGACTTTCCTGTGCCGTTTACACCTATAACACCTATTTTGTCCGTATCTTCTATACCAAATGTTAAATTGTCAAATATAACCTTTTCACCAAAGGATTTGCATAAATTTTCAACTGACAGTAAATTCATAATTAATATGTTCCTACATCAATACTTTCAATAATAACATCCTCTAAAGGCTTGTCGCTGTCATCTGTTTCAACTGCCGCAATTGCATCAACAACGTCCATTCCCTCGTAAACCTGACCAAAAACAGTATAGCCTAAATCAAGAGAAGGATAACCGCCTAATTCGCCATATGCATCTATAACTTCCTGAGGAAATACCTCACCTACTGTAAGGTCCTCTCCGTCAGTTCCCTTGTATGTTGTTCCCTGTGGTCCGTATATACCATTCTTATCAGTATTCTCAAGGCTTTCCTTCCACTGAGCTCCCTGATTATTCTGCACTATATAGAACTGGCTTCCGTTTGTGTCAGCTCCTGCATTAGCCATACAAAGCGCACCTCTGAAACTTCTTAAATCAAGTGAAACTTCATTTTCGAATTCAGTACCCCATATACTTTCTCCGCCCATACCGGTACCTTCAGGATCGCCGCCCTGGATCATAAAGTCCTGTATAACTCTGTGGAAAGTAACACCGTCATAATAGCCATCCTGAGCATGAGTTACGAAGTTCTCAACAGCCTTCGGAGCATATTCAGGGAAGAACCAGACCTTAATATCACCCTTGTTAGTGTGAATTGTAGCAATAGTATCACCGGTCTGAACTCCTTCAAGCTGCGGAAGTCCGGTAAAAGCAGCTATACCGTCACTGTTATCGGCACTTGCTGTTGTATCTCCCTCTGCTGCTGTATTTTCTGTAACTTCTTCTGTTGTATTTTCGGTTCCTGTACTGCTCTGATTACAAGCTGCAAGACTTAAAGCAATAACAGCCATTGTAATGCCTGCCATTAATTTTCTCTTCATTTTAATATCTCCTTTATCATATTGATTTGGATAAAAAATCCATTATCTTTAATGATATTTAATTATTTATTTTTTGTCAAGGGCTAAAGACAATATAAATGAAATTTTAATAAAATTACCAACTAATTATAAAACATTTTCAACTTTTAAACTGTACAGTCCTTCCACAGAACAGTCTTTTATATCAGTATACTTTAAAGCTTCATATATACTGTCGGCTATTACCTCTGACATATTCATTACGACAGAAAGCCTTGTACTCTGCAGCTGCACAATTCCGTTATGGCTCCATTTGTTTACAATTCCTGTTATTGAAATATCCCCTACCTCACTAAGTTTTTTCGATATCCCCGCACCGGGGCTTATTGACCCCTCCCATATGCTCATACTCCCAACATGGCTGTATATACCAAGACAGGCATCAATAGCAAGTACAAGAGGCTTGTCATATATTTCGTATAAAAGCTTTATTTTTTCATCTATATTTACTGCATGGACAGGCATATCAATTGTGCCCATAACATTTTCAACACCCATTTTAACAAGTCTTGTCCCGACAAGAGGACCCAGGGAATCTCCCGTTGCCCTGTCCGTTCCTATACAGAATATTACAATTGAATTGTATTTTTTCATCTTTTTATTTATATATTTCCTGATGCTGTTTGCAAGAAGCTTTCTGCAGTTATTGTCTGCTGTCGATATATACTGCTTTTCATTAAACACTCTACCACCTCTTTAATAATATAAACAAAATAGCCTTTAAATATGTATTAAGGCATATAAAAGAAATGCGGGCAATATTTTGTTCAGCCTTTGCATAATTTTTATTATTTTGAAAATATTTGCTTATAATTTCCATATTTTACCAACACTCTTTGACATAATACTGATTTCCAATCTGCTATTATTTGAACATAAAATTAAAGAAAGGGTGTCTGAAATGACTAATGAAGAAACAAATAATTTACCAAACAACGTTAAACAGATAGGCAGCATATCCGACGGCTACAGAATTTATCTTGAAGACTATGCCTGCACATATCTTGAACAGTATGCAGCCTCCCGAGGGGGATGCGAAAAAGCAGCCGTACTCGTCGGAAGAAATCTTACCATAAATGATGACAATGTTCTTTTCATAAACGGCGTTATACAGGGAAAATATACAGTTCAGAGAAACGGTATGGCAGAGCTTACGGAAAAAAGCTGGCAGTACATAGACAAGCAGTTAAATCTTTATTTCAAGGACAGTCAGGTTGTAGGACTTGCTTATGTACAGCCGGGATTTGAAGACTATATAAGCGAAAAGCTTTGTAACTTCCAGAAAAATAACATTACAAAAGGGCTTCAGGTCCTTTACATAACAGACCCGACAGAGAAGATCTCAGGCTTTTACAGATGGAATAACAATGAGGAAGTTTTCAGTGCAATAAAGGGCTATATAATATACTATGAGAAAAACGAAGGTATGCATGAATATATGCTTGAAAACAAAATAAAGGAGGACAAGCCCGAGAGAGAGCCTGAAAATGAACGTGAAACAGAGGATGCAGGAGCAAAGGCAAGAGCAGTTGCCACCTCAAAAGTTGTAAAAAAGGGAAAGCACTATGCCCCCATTGACCAGAGCAAAACAGTCAATCTGCTCGGAAGTGTAAGCTTTGTAATGCTTCTTGTCTGCTTTATAATAGGTGCGGGACTTGTGCAGAATGACGACAAGCTCAATGACCTTGAAACACAGCTTGCCGCCCTGGAAAACGAATTTCAGAGCAGTAAGGAAGTATTTGCTTCTTATCAGGAAGCAGCAGCTACAGAAACCACAGAGATCACAACAACAGTCACAACAACGGAAACTCCTCTTGAGCAGACTACGGAAGCACCTGAGAGTACAGCAGTTTCCGAACCGACAAAATACACGGTACAGGCAGGAGATACTCTTATAAGCATAAGTAAGGCAAGATATGGGGATATATCAAAAGTACAGGAAATAAGAGAATTAAACAATATAGAAGACGATAAAATAGTTGTAGGAAAAACTCTTCTTTTACCTTAAGTTACGTCAGGTGAATATGATGAATAATATGAATAATGAGCTTGCGGCTGCCCTTGCCCATGAAATAAAGAATCCAATTTCTGTCATAAGGGCAAATGTAGATTACATTAAGCTGTCCGTTAAACCACAGTACAGCAAATGTTTCGGCATTATTGACAGAGAACTTGACAAACTGACTTCTCTTATTACTGACTATACGGCTATACTTCAGCCTGATACAAAAAAAGAAATGATTTTTATAGAAGACCTGATATATGATATAACAGAAGAATTTTCAATACTTAACACAAAAGAAATTACCTTTTCCTTCGACCTTGACAGCGAAGCGGCTATACAGGGCGATTATAAAAAACTGTCAATTCTTCTTTTCAATATATATAAGAACTCAATAGAGGCAATAAAATCAAAGGGTGAAATACTGACTAAGCTCTACCGAAAGGATAATGACACAATAATCGAAATAACAGACACCGGCTCGGGCATTTCCTCTGATATTGCCGATAAAATAGGGACACCATTCCTCACCACAAAGGAAAACGGCAGCGGTCTGGGACTTATGATATGCAGAACCATAGCCCGGGCACACAATGGCACAGTTACACTTGAAAACACAGACAGTGGCTGTAAAACCACAATAAAATTCAAAAATCAGGAGGAATAATAATCCAATGTCATTAACTTAACGCAAATCATCAAAACAACAACACCTGAAATGTGTTAAATTTTGCAACTAACTATGCCTCCCTTGCCTAAAGGGAGGGGGACCGGCATGCGCCGGTGGAGGGATATTGAACCATAACTATTAAGCAAATGCTTGCATTTACGGTATAAAATCCTTTTAAACTCCTTAAGTTAATGACATTGATGATAACCCTCCTCTCATTCATTCAATCAAACAAATATTATTATTTTTTATTGCCCGCTTTCTCTTACCTCCAGATAATAATATTTTTCATCTATTTCTCCTTTAAAAGTTAACAAAATATTTCCGCTTGGATCATATATCACATATCCATCTTCATTCTTAACAATATAGCAATCCGGTGTAATTACAGGAGCTCCATCATTAAAATCCTCATATGTAGGTTCACCATATGGCATAATGACAAATAAATATGATGCAAAAAACATAAACAACACAGGCAAAATTAATGCTAAATTTTTTACGGTATGTTTTTTTGAATACATATTTTCCAGTATCATTTTAAACCGTTGAACCATATTTTCTTTATCATTATCCTCAACAAGACCTATAGCTATTGATGAAAGCTCCCCCTTCTGTTGGCAATTTTCAATAACCTTTATTATGCCCTTTAAGTAGCTTTCCCTTTCCTCCTCGTTCAACAGAGCACTTAACTTTTTGTCAACATGAAATTCAAATATTTTATTTACTTCACCTGCAAAGATATGTACCAGTGGATTCCACCAGAGAAGTATTTTAATTACTTCAACAATAAACTTTATTATCACATGCTTGTATTTGCAATGAATTCCTTCATGGAGCAAAATGCCTTTAAGCTCACCTTTTGTAAACTCTAAATCAGGCAGTATAATTACCGGTTTAAAATATCCTATAACAGCAGGTGACTGTATTTTATTGTGAATGACCACCTTTATTCTTTTTTCAATATTAAGTTCTTTTTTAACCGACTTAAGAATTTCATTTACATTATCATCCTTTGTCTCTGGCATAAAGTCAAAAAACCGGCATATTCTTGAACACCTCTTAAAATTTTTCCATGCAAATATAATTGTACCGGTCACTGAAAATATAACGAAAATATATCCTGTAACAATATTAAATTCTATACTCCCTATATCTATTGTAAAAACAGGATAACGACACATTCTAAGCAGCATTATCATAAATCTTGTGGAATTAATTACAATTATAAAGGGAAATTCAACAACCACAAATACCTTTAATATGCACAGCAATATAAGCATCAGCAAAACATACAGTGAAAAATTTCTGTAAAATCCCCTCCTCCTGCCTAAAAACACAATAAGTCCCATAAATAAATTGACCCACAGGAATGATGTAAATACCGTAAAAATGGTTATATCCATTATCACTCCTCCTTATATTTTTCCATCAGCTCTTTAAGCTCCTTTGCCAGAGCAGAGCTTTTCTTTTTGTTTCCCGTTAAAGCAGATAAAATAAAGGGAACTTCATTGTCACCCTTATAAAAATTATTAAACTGCATAACAGCATACTCATCGGATGAAATCGTAGGTCTGAATAATCTTCCGTAAGTTTTTCCTATTTTAGTAATTTCCGCAACCTCTATTGCCTTTTTGGATTCAAGCTTTCTAATAATATTCTGTATTGATTTCTTTGCCCAGTCACTGTCAATCCTGTTTGCAATTTCCGTTGCCGATAAGGGCGTATCGGAACCCCATAAAACCTTCATAACCTGCTCTTCTTTTTGATTTAAATAAAATGACTTTATATTTTTATCCATTATTTTCAGTTCCTCCTTTTAAATCATTATACTTTAATTTTTTGATACCGTCAATAATTTTAAAATCTATTTATTTTTTTAAATAATTTTATTTTTTAAATTCTATATTGACTTATTATATATGGGCATATATAATAAGGATATAGCTTTTAAAATTTAAAATCTATATCCTTATTTCCAAATATACAAGAAAGGAAAACCAATATAAAAAATAAATCAAAATACCTCTTAATACTTGTATTTGTTATAATTATAGCAGCCTCTATAATTCTATTTTATTTTAATTCAGGCAATACACAGACAACTTTCCGGGAAATTGCAGCAGAAAACATAGATAATTCCTATACAGATACTTATTACTGTAACAATAAAATTCTTTCACCTGTAACAGTTCAGTTTGAAGCTCAAATTAATATTAATAAAAATAATAACGGTTACTATATTTCCGATGCATCATATAGCAAACCTCTTGTTATAAATGTTAAACGGGACAGTTTTCAGATAAATGAAACAAATGAGGAATTGACAAACTCAGGAAAAACTTATATAGTATCGGCAACAGGCAATTATGTTAAAGACAACATTGATATGGGTGAAGTAACCCTATCGGCTTATTTTGATATAGATACAAATACAGGCAAAATAACTTCTTCATCTAATATGTAATTTGAAAGGAGGGAAAATAATTATGTTTAAAAAAATTATTATTTTATTAATTATTTTTGTTATGTGTACCGGGTGTACCTCAGGTTCGTCTGAACCCAAAGCAGAAGAAACAACTACTGAAACAACCAGTATTTCTGAATCCAAAGAAAGCAGTGCCGAAACTGAAAAGCACACTATGACAATAGAATTCACAGACCCCGTCAGTGAAAATGATGAATATTCATGGCTTATTACTTCAGAGGCGGGACATCTGGCAGAATGTATTGCTTTACTTGGACAAAGCGGTCATCCCGATTCAGAGTTGTTCGGAGATGATACATCTGTTATCTTTCAGCAAGATGCTATAGATATAAATGAAATTATCAAAAAATTCAATTTGGACATTGTCAGCACCAATATTTCAGAATATATGCCAATTACAATTTATTATACACGAGATGATGTTGAAAAGGCAGTTGCTGAATATTATGCTTCCGAAAGCACTGCAAATTGAGTTGATTAGACTTTGATAACAAAACTATAAAGGAGGCTGATTTGAAATTTCGGTTCAACAATTTTTGATGTGGTTTATTTTATTATATCTGTTTACGACGCCCGTACAGGCTCCCTTGTAAGGGAGCTGTCAGCTATCAAAATTCAGCTGTGCTGATTTTTGATAGCTGACTGAGGGTTTTCCGTTAAACCACATTATTTGACAAAGAGCCGAAATTTCAGCCTCCTTTACATATATACATCTTATTCTGCATTTAAATCAATCAGATAAACAACTCATTCACTTTTCTTACTTCAAAAGCCTTAGCCATTTTCATTTCCATAGCAGCAATAACCTCTTTATTCAGATCCCTTGCCCCATGAGGACATAAGCTAACACACCTCATACATGATATACATTTATCCTTATCTGTACTGTTATCCTCCCTTATAGCTCCCACAGGACATTTTTCTCTGCACAGTCCGCAGCCTGTACATTTTTTATCAGGCTCAGGTTTTAAAGGAACTCCCTTGTATTCTTTGTATGTATGACTTCCCGGCACATTAATGCTGCTTAAATTACCGCTTTCAGCCTTTTCTCTGATTTTTTCGGCATATTCTCTAAGCTCCTTTTTATCCGCATCATCAGGTCTGCCTGCTGCAAATTTTCTCATTATGGAATGTTCAGCCACAGCACCTACAGCACTTATAACATTAAAGCCTCTTTCCTCTGCTCTGTCCTTTAATTCAATAAGTGTATCCTCATAGGCTCTGTTCCCATACACACATACTATACACGTCTTTGCACCATTCCCCTTTATAAGTTTAAGCCTTTCCACGGCAGTTCCGGGAACTCTGCCCCCATAGGACGGTACCGAAATTATACACATATCATCTTTGTCAGGCTCATATTTGGAAAAATCCTCTTTCATATCACATAAATCAACTTTAACTTTTTCGCAATCCCACACACTGCTTAAAATATCAGTAACTTTTTCCGTTCCTCCCGCAGGGCTGAAATAAATTTCATAAAGCTTCATAATAAATTATCCCCTTTCACATCAACATATTTATATAATTATACCCCTTATAATTTGGCAATTCAATATAAAAGGAAAATAATTTCACATTCAACATTCAGTAATACTCAATGATTCAATTGCAACACTGCCTCCCCGAACAATTTCAATAGGATTTACATAGCATTTTTCTAAAAATGCAATTAAATCATTATTTCTGTTTTCGGTTTGTACACTTTCCAACAGCACTGATGTTCTGTTATAATCAATAATTGAAAAATTGAATATTATAGACATCCTGAATAATTCCGTTAAATCCTTTTCCGAACAGATATTTACCTTTGCAAACATCAATTCTTTCATATGTATAGATATATCTGTATAGTCCACTACTTTGATTACTTCCACACTTCGGTTAAGCTGCTTCTTTACTTGTTCAAAAGTTTTATCGTCACTGGTCAAACCTATCGTAATTCTTGAAACAGAACTGTCCTCAGTTGTTCCTACAGTCAAACTATTTAAGTTATAAGATTTACCGGAAAATAAGCCCGAAATTCTTGCAAGTACACCAATTTCATTTTCAACAAATAAACATATCCATCTTTTTTTCATTTATCAACGATCCTCCCTTTTTATGATCATATCATCAAGAGCATTTCCCGGAGGCACAATTGGCATAACATTTGCTTCACGGTCAATAATAAATTCTATTACTGTAGGAATATTTTTTGTATCCTTTGCAGTCATTAATGCAGGAACAATTTCTGATTCATTAGTCACCCGTATCCCTTTTGCACCATAACTCTCTGCTAACTTTATAAAATCCGGTGTATATTCGGGACAATCCTTATCAGTATTATTACAGTTTGCGGCACAACTTTTACGATAACGCAGGCATGTACTTGAATAACGTTTGTCAAAAAACATTTCCTGCCACTGTCTGACATTTCCAAGATAGCCATTGTTTAATATACATATTGTTATAGGCAATTCATATACAATAGCAGTAGCCATTTCCTGTATATTCATTTGCATACCTCCGTCACCTGAAATAACCACCACATCCTTTTTGGGATTTCCGATTTTTGCTCCTATTGCGGCAGGGAAACCATACCCCATAGTTCCTAAGCCACCTGATGTCAGCATTTGTTTATTTTCATCCAAATCCAGAAATTGCGTTGTCCACAGCTGATTTTGCCCTACATCAGTTGTAATAATAGCATTATTATATACATCGTTGATATGGTGAATAATTTTTTCAGGTGTTAAACCACATTTACCCATATTGATAGGATGTTGTAATTTCCAGTTATCAATTTGTTTTACCCATTTACTTATGTTTAATGGCTGCACCTTTTTAATTAATGCACAAATTGCTTTTTTAGCATCAGCTACTATTGGAATATCTACTGCAATATTTCTTGAAATAGATGCAGGATCTATATCTACATGAATTATTGATGCGTTTGAAGCAAACTTTTCTATTTTTCCTGTGATCCTGTCATTAAAACGAGTTCCTATAGAAAACAGCACATCACACTGACTGATTGCTGTATTTGCCCCATAGCTTCCATGTATTCCAATGTTACCTACATATAATCTGTGATTGGTCGGGATAGCTCCTTTTCCCATAATAGTTGTAATTACCGGAACGTCTGTAATTTCTGCAAGCTGAAGCATTTCCTTCTGAGCGTGGCTGATATTTACACCTCCCCCTATTAAAAACACAGGTTTTTCGGCATGATTAAGAGCGTCAACGGCTTTCTTTATCTGTCCCATATGTACAGATGTATTTGGCTTATAGCCTCTTATCTCTATTTCATTAGGGTATTGGTCATCACCGTAGGCTCTCTGAATATCTTTAGGTAAATCTACTACTACCACACCTGGTTTACCTGTTTTGGCAATATAAAATGCTTTTTTTATAATTTCAGCTAAATTTTCTCTTTTTCTGACTGTTACCGCATACTTGCAAATACTTCTGGTAATTCCGACAATATCCACCTCCTGAAAAGCATCATTTCCTATAAGCTCTGTTGAAACCTGTCCCGTAAAGCAAACCAAAGGAACACTATCATAATTGGCTGTTGCAATACCCGTCACAAGATTTGTCGCTCCTGGACCGCTTGTAACCAGGCATACACCAACCTTTCCCGTAGAACGGGCATATCCGTCTGCAGCATGAATAAGGCCTTGTTCATGACGCGGAAGGATCACATTTATATCATCTGTATCATAAATAGCATCGAATATGTCTATCACCTGCCCTCCGGGATAAGCAAATAATGTATCCACTTGCTCAACTTTCAAAGCTTTTATAAATAATTCTGCACCTGTTATCAAAACATATACCTCCTTGTATGCATGTGCTTGCTTGCATTAATTTTATTTTTTAATGGTACTGTATTAGTACCATTTATTGCTGTGTTATTCCTTTTATAAAAATTTCTATACTATTTTTAATAAAATCCTCTCTGCTTAATTTTGTAAGTTTTTTATCAAAAGATGCACTTAAAAACGTATATCCGAACATTGATGAAAAAATTGTCATAGATAAACTCTCAAAATCTAAATGCCCGATTTTCCCAAGTTTCTCCATCTGCGTAAAATAGTCAGTTAAAGCTGACACAAACACTTGCGGAACTCTCATAATCAAAGGAGATGTTTCCTCATAAATCTGTGGAGCCCGAAGTCCGATTGAAAGATTTACAAAATCCGGAGTAATGCGTTCCATATAAACATTCATAAACATTTCCAGATCAGGTTTTAATTCCCACTGAACATTACGAAAAATATCAGGCGTAACATTTGCCCTCCATTTTTCTTGAGCGACACCATTCAGTACAATATCCTTTTTATTTTTAAATTTTCTAAATAGTGTACATTCATTTACGCCAGCCAAATTGGCTATATCTTTTGTAGTTGTTGCTACATACCCCTTATCACGAATTAATGACATTGTTGCATCAATGATTTTCTGACTTGTATTATCCAATTTTATGCCTCCATGCAAGTGTTTACTATCATTATATTACTTTTAATAAATATTGTCAACAAATATACGGAAAATAAATATTTCTCTATTTTACATAAATAAATATTTTCTTACTTCAGATTTATTAATAACAAAAAAAGAATGTCCCAAAAGGATAAAATCTCTTTTAAAGACATTCTCATTATTACAGCACCTTATCCAGAAAGGCTTTAAGTCTGTCACTTTTAGGGTTATCGAAAAACTCATCCGGAGTATTCTCCTCAATAATATGACCGTTTTCCATAAACACAACCCTTGAGCCAACCTCACGGGCAAAACCCATTTCATGAGTAACAACGACCATTGTCATATTTTCCTTTGCAAGTCCTCTCATAACCTCAAGAACTTCCCCTACCATTTCTGGGTCAAGAGCAGATGTAGGCTCATCAAATAGCATAACATCAGGCTCCATACACAGTGCCCTTACAATAGCGATTCTCTGTTTTTGTCCACCTGAAAGCTGATTAGGATAGCTGTCG
>CAJFNV010000079.1 GCA_904395805.1 Candidatus Gallispira edinburgensis | reverse complement strand
GTGTAAGGGAGGAGGAGAAACGCTCGCGTTTCGGGGGAGGGTTTTGTTAGTGAGATAAACAGGAATTTAAGGGAGTGAGGAAAAAAAACCTCAGTCAGCAGAGCTGACAGCTCCTTTATAAAGGAGCCACTGGCGAGCAATGCTCGCCCCTGCGTTTAAATCCGGCAATTTGTTTATCAGCCGCCTAATGTAACATCCTGATTCTGATACCAGTCTAAAGCCTGTATAATGTGTTCTCTTTTAAAATCGGGCCACATATCATCTACTACATAAAAATCGGCATAAACTGACTGGACAGGCAGAAATCCCGACAATCTTCGCATTCCTCCCCATCTTATAATAAGGTCGATCCTTGAAATATCGGCAGTGTTGTAATAAGTAACGCTTTTATTTGCTTTCAGATCCCATTCCCAGCTGTAATTTATGAGAAAGTTTACTTTAATTCCTCCGTTGCCGAATTTTTTTCTTTTTGTCAGATCACTTAATTCAATAGGAAACATATTTGATTCTCTGTTGCCTGCAACCAGTATTTCGCAGTCTTCGTTTTTAAGTATATTCACCATTTCAACACAGCACTTTGTAAAGGCTATTCTCTGCTCCGTAGGTCTTTTGGTATTGTCAACTGTAAAGCCGTATATACTAAGCTCCTTCACTCCCATATCTCTGCACTGTCTGAAGGCTTCAAGCCCCGGAAGAAGTCCTTTTTCATAGCCCATTTCCTTTCCGAGAGAATGCCCCTGTGCCCATCTTCTGTTGCCATCTGGAATAATTCCTATATGATTTGGTACTCTCATTTTAATCACCTCTTAAATAATTGTTGCCGATTTAAATTTATATATACTATTGTGCAAAATTTATTTTTATGGTACTATTAGATAGAGGTGAAAACAATGGATAAAACAGAGGCAATTAAAATAAAAGAGTATGATACAAATGGTAATGAAATAGAATATGATGTAATAATGATATATGACAGTGATGTAACTGACAAGAGATATGTATTTTACACAGACGGGAGCAAAACCCCTTCGGGAAGTACAGGTATAAGAGTGGGCTTTGTTGAAGAAAGAGAAGGAAAGGTCACGATAACTTCCGTAACAAATCCAATAGAGCAGCAGATGCTTTCAGAGATATATGCAGAACATATTGCAGGGGGCAAAAAATAAAGAGGAGCAAGAGGTGAATGAAATGAAGAAACTTCTTTTACTGGCAAATTTTCATTCAGGCAAGGGTATAATCAAGTCAAACCTTGCGGATATGATAGATTATTACAACAGCAGGGGTTTTGAAGTGACTGTGTATACATCTCAGTATTCGGGGCATATTACAGACATAGTTGAAAAAACAGGCAGTCTTTATGACAATATTGTCTGCTGCGGCGGTGACGGTACTCTTAATGAAACGGTAAACGGTATGATGAGCCTTGAAAAGCGCCCGCTTTTAGGCTATATTCCCTGCGGTTCCACAAACGACTTTGCAAACAGCATAGGAATTCCTGTAATAGTTGAGGACAGCTATAAAACAGCAGTTGATGGTATGCCTTTTACAATTGACATAGGAAGTATAAACGGCAGACATTTTTCGTATGTGGCAGGTTTCGGACTTTTTACAAGTGTATCCTATGAAACACCCCAGACAATTAAAAACATTCTGGGATATCAGGCATATATACTTACGGGACTTAAGGAAATTACAAACATAAAGACATATCCCGTAAAAATTACATATGACGGCGGTGTAATTGAAGATGATGTTATGATAGGCCTTGTGTCAAACTCAAACAGTATTGCAGGTTTAAAAAT
The DNA here is from genome assembly GCA_904395805.1 of Candidatus Gallispira edinburgensis. GTDB lineage: Bacteria > Bacillota > Clostridia > Lachnospirales > CAG-274 > Gallispira > Gallispira edinburgensis. The sequence continues at coordinate 11,099 of CAJFNV010000079.1, read as the reverse complement.
ACTGTTTGAAAATTATGCGGATCTTAATGACGGGCTTTTTGAAGTGCTGCTTGTGAAAAAGCCGAGAAACGCAAGTCTGTTAAAAAATATTGTAAACTGTCTGGTTGAAAAGAAGTTTGATAATGATATGTTTTACAGCTTTAAGACGAATAAACTTGTTATAGAAAGCAGGGATTATATCAAATGGACTGTAGACGGTGAGTACAGCGGGGATTATGATCACGCTGAAATAGAAGTAATACCGGGTGCGGTGGATATTTTGATCGATAAAAGGGAAAGTGAGGATAAGGAGGGTGGCAAGTAACAGAGAATTGTGGTATTATATATCGGCAGATTTATTTGAGAGGCGATAATGCCTCTCTTTTTTTATAGGAGGGAAGATGTTGATTTACGGATATGTAAGGGTTTACACAAGGGAGCAGAATGAGGACAGACAGCTTATTGCAATGAAGGATTATTTAATATGGTTAATATCTGAAATACAGGTGAATTGCTTTGTTTTTGATTAATGTTCGATTAAAATTGGATTAATTCTAGGCTGTTTTTATTGACTTTGCACAAAAATAAATGTAAAATGTTAAACCGTAAATTGAAGTTATAATTTTTATTTCTGAGGTGATAGTAATGAAAAGAATTTTATGTACAGCACTTACTGCAGTAATGGCAATGAGTTTAGTGTCAGGAGTAATGGCAGATGGAAATGCAGTAAACATTAATTTTAACGGTGAGCCTGTTGATTTATCTTCAAGTGATGCTGCTCCTTTTATTGAGAATGGTACAACAATGATACCTATTCGTACTGTGTCAGAACTTCTGGGATCAAATGTGGAATGGGATGCAGAAACTAAAACTGCTGCAATTGAAGGTGAAACTAAAATTGTGCTTACTGCAAATTCATCAGTTGCTTTTGTAAATGACAGTGAAGTTACAGTTGATATGCCTGTAGAGATCGTAGACAGCAGAGTATATGTACCTTTGAGATTTGTTTCAGAGAATATGGGTGTTACTGTAGACTGGGATGGAGCTACAAAGACAGTAAGCATTTCACAGGGAGAAGGTGCTGAGGGTAAAAGTGAAAATGATATGCCCGGGGACAGACCTGAAAAGGATGACGAAGGCGGAAGAGGCATGGCAGGTGGTATAACAGCAGGCGCACAGGGTGACAGACAGGCAAATGTTGAAACTGATCCCGAAATAGTTGCTGTTATAAATGAAGGTGCTCCTAAATTCAGTCAGTTTACATTTGATGATCCTGACACAGGTATTTCTCTTGAATACAGCCTTTACATTCCCGAGGATTATGATGAGAATGAAGAATACCCTATGATCATGTATATTCCCGATGCATCAGGTGCAAGCAAGAGTGCTAAGGAAATTGTTGAGCAGTATTACGGTGCTGACGTTTGGGTAACTGATGAGGAACAGGCAAAGCACAAGTCCTTTGTTCTTGTACCTGCATTTTCCGAAGTCGTTGTTGATGATGACTGGAATACTTCAGAAGAAATCGAAACGGCAGTTAATCTTATAAACTATCTTACGGAAAACTACAGCATTGATACAGACAGATTGTATACAACAGGTCAGTCAATGGGTTGTATGACATCATTATATCTTAACAGCAAATATCCCGACTTGTTTGCGGCGTCTCTCTTTGCTTCAGGCCAGTGGGATATATCTGTGTTAAAGCCTCTTGAAAATAAGAAATTCTTCTATATCACTGCAGGGGGAGATGAAAAAGCATCAGGCGGACAGGACGAGGTCAAGGCTATGCTTGAAAGCGACAATATAAGCTACAGCTACGGAACATGGAATGCACAGAATTCAGCAGAGGAACAGAACAGTGCTGCAGAAGAGCTTATTGCTCAGGGCTGTGATATCAATATGATACGTTTTGAAAAGGGAAGCGTGTTGAGCGAGGGTTCAGGTATGGAGCATAATGCATCATTTAATTATGGTTATAAAATACCTGCTGTAAGAGACTGGATATTTGAACAGTCTAAATAAATTTATGCAAAAATTTTCAGTCAGCTATGCTGAAACCTTTATAGATAGATAAATTGCGGGTGAACAATGATCGTCCCTGTGATAGTGTGTTGTTAGATATGTTATTATACTAAACAGAAATTTAGCAGAGTGTGGAGTTGAATCCCTCAGTCAGCCATTTGGCTGACTGCTCCGAATCCCTCCGTCAAACCTAGAAGGTTTGACACCTCCCTTTAGGCAAGGGAGGCTTAGTTAGTTGTGAAATAATCTAGTAAGAAAGGCTTTGTTTTGCAGATTTGAAAGGTAATTTAAACACATCACTCACATAAATTGGAATTTAGAATTGTAATAAAAAATCCTGCCATATAGACAGGATTTTTTATTATATATTTAAAGCTTTTTAACAAAAAGTGCTCTTATAGCATTTAATACAGCTATTATCATAACTCCTACATCGGCAAATATTGCAAGCCACATATTTGCAATACCAAGGGCACCAAGGACAAGGCATATAAGCTTTATACCTATTGCAAAGACAATGTTTTCATAAACTATTCTTATACATTTTCTTGAAATTTTGATAGCCTTTGATATTTTCATTGGGTCATCGTCCATAAGCACAACGTCTGCGGCTTCAATTGCAGCATCGGAGCCCATTGCTCCCATGGCGATACCTATATCTGCCCTTGAAAGAACAGGGGCGTCGTTTATGCCGTCGCCTACAAAGGCAAGCTTTGCCTTTTCGGGCTTTGAACTGATAAGTTCCTCGACCTTAGTGACCTTATCGGCAGGAAGAAGTTCGCTGTAAACTTCATCAATATCCAGAGATGATGCCACCTGATCTGCAACCTTTTTTGCATCTCCCGTAAGCATAACTGTTTTTTCAATGCCTGCCTTCTTTAATTCTGCTATTGCAGCCTTTGAATTTGGCTTTACTATATCGGAAATTACGATATGTCCCGCATACTTTCTGTCAATGGCTATGTGAATTATGGTGCCCACATGGTGACAGTTGATATATTCAATATTAAGGTATTCCATAAGCTTTGAATTGCCTGCTGCTACTTCAATATTGTCAACCTTTGCTATTACACCTTTACCGCTTATTTCCTGTATGTCGGAAACTCTTGAACGGTCAATTTCCTTTCCGTAGGCTCTCTGCAAGCTTTTGCTTATGGGGTGAGAAGAAGCACTTTCCGCAAGGGCAGCATATTCAACGATCTTTTCGTTTTCAAGTTCATTGTGGTGAATACCGTTTACTTCAAATACTCCCTGTGTAAGAGTACCTGTCTTGTCAAATACAACATACTTTGTCTGTGACAGTGTTTCAAGATAATTTGAACCCTTTACAAGGACACCCTCCTTGCTTGCACCCCCAATGCCAGCAAAGAAGCTTAAAGGAATGCTTATAACAAGGGCACAGGGACAGCTTATAACAAGGAATGTAAGTGCTCTGTATATCCAGTCACCCCACTGAGGGTCAATACCCATGGCAAACATTCTCACAAGGGGAGGAAGTATGGCAAGGGCAAGGGCTGAATAGCATACGGCAGGAGTATAAACTCTTGCAAACTTTGATATAAAGTTTTCGGACTTTGATTTTCTTGAGCTTGCGTTTTCAACAAGGTCAAGAATTTTGGATACAGTGGATTCACCGAATTCCTTTGTTGTCTTGATTTTAAGAAGTCCCGTCATATTGATACAGCCGCTTATTATCTCATCACCTGTTTTTGCCTCACGGGGAAGGCTTTCTCCTGTTAATGCACTTGTGTTGAGGCTTGATGAGCCTTCAACAATAATGCCGTCAATAGGTACTTTTTCACCGGGCTGTACTACTATTATGCTTCCTATGCCCACTTCGTCAGGGTCAACCTGTTCAAGTTTTCCGTTTGTTTCAATATTTGCATAATCAGGTCTTATATCCATTAATTCGCTTATGTTTCTGCGGCTTTTGCCGACTGCGTAGCTCTGGAACCATTCACCTATCTGATAGAAAAGCATAACTGCTATTGCTTCCGTATAGTCACCGCTTTTATCGTACAGGGCAAGAATGATAGCACCTATCGTGGCAACAGCCATGAGAAAGCTTTCGTCAAATACCTGTCTGTTTATTATTCCCTTTGCTGCCTTTATTAAAATATCATAGCCTATTATCAGATAGGGAACAAGATATAAGGCAAATCTTAAAATGCCTGTAAAGGGCAGGAAATTAAATCCTATCATAAGTATAGCTGAAACAATAATTCTTATGAGCATTTTTTTCTGCTTTTTGTTCATATAAATCCCTCCCCGGATATTTTAAAGGGTATATCAGATAAATACCTCACAGTCTGATTCTACCTTTTTACAGTTTTTGCGGACCTGTTCCATAACTGCCTTTGGCTCTGCTCCCTCGTCAAATTCAACGGACATCTTAAGTGTCATAAAGTTTACGGAAGCTGATTTTACACCTTCTGTCTTTTGTGCTGCCTCTTCCATTTTGTTTGCACAGTTTGCGCAGTCAACGTCAATTTTGTAAGTCTTTTTCATAATAATATTCTCCTTTATATTTAAATTAAATTATTAAACAATTAAGCACTTGTTTAATTGTTAATTACATAATACCATATATTATAAGTAAGGTCAATACCTGAAATGAAAAATTTTTATTTTTTTTGCTGAAATTGCATATAGAAAACCCTCAGTCACCTTGCGGTGACAGCTCCCTTACAAAGGAGCCAAATGGCGGACACGCCGCCTTTTTGAACAGTTAGATTTATATTAACTCATTAAGTTGACGGTATTACACTTATAATGGTGCCTAGGGGACGGACATGCTGCTTTTGTAACACTCTGTTTTTTTTACAGAAAGGGTTGAAGTTTAGGCTCAATTTAAGGACTCTAAAGAAGGGCATGCCATTTCCATAAGCTTTTCAATGACATTGTGCAAAAGCTGTGCCTGTTCCGTATCTGCTGCTTTATAATATACTTCCTTTCCCTCACGGCGGCTTACGATAAGCCCCCTTGCTTTTAACTGCTTTAAATGGTGGGAGACGGCAGGGCTTGTCATATTTACTAATGCTGACAGATTTATTACACATTCTTCACAGTGACAGAGTATCCAGAATATCTGTATTCTGCTGCTGTCCCCAAGGAGCTTGAAAATATCTGCAATTATTTCAAAGTTGTTTGTATGTGACATACATTCTATAAGTTTATCTATGTGATGTCCGTGGTCATGGGGGAGTTTGAACTTTTCCATAAGGCACCTCCTGTAATATTTAATGCTATAATTAAAATTATACTATAATTCTGAAATATTTCAACATTTATATTTCAGGCGTTATTTGCTCTTTAATAAAATATTAATCCATTTTAATATTGCATAAATTATGTATTAATGTTAAAATCATTATAAAATCGTTTTAGGATGTGATATTTTGTCTAAATCTGTTTTACTGTGTGTTACAAGCTCCATTGCTGCCTATAAATCTGCTCTTACGGCAAGGCTCCTTGTGAATAAGGGGTACAATGTAAATGTAATAATGAGCAGAAATGCTACAGAGTTTATAACACCTCTCACTTTTGAAAGACTTACAAATAACAGGTGCATTGTTGATACCTTTGAGAAAACATACAGCTATGATGTGAAACACATTTCTCTTGCAAAGCAGTCCGATATTGTCCTTATTGCTCCTGCTACTGCCAATATAATAGGCAAGATAGCGAACGGGATCGCAGATGATATGCTTTCTACCACAATTATGGCATGCAAGTGCCCTGTGTATATAGCTCCTGCCATGAATACTAATATGTATGAAAATCCCATTGTGCAAAGCAATATTGAAAGGCTTAAAAGTTTCGGCTACAATTTTATTGAGCCTCAGAGGGGTATGCTTGCCTGCGGTGACGTGGGAAAGGGCAAAATGGCAGAGCCTGAGATAATTGCAGAGTATGTTTACAGGGAAATTGAGTGTGAAAAGGATCTTAAGGGGAAAAGAATACTTGTGACGGCAGGGGCGACAATGGAAAGTATTGACCCTGTCAGATATATAACAAACCATTCAACGGGAAAAATGGGCTGCGCTATTGCAAGACAGGCTATGTTAAGAGGTGCCGATGTGACATTGATAGCGGGAAATATGACTGCAGAGCCCCCTATGTTTGTAAACGTTATAAATGTAAAAAGTGCAGGGGATATGTTTGAGGCTGTAAAGGAAAACTTTGACAAGTGCGACATTGTTATAAAGGCGGCGGCAGTTGCAGACTATACCCCTGCTGTGACCTATGACAACAAGGTCAAGAAAAAAGACGGGGATATGTCAATTGAGCTGAAAAGGACAAAGGACATATTAAAATATCTGGGTGAGAACAAGAAAAATCAGTTTTTATGCGGATTCAGTATGGAAACTGAAAACATGATGGAAAATTCCGTGAAAAAGCTTAAAAAGAAAAATCTGGATATGATAGCTGCAAATAATCTGAAAGTTAAGGGGGCAGGCTTTGGTACGGATACAAATGTTGTTACCTTGATTACGGCAGATGAGGTCTGTGAACTGCCTATAATGAGTAAAAATCAGGTGGCAGATGAAATTCTTACAAAAATATCAGATATGATAAATGACAGAAACGGGGAGTAAGAGGTAAGATCAGCGAATGTGAATTTGAAATGAGGAATTAAAATGAAAAGACTGTTTTGTGTTGTTATGTTTATGGTTTTTGTAATGACGGGCTGCGGCAGTGAGGAAACTGCTGATTGTGTCAGAATATTTGCCGATTCAAGCCTGACTGAGGCACTGAATGCTGCAATAGATGCCTATAAAGAGGAACACCCTGTAAATATAGAAATAGTGAGCGGAAGCACATCAAGCCTTTATAACAGAATAGAGGAGGGAGAGGATTGTGATATATTTATTCCTTCTTCTAAGGAACAGATAAATTCTCTTATAGAGGATGACTTGCTTGAAGAGGAAAATGTTACACCTATTCTTGAAAATGATGTTGTCCTTATTAAAAAGCTTGACAGTAATTTAACTGTAAAATCTTTTGATACAGCAGCAGAGGCAAAAAGCATTGCTATTGCCAATGAGGGCGAGCCTGCAGGTGATTTTGCAAGGGAAATATTCATTAATCTGAATGTTTTCAAGGACGTGCTTAAAATGAATACAAGTAACTATGAGGATTCTCCTTCTGTTGTAAATGCTGTTATAGAAGGTAAATGTGACGTGGGTGTCTGCTTTGAAACGGACGCTCTGGCACAGGCGGACAAGGTGCAGATAATAGCTGCAGAGCCTAAGGACAGTCTTAATTCCGAGGCTGTTTATTCGGTGGCTTTGTTAAAGGGTGAAAATGGAATTGATCCCGATGAAAATACCAAAAATGTTGCCGAGTATCTGGATAGTCCCGAGGCAGCACAGATATTTGCGGGGTATGATTTTGGGATATACATAAGTTAATAATTACATAAAATTTTATATAAAGTATAAATAAACCTCCGGCTTGAGATACTATAAATAAAAAACAAGTCCGGAGGTTATTTTTATGGACAGAGAAAATTATGAAATAAGAATAGAAAGTATAGGCGGCTTCGGCGCCAATCTTATAGGAAAGTTATTTGGTGAGATCGGTGCAATGTACATGGGGATGGAGGCACAGAGCTTTGCATCCTACGGTTCCGAAAAAAGAGGCTCTCCCGTTAAAAGCTATATAAGATATTCCAAAAGTGAAATAAGGATAAATGCACCTGTAAGAAAACCTGATCTGCTGGGACTTTTTAAACTGTCCTTAGCCGACAAGGAAAATACTCTTGCAGGTATAAGTGAAAATACCGATGTAGTTATAAATACGGAGCTGGATTTTGATGAAACCGTTGAAAAGGCAAAGCTGCCGTCATGCAGTCTGTGGTTATTAAATGCTATGGATATTGCAGTTGAGTGCGGAGCAAGACTTAACATTGTTATGTTCGGGGCTATGATAAAGGCAAGCGGATTTATTCCCTTTGAATTTGCAGAAGATGTTGTCAAAAATACTGTGGGAGCAAGATACCCTGAAAAGCTTGAAGGAAACTTAAATGCACTTAAGGCAGGTTATGAAAAAGTCAGATTAAAAGAAGTTAAAAGCAAATATCCATATACCGAGTACAGAGATGTTCAGAGAGTGCAGGGATATGACAACAGTCCTATAGGGGGAGTGAATATATCCTTTGCAAATTCCATAACAAACAATCTTGAGGGGTGCCGTGAAGGCTTTTTACCTCATTATATAAGGGAAAAGTGTATTGACTGCGGTCTTTGTGATGTGACCTGCCCCGATATGGTTTTTCAGTTTAAGGACGGCGTGAATATGGGTATGGACCTTTATCACTGCAAGGGGTGTTTGAGATGTGTTGAAATATGCCCCACAAAGGCTCTTGTTGTGGCTAAGGAAGGGGAGCATTATGACAACAGGGGAAATATTTATCTGCTGAATAAGGATTTTGACTTTAATTATGTAGGGGAGAACAGCTGGGTGGATAGTGAGAGCTATAATAATAAGGAATGAGGAGCTTAATAGAGTTAGGGGTTAGGAGCGAGGAGTGAGGAGTTTGATAGAGTGAGGAGCGAGGAATGAAATCCTCAGTCCTTCGGACAGCTCCTTTACAAAGGAGCCATGGGCACAATACTCGCTCCTACATTGGGTGATTGTTGGTGCGTTAAATCGGAATTTAGGTAAAGGTTGTTTTGGTTTGTGTTTAAATCCATAAATTTATATTTTGGAGAAGGTGAAGTATATGTTAAATCAGAAGGTTGTTTTTAAATCAGCCAATGAGGCTGTATGTACAGCGGCAAAACAGATAGATTATCATTTGATGGGGTACTATCCAATTACGCCCTCCACACAGATACCTGAGGGAATGGATTTAATGAAAAGTCAGGGGCGCCTTGATACTGTAATGATAGGGGCAGAGGGAGAACATTCAGCCGCAGGTATATGCTACGGAGGTACTCTTGCAGGGGCAAGGGTCATAAATGCCACAAGTGCAAACGGACTGCTCTATGCTCTTGAACAGCTCCCCGTTCAGTCGGGAACAAGAATGCCTATGGTTATGAATGTTGCATGCAGGACCGTGTCTGCGCCCTTATGTATAAAGGGTGATCACAGTGACATTATGTTTGCTCTTAATACAGGCTGGCTTATACTCTTTGCAAAGGACAATCAGGAGGCATACGATTTTAATATTATAGGGCTTAAGGTGGCGGAAAGAGTTAAGCTGCCTGTGATTATTGCCTTTGACGGCTTTTTTACAAGTCATCAGAAAAAGAAGCTCCTTGTTTTTGAAGAAGATGAGGATGTAAGGGAATACGTCGGGGAATATAAAGCCGAATATACTGCCATAGACGTTGATGCTCCCGTTACAATAGGGTCCTATATGAATGAGCCTGATATTATAAACAACAAATATCAGCTTCGTTTGGCAATGGAAGAGGCTAAAGATGTAATATATGACGAATTTGAAAAATACGAGAAAATAAGCGGCAGAAAATACTGTGTTATAAACAAGTATATGTGTGACGATGCTGAGGTAATATTTGCTGTTTTAGGCTCTGCCTTTGATACTGCAAAGGTTGCCGTTGACAAAATGAGGGAGGAAGGTCACAGTGTGGGCGTTGTTACGGTACAGGCACTCCGTCCATTCTTTGGTGATGAAATTTCGGATGCATGTATAAATGCAAAGGTGGTTGTAATTGGTGACAGACAGGATTCCTATGGTGAGGGAGGAAGCTTCTCCACAGAAGTAAAGTCCGCTTTTTATGACAGGGGAGTTTCGGCAAAAGTCATAACAAGGGTGTTCGGTCTGGGAGGAAAGGAGTTTTATGTTGAAGATGCCGAAAATATGCTCTATACAGGCATAGAGGCAATGGAGTTTGAAAATGTAAAGAGCTTTGATTATTACGGGGCCTATAAGGGCAGTGAGTTTAAGAATGTGAAATATTTTGAGCCTGTTACGGAAAAGAATTCAAGGCTGGGATATGAAGTTATTGATGACGGGGAAAAGGTAAGTGTTAAAAATATCAATATAAAAAAGTCTGCAAGTATGCCTAAAAGACTTGTTGCGGGACACAGTGCCTGTGCAGGCTGCGGTATTCCCGTAAATGTCAATCTCCTTTTAAAGGGTATTGAAGGGAATGTTGTAATGCTTTTCCATACAGGCTGCGGCATGGTTGTTACTACAGGCTATCCCACAACTGCATTTAATGTAAACTATGTACACAATCTTTTTCAGAACGGAGCTGCAACATTAAGCGGTATTGTTGAGGGCTACAAGGAAAGACAGAGAAGGGGCGAAATACCCGAAGGCAAGATCACATTTATAATGGTAAGCGGTGACGGCGGCATGGATATAGGACTGGGAGCTGCTCTTGGTGCTGCAATCAGAAATCACAATATGATAATATTTGAATATGACAACGGGGGATATATGAACACAGGCTATCAGTACAGCTATACTACACCTCTTGGGGCAAAAAGTGCTACAAGCCATGTGGGCACGGGAGAAAGGGGCAAGCCTTATCTGCCTAAAAATACTCCTAAGCTTTTTGAGGCAACGGGCATTAATTATATTGCGACCGTTGCGGAAAGCAACCCTCAGGATTTTATTGTAAAGGCTAAAAAGGCACAGTATTATGCCGACAACTACGGACTTGCCTATATTAAAGCTTTGTCTGCCTGCCCTCTTAACTGGCAGGATGAGCCGAGATATGAAAGGTCTGTAATACAGAAGGCTGTTGACAGCTGTTATTTCCCTCTTTATGAAGTTGAGAGAGGTGTCAGACGTGTAACTTACAAGCCCAAGAATAAAATTCCCGTTACGGAATTTCTTGGGACAATGGGAAGGACAAGGCACCTTCTGGGGGACAGGTATAAGGATATTGTCGAAACTGTGCAGAACAGTGTGGATAAGAATTGGGAAGAACTGAAAGGGTGAGGAGAGAGGAGTTAGGAGTGAAAATCTTCAGTCAGCTAGCGCTGACAGCTCCTTTTTAAAGGAGCCTAAGTTAGTTCGCTAAACAGGAATTTAACAGAAAACCCTCCACCAGCAAAGCCGGTCCCCCTCCCTTGAAAGGGAGGCTTAAATTAGCTTTTTGTATGGCAGGCTC
>CAJFNV010000078.1 GCA_904395805.1 Candidatus Gallispira edinburgensis | reverse complement strand
GCATTGCTCGCCCGCAATCAGCCTCCTTTGTAAAGGAGGGGGACCGCGTCAGCGGTGGAGGATTTTTATCCCAGCAGCTAAATTCCTATTTAACATACTAACCTGCATTTCTAAATTTATGTTTTTAATCAAATAAATCTTTTAAATTACCCCAAAATATGTTATACTAATGACAATGCTTAAAAATAACTGTTAATATATGATTTTACAGCGGTGATTTAAAGCCGGAATTTTTAATACAAACATACGGAAATAATATAGTTAAGGAGAATGTGAATATGAGTTCAGACAGACAGTCTAAAATCAGAAATTTCAGCATAATAGCCCATATTGATCATGGAAAGTCCACACTGGCTGACAGACTTATACAGCAGTCGGGACTGCTTACTGAAAGAGAAATGCAGGAGCAGGTCCTTGACAACATGGACCTTGAAAGAGAAAGAGGAATTACAATAAAGGCACAGGCTGTACGACTTATTTACAAAACAGCAGACGGCGAAGAATACACATTAAATCTTATAGACACACCGGGACACGTTGACTTTAATTACGAAGTTTCAAGGAGCCTTGCGGCCTGTGACGGTGCTGTTCTCGTAGTTGATGCAGCTCAGGGTGTCGAGGCACAGACTCTTGCAAACGTATATCTTGCCCTTGATAATAACCTTGAAATATTGCCTGTTATCAATAAAATCGACCTGCCAAGTGCAGAGCCTGAAAGAGTAAAGGCAGAGATCGAGGATATCATAGGTCTTGATGCCAGTGAAGCTCCCCTCATTTCAGCAAAAGCAAATATAAATATTGAAGAGGTTTTTGACAAAATAATAAAGGACCTTCCCGCACCGTCGGGAGATGAGGATGCCCCTTTAAAAGCACTTATATTTGACAGCTTTTATGACAGTTACAAGGGTGTAATTGTGTTTATGCGTGTCTTTGACGGAAAGCTTAAAAAAGGGACAAAGGTCAGATTTATGGCAACAGGCAAGGAATTTGATGTAGTTGAAGTAGGTGTTTTCGGTCCGGGACAGTATATACCTGTAGAAGAACTTAAAGCAGGAGATGTAGGTTATCTCACAGCAAGTATTAAAAATGTAAAGGATACACATATAGGTGACACCGTAACAGATGCAAAAAATCCTGTTGCAGAGCCTCTCCCCGGCTATAAAAAAGTAAATTCAATGGTTTACTGCGGTATTTTCCCTGCCGACGGTGCAAAATACGGCGACTTAAGAGATGCCCTTGAAAAGCTGCAGCTTAATGATGCAGCCCTTAATTTTGAGGCTGAAACCTCCGTTGCCCTTGGCTTCGGTTTCCGTTGCGGTTTCCTGGGACTTCTTCACCTAGAGATCGTACAGGAAAGACTTGAAAGAGAATACAATCTTGATCTTGTAACAACTGCCCCTTCAGTTATATATAAGGTATATTTAACTGACGGAACGGTTATGGACCTGTCAAATCCGTCAGATCTGCCTGATCCTACAACAATATTAAAAATGGAAGAGCCTATAGTAAGGGCAGAAATTATACTTCCAAGTGAATATATAGGCACAATAATGGAGCTTTGCCAGCAGAGAAGAGGCGAATATGAGGGTATGGAATACCTTGAAAAGACAAGAGCCGTACTGACTTATAAGCTCCCCTTAAACGAGATCATATATGACTTTTTCGATGTGCTTAAATCCCGTTCAAGAGGTTATGCTTCCTTTGACTATGAACTTATAGGCTATCAGGAAAGCCGCCTTGTTAAGCTGGATATGCTTGTAAACAGAGAAGTTGTTGACGCATTGAGCTTTATTGTCCACGAAGATTCCGCTCAGGAAAAGGGAAGAAAAATGGCTGAAAAGCTTAAGAAGGAAATTCCGAGACATCAGTTTGAAATTCCTATACAGGCAGCCATAGGCAACAAAATTATAGCAAGAGAAACAATATCCGCAGTCAGAAAGGACGTTCTTGCAAAGTGCTACGGCGGCGATATTACAAGAAAGAAAAAGCTTCTTGAAAAACAGAAGGAAGGTAAAAAGAGAATGCGTCAGATCGGCAGCGTAGAAGTACCACAGTCAGCATTTATGAGCGTTCTAAAGTTAGATGATGAATAAAAGGAGATAAAATGATTTCATTATATATACACATACCCTTTTGCAAAAGCAAGTGTAAATATTGTGATTTTCTGAGTTTTCCTAAAAGTGAATATGTCAATGCTTACAAAGAAGCATTGCTTAAAGAGATCAATGCTTTTGACTGTAACGATACGGTCAAAAGCATTTTTATCGGTGGGGGGACCCCTTCTCTTATTGACAGCAGTATTATTGCTGAAATTACGGAGTCACTTGGGAAATTTCATATTGCAGAAAATGCAGAGATCACAATTGAAGCAAACCCGGGCACACTTACTGACTATAAGCTTAAGACATACAAAGAAAACGGCATAAACAGAATAAGTATGGGACTTCAGGCATGGCAGGACAGTCTTCTTAAAACCTTGGGAAGAATACATACAAGGGATGAATTTTTAAAAAACTATTATCTCACATCAAAATATTTTGACAACATAAATATTGACCTTATGTTTTCACTGCCAGACCAGACATTTGAAATGTGGCTTGAAACCCTTGAAAATGTTACTGCTCTTAAGCCAAAACACATTTCAGCCTACAGCCTTATTATTGAGGAAGGAACACCCTTTTACAATATGGATCTTGATCTTCCCGATGAGGAAACAGACAGAAAAATGTACCACAGTGCGATAAAATACCTTGCAGACAAAGGCTACAGACAGTATGAAATTTCAAACTTTGCCCTTCCGGAATATGAATCCATACACAACACAGTTTACTGGCAGAGAGGAAATTACAAAGGCTTTGGTCTTGGAGCAGCAAGTCTTATTGACAATGTAAGATATAAAAACACAGAGGATATCAATGACTACATCAGGGGTATAACAATAACCGAAGAAGAAGTACTTTCACAAGAAGATGCCATGGCAGAATTTATGTTCCTCGGTTTAAGAATGACAGAGGGCGTGTCACTATCCCGTTTTTCAAAAGAGTTCGGCATTGATCCTCTTAAAAAATATAAATCCGTAATAAATAAATACAGTGACTATATAATTATTAATGGGGACAGACTTTATCTCACAACAGAAGGCTTGGATATTTCCAATATGATATTTACGGATATGCTTTAAGCATTTAGCACATATTTACAAGTATTTTTCTGTGCAGTATTACCAATTTCACAATTTTTTACAAATTTATAAAGGAAATTTATATATTTTGCAGAATATAAATATTTATAAGACTTGAATGAGCTTAAAAATATTTCGGATTTTTGTCTGAAATGTATAAATTTATTATATGGGGTGATTATTTATGAGGAATTATTCAGCAGATCATATCAGAAATGTGGCTGTCCTTGGCCACAGCGGATGTGGTAAAACAACTATCGTAGAGGCTTGTTTACATGTCAGCGGTGGCTCTAAAAGATTTGGCAGAATTGAAGAAGGAAATACGGTAAGTGACTACGATGCAGAGGAAATAAAGAGAAAAGTTTCCATTAGTTCATCAATTGTTCCCGTTGAATGGCTTGATGAAAAAATCAATTTCATTGATACTCCGGGATACTTCGACTTTGTAGGCGAAGTTAAGGAAGCTTTAGCAGTTGCCGATCTTGCCCTTATTGTAGTTGATGCTAAATCAGGCATACAGGTAGGCACAGAGAAGGCATGGGAAATGGCAACAGAAGCCAATCTTCCTAAAATGATCATTGTAAACGGTATGGATGATGAAAACGCAAACTGGGTAGAAGTATGTGAAGCTCTTAAACAGCAGTTCGGCAAGAGCATAGCTCCTATTCAGGTACCTTTCTATGAAGACGGCAAGTACATAGGCTTTGTAAACGCTATAAGAAGAAAAGCAAGAAAATTTGAAAACGGTCTTGTAGAGCCTTGTGACATGCCTGCAGGTCTTGAGGATGAAGTTGAAACAACAAGATCAATGATAGAAGAGGCTGTTGCCGAAACAGATGACGAATTAATGGAAAAGTTTTTCGCAGAAGAAAGCTTTACAGAAGATGAAATACATAAGGGTATTAACATTGGTATACTTGATGGTACTGTTACTCCCGTTATTTCAAGTTCTGCTATCAATACTCTGGGTATAAGAGTACTTATGAATTCCATCAACAAGTTCTTGCCTCCTACAAACAAGGTAAGACCTACAATGGAAGCGATCAATCCTAAAACCGATGATATAGTTGAGATCAACTGTGACGAATCAGAGCCGGCATCTGCCTTTGTATTCAAGACAATTTCAGACCCATATGTAGGACGTCTGAGCATATTCAAGGTGTGCAGCGGTGTGATCAAAAAGGATATGATGCTTAAAAACGTAAACAAGAACATTGCCGAAAAAATAGGCAAGATCTACGTTTTAAGAGGTAAAGAACAGATCGAGATCGACAGACTTAATGCAGGTGATATAGGTGCAGTCGCAAAACTCCAGAACACAAGCACAAACGATACACTTGCTTCTGCTGACAGACCTGTACAGATGACTCCTATTGAATTCCCTACCCCATATCTTTCAAAGGGTATTACACCTAAGACAAAGGGTGATGAAGACAAGCTCGCAGGTGCAGTTGCAAAAATGCTTGAAGAGGATAAAACTCTTGCATTCAAGGTCGATAAAGAAACAAAGCAGTCTGTTATTACTGGTATGGGCGAATCCCATATTGATATATTTGTAAATAAATTAAAGAATAAGTATAAGATAGAAGTTGAGCTTTCCGATCCTATCATTCCGCACAGAGAAATGATAAAGAGTAAGGAACAGGTTAGATATAAGCATAAAAAACAGTCAGGCGGCGGCGGTCAGTACGGCGATGTTGAGATCATATTTGAGCCAAGCGGCGATATGACAACACCTTATATATTTGAAGAGCAGATATTCGGCGGTGCCGTACCTAAGCAGTACTTCCCTGCTGTTGAAAAGGGCTTACAGGAATGTGTAAAGGCAGGTCCTCTTGCAGGCTACCCTGTAGTTGGTATTAAGGCTACACTTGTAGACGGTTCATATCACCCTGTTGACTCTAATGAAGTCTCATTTAAAATGGCAGCAATAGGTGCATTTAAGAAAGCTTTTGAACAGGCTAAATCAGCAATTATGGAACCTATCAACACTGTTGAAGTTGTTGTTCCCGACAGCTACACAGGTGATGTTATGGGCGACTTAAATAAGAGAAGAGGACGTATTTTAGGTATGGAAGCAAAAGGCGGCAAGCAGCACATCACTGCTGAGGTCCCTGCTTACGAAATGATCAAATACGCTACAGATTTAAGAAGTATGACTCAGGGCAGAGGAGATTTCTCTATGGAATTTGCCCGCTTTGAAGAAGCTCCCCGTGATGTACAGGAGAAAGTTATAGCTAAAAGAAAGAAATTAGTTGAGGGCAAATAAAACAGTTTTCTCATTTTTTGTTTCTTTTTAAAAGAGCTGTCGGAAATATTTTTTCCGGCAGCTCATTTTAATACTTGATTTAATTCATAATGCATAATGCATAATTCACAATGCACAATTTATAATGCACAATTTATAATGCACAATTTATAATGCACAGTGTACTCTTTACAATACACTATTCAACTCCTCACTCCTAACTCCTAACTCCTAACTCTTTTAAGCTCCTCACTCCACTCCGCTCATTTTTCAACCAAAATAATGCATAATCCGTAATTTCCCTTAAAATTATGAATTATGCATTATCAATTATGAATTATAGAAACTCCTTTATAACCTTTGCAGCCTCCTGCGGATTTCTGTATACCCAGAAGTGATCACCCTTAACTATTTTCAGCTGACCCTTTGGAATCGTATCTGCAATAGCCTTTGCATGGCTTAACTTTATCATATCCCTGTCACCGTTTATAACAAGGGCAGGAGCCTTGATATATTTAAGAGCATCCCTCTTTAAATTGGGTTCCTTAAACATAAGTGAAAAATATTCTTTATTAAATCTGTTTCTGCTGTCTACAATACCTCCCCACTTACTGCAGTAATAGCCAATTGCTATCATAAGAGCAGATGAAGGCTTAAGCCCCCAGAAGTTATAATTACCCCCAATAAGAACGACCTTGTTTACAAGCTCACTGTTCTTAATGGAAACAAGCATTGCAATATTTGCTCCGTCGCTGAAACCTACTATATTGACTTTATCAAGCCCCAGTGCCTCAATTATATTTACAACATCCACAGCCATTGTCCCCAGTGAGAGCTGACCGTTGCCAAACTCTGACTTTCCGTGACCTCTGCTGTCAATTGCAATAACCTTATATTTATCGGAAATAAGAGGTATAAGATTTTTAAAACTTCTTCCGCTTTCTCCGTTACCATGAAGTAAAATTACCGCCTCGCTGTTTTCCTCTCCGAATATTTCATAATATATATTGGCACTGCCTGACCTCAAATAACCTTCCATAAATATCACCTAAATAAACAAATTCAAATAACATTTTTCGGCTACTCTTGAATATATCTCAGCAATAAGACCAATAAGTTCTTCTTCATTCTTAAAAAAGATTTTAGCATCCTCATTCAAAAGAATTTTGTAAAGCTCCTGAGAAATATATTTCTCCTTGTCAAAATCCTCAGTGCCGTTCATTCTTTCTCTTGCATACTCCAGATGCTTTGCTTTAAACTGCTTTATCTTCTCCATTGTATTCTCATCGTTTTCTATATTGGCAAGAGCCACCCGATAATCCTTATAAATATGGCTGTTTTTAATTATATCCGCTATTTCATCAGCTAGCTTTACAGCCTCATTTACAATATCCATAAAAACTTCCCCCTATCTGTTTTTGCTGTAAATAATGTACAACCCCTTAAGTAAAAGCTCCTCATTGTAAATATAATCTCCTTTGCATATTTCAGCAAAGTTCTTTCCAAGACCCCCTGTAATTATTACATTGCAATCTTCTCCAAGTTCTTCCTTAATCCTTTCCACACAGCCGTCGATCATACCTGCTGCGCCGAATAAAACACCGCTTTTCATACAGTCAATGGTATTCTTTCCTATTACCTTCTTAGGTTTTTCTAGACCTATTGACGGAAGCTGTGCAGTTCTCGCTGCAAGAGCCTGCAGACTTATTTCAACTCCGGGCATAATTGCCCCGCCGATATAATTTTTATTTTTGTCAACAACGTCAATTGTTGTAGCCGTACCCATATCCACAATTATAACAGGAGGCTTTATTTCATCAAGAGCTGCCACAGCAGATGCTATACGGTCACTTCCTACAGAGGCAGGATTATCCATAAGTATATTAAGACCCGTTTTAATACCCGGTCCCACCACAAGAGGCTCACTGCCTATTACAAGCTCAACTGCCTGTTTTACACAGTTTAAAACACCCGGGACAACAGAAGATATTATACCGCCCTCAATTTTATTCCTGTCTATATTGTAAAGCTTAAGTATATTCATAATTTCAACACCATATTCATCTTCTGTCTTTATACGGTCTGTTGAAATTCTTGCCATAAAGTCCACATTTCCCTCTGTTATTCCGCCTAAAACTATATGTGTATTTCCAATATCTATCGCTAATATCATAATATTCTCCAAATCAATTAAATCTGTTCCTGAAAGCTGACATTAAAGCAGTGCATACTGCTGATGCGATCAAACCTGCAATTATTGCCTCAGGAATACCGTTTACAACCATTATTCCGCAAACAGCCTTTAAAACACCATCAACTGCTATATTTGTTGCTGCCGCATATGGCTTTGCAAAAAATATGTAAGCCATACCCATAACAAGAATAGTATTTGTCATTGAGCCTGCTACCCCTGCAAAAAACATTGAAAGGGATTTTTTACCTATAGCCTTAAACAGTGCTTTATAAGCAAAATAAGCAACAACACCTATCAATATTCTCGGTACAAAAGCTATAACAAGGCTCCAGAAATTACCGTAAGGCTTTAAAGGTGTAAATAAAAATGCAGTCACACTGGCAGACTTAAATGAAGCATTTAAAAAGCTTGTAAGTCCGAATACGAAACCACAGAAAGCTCCCTTTTTCCAGCCCAGTACAATTCCTGCTACAATTACAGGAATGTGAATAGTTGTTGCATTCATAAAAAATAATGGAATATAGCCTAATGGTGTGACAAACAATATAAGTATAATTGCTGTCAGCAGTGCCATTTCCACTAAACTGCGGGTTCTTTCTCTCTCTTTAGTCATAATAAATTCCTCCTTGCTGCTGCTCCCATAAGCAAAGGTCAGAGAAAATCCTCGGCTCTTTCGGGATACAACGCATAATATTTATTTCATTTTAATTATATATTATACTGTGTAAAAATGCAATAAATAAATTCCCCTATGTCATTAGTACAGTAGACATAAATGTTCAGACAGTCAATAAACTTATTTTTAACTTCAAATTTCAAGTTTTTGAACCGCTAACTTGCAATTAGCGTCGCAGACTTTAATCCGCAGGCAGTGCAATCCCGAAGATAAACGGGACTCGCTTTGCAAAGCAAAGTTG
>CAJFNV010000077.1 GCA_904395805.1 Candidatus Gallispira edinburgensis | reverse complement strand
TCGATGGGTAACACAAAGCCTCCCTTGTAAGGGAGGGGGACCGCGTCAGCGGTGGAAGGTTTTATTGGTGCGGTAAACCGGAATTTAATTGACAGACAAGTTGGTTCAAGTAAATTTAACTCCTCACTCCTCATTCCTAACTCCTCACTTTGTTAAGGATCAGTTCCTGTTAACATAAGCTTTATATCAGAGCAGGGCTATAACTCCGCAGGCTATTTTTTCTCCGGAATTGCCACTGGGCTGTGTTTTGAAATCGTCGGGTGACTGATGAATTACAACTGTTTTCCCTATAACTTCATTAAGAGTAAACCTGTCTGTTAAAAATGACATATAGGCATATCCCTTATTGCCGAAAAGAGGAGGCATATCTCCTGCATGATATGGATGAGGGCAGTCATGGGGGTTATAGTGCCCGTCAGTATCAGCAAAGGGATCAGAATCATTTCCAGAACATTTTTCTCCATTGTGAATATGAAAACCGTATATACCGTAAGAGCAGGGCACATCTGTATAAGGCAGTCCGTATATTCGTGCGGTAACTATAATTCCCCTTAAACTTTCACTAAACTGAACAACTCCCGTTATATCGGGATATTTATTGCTGCCCTTAACAACAGCAAATGCCCTGACATTCTGTGATGTCTTATTAATATCTGACATAAAATACTCCTTAATAATATTTATGTAATTATATGAAAATATAATTATTTTGTGATATATAATAGTGTTGCATTGAAAGTGAATATTTGATATTATTAAATCAGAAGGTTTAAAGAGGAGGAAGTATTTTTATGTCCATGAAAACCACGGGACTCAGGAGAATAAAGGGGTTCTGCTATAAATATTTTAATATACCGAGAAACAAGACAAATATGAGAACGGAATTTCTGGCAGGTGTGACAAATTATTTTACACTTATATATGCCGTTATGCTTGTACCTGAAATGCTTATAGGGGCTTTCCCGGGAGCATTAAATGAAAACGGTGAAATTATTAAAGATGCTGTAATATATAACGGTATTACAGCAAATCATATGCTTGTTACTCTTACTGCTATTGCTTTTATTGCGGCAGGATTTGCGTCAATTTTTATAGGAAGTCTGGTTAATCTTCCTTTTGTGCAGGGACCGAGTATTGCTATAGGTACATTTGTTACTTATACTATATGTATAGAATATGGATACAGCTATAATCAGGCTCTGGCGCTTGTGTTTATATCGGGTATTTTATTTTTTATTCTTGCAATAACGGGTATGGAGGAAAGACTTCATAAAGCAATACCAAGTAATCTGAAATTTGCCGTAAGTGCGGGAATAGGTTTTTTTATAGCCTGTACGGGACTGGTTAAGGCACATATTATTAATTTGGATCAAAACGGCAGCTTTGCAGGTATTTTCGGAATGAATATGGCTGATAAAAATAATGTAAGTGCTGTACTTGCAATTGTTATAGTAATTTTAATTGTTGTAATGCTTAAAAGGCATGTACATGGTGCCATATTTATAGGCAAGGTAATATGTATAATTGCCGCAATCCCTCTGGGACTTGTATATATGGGAAATAACCTGGGATTTGAATACAGTGTCGATGTAACGGCTCTTGCCCTTAAGCTTGACTTTAACGGCCTTATTGATTTCACCAATAATGACACAATAATTAAAACCATGGTTGACATAGTTGTAATTGTATTTTCACTGTGTATAATGGATATATTTGAAACGATGTCAATGCTTATAGCCATGGATAATTATATTGACATATCACACAATGGCTCAAAAAGGAAAAAAAATATACCGAGAATACTGGAAGTGGATGCAGTAACAACTTCAGCAGGAGCTTTGCTGGGTACAACAAGTGTTTCAACATATGTTGAATCTACGGCAGGTGTTATTGAGGGCGGAAGAACAGGACTTACATCTGTTATAACAGGTATTCTTTTCCTTGCTACTGTTCCCTTTACTCCTCTTGTTTCTCTTGTGCCGTCTGCTGCAACAGCTACTACTCTTATAGTTGCAGGAGTTCTTATGATGGGAGTTTTGAAATACATTGATTTTGAGGACATAACAGAGGCTGTGCCTGCTTTTCTGACTATGATACTTATGCCTTTGACAAACAGCCTTCTTATAGGGCTCTGTATTGGTATCATAAGTTATGTGCTTATCCATATTTTTGTTCCTCATGACAAAAAAATAAGTCCTTTATTGTATATTCTTGGCTTTTTCATGTTTGTGACATTTGTAATGCTGCCCAGATAATTGGAATATATTTATTCACCTTTTCATATAATTATGAAGAGGTGAATTTTTTATGGATAAAAGATATTATTCTGCAAGACACAGAAGAATAAACAAGGGATATACTAAAAAGCAGGAAAACCATAATGAAAAAGGTTCTGCATTTATTTTAAGGCTCAATATATGTCTTGGACTTGGGATTATTGCCGTAGGAGCTTATCAGCTTAAAGACGGATTCGGAGAAAAATTGAGGACTTATCTTACAGAAAATACTTCCGTCGAAACAATGAAGGAAGCTGCTTCAAATATAAAAGATTTTGTTATAGAAACAAAAAGTGTGGCATTTTTAACGGGGGCAGATGATTTTACTCCCGATGAGAGTACAGAGGAATATATAAATAATCTGGAAGAAAATTCATATTACAATATCCAGAAAAAACTTGAGGCTCCAAATGAAATATGGGAACAGCCTGTAACGGGGGGCATAATAACAGATGTTTTCGGTAACAGGGCAAACCCTTTAACGGGAGTAAATGAAAATCACAAAGGACTTGATATCGGTGTGCCTATGAATACAGAGGCAAAGGCTGTGAAAAGCGGAGTGGTAATTGACAAGGGATATTCCGACAGTTACGGAAACTGGATAAAGTACAGAACATATGATAATTATGAAATTTTATATGCTCATTTAAGTTTGGTAACAGCAGAAAAAAATCAGAAGATAAAACAGGGAGATGTAATTGCATATACGGGAAGTACAGGTAATTCGACAGGTCCTCACCTGCACTATGAAATAAAAGAAAATAATGAATATTTAGATCCATATAATTATTACATGGAGGCAAGTGTTGAAAATAACAATAAATAATTTTAGCCTGACACTTAAACTGACAACTTTTTTAATGATATTACTTATGATTGCTCTAGGATATTTAGAGCAATTTTTTATTTTATACTTTTTTATAATAATACATGAACTGATACATATAATAACGGCAGGGATCTTCGGAAAAAGATGCAGGGGGATCACAATTATGCCTGTGGGACTTTGTGCCGAAATTGAGGGTGCTGAGGATATGGAGCTTATAAAGAGAAATATTGTGGTGCTGTCAGCACCTGTCTTTAATATCGGTGCAGGTATATTATTCAGAGGAAGCTTTGAGGGCAGTGCAAATATACTGATCGGTATATTGAATCTGCTGCCTGTTTATCCCCTTGACGGAGCAAGATTTTTTCAGAATTGGGCAGGGTATTTTATGGGAACTTTAAGGGCGAACAAATTACTTGTAAAATTAAACAAAGTAATTGTTTATATATTATTTTTGACAGGTTTATTGCAGGTCATATTGTTTGATTTTAATTTTACTCTCATAATTGCGGCAATGTATATTTACAGAGAAGAAAAAAGATTTGCAATAAACAGAGCTTATTATTTTTACAAGTGTCTTGTAAAAAAGAGAAACATAAAATCGGTTAAAATAAGATTATGGCATGAAGATGAAAATATTATGTTAAAAAATATTTTATATAAATTCGGTATGGATTATTACACAATGGTATGGACCGGGAAAAGGATCATTGATGAAAATGATGTGAGGGAGGCTATAGAAAAATACGGAATAAACTGTAAGCTTAAGGACATAAAAGGCGAAATGTAAAATCAATGTATGGAAAAAGTTAAAAAAAGTTAAAATTTATGTATAATATTACTTGATTTTGTCTTAATGTTTTGTTAATATGTAAATATATAAGATAAAAGCTTTCAGGAGGAAATTTACTATGGATTATTTAGCACTGGTCACAGGTCTGTGCGGCGGACTGGGTCTGTTCCTTTATGGTATGCACATTATGGCTGCCGGTTTGCAGAAAGCAGCAGGAAGCAGACTTAAAAAGGTTCTTGAGGTTTTGACCAAGAATAAGCTTATAGGAGTGCTTGTAGGTACTCTTGTTACGGCAATAATACAGAGCAGTTCTGCCACTACTGTTATGGTAGTAGGTTTTGTTAATGCAGGACTTATGAATCTGACACAGGCTGTCGGAATCATAATGGGTGCCAATATCGGTACTACGGTTACAAGCTGGCTTGTATCATCAGCAGAGTTTTTGCAGACAGACACTCTTGCACCTATTGCTATATTCATTGGTGCGGCACTTGTTCTTTTCGGTAAAAAGACAAGAACAAATCAGATCGGTGAAATAATTATAGGATTTGGTATTCTCTTTATCGGTATAGAGATGATGTCAAACGGTGTTCAGCCTTTAAGCGAACTGGAAGGATTTACAACTGCCTTTAAGGAATTCGGTAAAAATCCTATACTGGGTCTTGGTGTTGGTCTTGTTGTTACAGCAATAATACAGAGCAGTTCTGCCTCTGTAGGTATACTTATTGCCCTTGCGGCAAACGGACTTGTTACATGGGATTCAGCCGTTTATATAATCATGGGTCAGAATATAGGTACATGTGCAACTGCACTTTTATCAAGTATAGGTGCTTCAAAGAATGCAAAGGGTGCTGCATATATTCACTTGATGTTTAATGTGATCGGAAGTGTTATATTCAGTATTGCAGCTTATATATTCTTTATATTTAATCCGGCTTTCGGATCAAATATTATTACACCTTATGAAATAAGTATTGTACACAGTTTGTTTAATATTGCAAATACGGTTATCATGTTCCCCTTTGCAAATGTGCTTGTAAAGATCGCAGAGGTTATGTGCCGTGCAACTAAGACAGATGATGAAGAAGGTGAAGCAATGCACCTTGATGACAGAATTTTAAACAGTCCCAGCATTGCTATTGCAAGCTGTGTTAAAGAAATCGTGCATCTTGGAAAAATGGCAGAAAAGAATCTGTCCTTAGCATGCGAGACACTTATAAACAAGGACCAGTCAGCCATTGAGCAGATATATGAAAGAGAAAAGAAGATAGATAATCTTACAAAGGTCATAACTCAGTTCCTTGTAAAGCTTTGTAACACTGATGTTACAACAGAAGAAAATGACTATATCACAAGTCTTTTCCATACCGTTCACGATATGGAAAGAATAGGCGACCACAGTGAAAACCTTGCGGAATTTACTCAGACAATGATCAATGATGAGCTTGAGTTTTCCGATACTGCAAAAAAAGAACTCAAAGAAATGTTCGGAGAAACAGAAAAATGTGTTAATAATTCAATCACCGCTCTTGAAAGTGACAGCATGGAATATGCTGAAAAGGTTATCAAGGAAGAGGAAAGAGTTGACGGACTTGAAAAGGGATTGAGAGAAAAGCATATTGTAAGACTTACAACAAACAGATGCAGCCCTCTTGTAGGTGTTGTGTATCTTGATATTCTCACTAATCTTGAGAGAGTTTCAGATCTTGCTCTTAATGTAGCTCAGGTTGTCATAAAAAACAATACAAACAAACAATAAAAATATATTGAGAAATGGACAGACTGCTGTAGAACGATGGGTTTTACAGCAGTTTTTATGTAGTAAAGTTAACGTCTTGCTTTAGTCATGTATTTGTGATACATTAATTATGTATTGCACTTAATAAATATTGAGGGAGATGTAATTGTGGATTTAGAAAATACACCTGAATTGAGAACAGAACGGCTTATATTAAGAAAATTTAATGAAAATGATATTGAGGCATTGTTTGATATTCATAGGGATAAGGAAGTAAACAGATTTCTGCCCTGGTTCCCTTTAAAATCCATTGAGGAAGCAAGGGATTTTTTTGAAAAAAATTATGCAGAAGCTTATAAAAAGAAAAGTGGATATAAATATGCCATATGTTTAAAAAGTGACAATATTCCCATAGGATATGTAAATATAAGTATGGATGATTCTCATGATTTAGGATACGGACTATGTAAGAAATTCTGGCATAAGGGAATTATAAGTGAGGCTTCAAAGGCTGTGGCAGAGCAGGCGAAAAGTGACGGACTTGAATACATTACAGCAACTCATGATGTTAAAAATCCACGGAGCGGAAATGTTATGAAGAGTTTGGGCATGTGTTACAAGTATTCCTATGAGGAACAGTGGCAGCCTAAGAATATTTCGGTTGTTTTTCGTATGTATCAGCTTAATTTTGACAGTAATAATGAACGGGTATATATGAAGTACTGGGATAATTCGGAAGTTCATTTTGTGGAAAAGAATATTTAATATGGAGGAGGACAGGAAATGAGAAGAAAAGACAGAGAAGTAACGGACAGAGAAAAAATCAAAAGCATTATTATGAATTGTCATTGCTGCAGGCTGGGATTTATTGATGAAGGTGAGGTATATATTGTTCCTCTCAATTTTGGCTTTGCTGAAAAAGAGGGGAAGATGATTTTTTACTTCCACGGGGCGAAAGAGGGAAGGAAAATCGAATTGATACATAAATCACCTTCTGTTGGCTTTGAGCTTGATTGCAACTGTGAAATTATCAAAGGGGAAACTGCCTGCGGGTATTCAGCAAGGTATCAGAGTGTAATAGGCAACGGTGTTGTGTCCTTTGTAAATGATATGAATGAAAAGTATGAGGCACTCCAGACGATTATGTGTCATTATACGGGAAAGGATAACTGGGAATTTACAAAGGAAATGGCTGACAGGGTGTGTGTATTTAAGCTTGAGGTCGATAAATTATCTTGTAAAGTACATTTGTGATAAAAAGAATTCTGCTCAACATAGTTGACAGAATTCTTTTTTTAAGTGTTTTTAGTTTCATTATTATCAATTGTTACCATGTCTTTTGGTTTCATATCATTTAACGCATATTCAATACATTGAATAACAATTTTATTAACTGAAAGGTTGTATTCTGCTGATAGTTTTTCAAGGCGGTCTACAATCCTGACAGGAAGTCTGAAAGTTTTATTGGCATACTCGTCATAACCCTTTTTTAATTCAAACATAATTTCCTCCATTTATTATTCAAACATTAATTATATAATTATTATCTAATATTATAATTAATATTTATATATTTTATAAATATTAAAAACACAATAAAAATACATTATAAATACAAGATAAAAATATTGTAAATAATAATGCTTTATGATATAATATAAATAAATAATAAAAAATTTGTAGAATGAGGTGTTTTTATGAAGAAGAAACTTTATATTTTAGTTATTTTAGTGTTGGTGTTGTCAAATATAAATATATTTGGTGTATTAGCCGCAGATAATGATTATATATCAGCGTATTCAAATATATTAGAACAATATGTTAATGTATATTACATCACAAAAAGTGAAGATAACAATAAAGCGATAAAAGCTATAGAGAAATACCCACAAGTTAATGATATATTTTCACGTTCAGAAGGAAGCGAAGGAGTATATTATTCCCTTATAGATTTAGATAACAATTCTGTTCCTGAGCTGATTGTTTCAAGTAAAATAAAGGTAAGTGAGGGAGTGGGTTATATAAGTTGTAAAAATAAATATGAAATCATGCAGATTTTTACTTATTATAATGGAAAATTAATAGATGTTTTAGGTACACATGAAAGCCTAGGATACAGAGCTCATTGTAAAATCTCAAGGGATAAAACAATGTTTGTTTATGGGGATTTTGGAGCAGAATGCTATGGAGCTTCTCTTTATAAATTGGTAAATGATAAGGTATATCCATGCAACAGAATAGAAAAGGAATATGATGTTTATACCCATAACGGACTGACAATTGATTTTGAAACCTATTCTTCTTTAATGGGAGATTATTTGACAAATTTATATTCTGTCGACTGGAAACCGGCAAAGGAGTTTAAAAATAACTATAATTATGACGGGAGCAGACTTACAGCTACCGATGAAGATATTGAGCAGCTTGAATATGAATTAAACAACGGCGACAAGCAATTTATATATTATGATTATGATGAGTACACATTTAATAACATAATTCAGCAGCTTGCAGTCTCACTGGCTGAAAACAATAAAATTGATCTGACCATGTATGAAACAGATCCTTTCAATATATTGAGTTATTGCCATATACTGGATAGTGAATATATAGACAATATACTTATAAATGATTATAATATTGTTCCTGATCATAATTGGAATGACAGCTTCGGATATTATTATAATGGAAAATACTATTTCGTTATTGAGGGAAGCGGTCCTATGGATATCAAGGAAACTTATAATGTTAGTGAGTATGTGCAATTAGATGATAAAAGGTATTTTTTGAAAATAGGTGTAAATTCAGTAAATAATGCTGCCGGATATGTTCCGGATATCAGCTATACTGAATTTGGTGTTTATGCTGAATTAAAAGATATTGGCGGTAAAAGAGAATGGACATTTTATCAGATAGGATAAATGCATGGGGGATCACATATGAAAAAATTGAAATATTTGCTGTGGATTTTAATCTGCATAAATTTGACGGGATGCTGTCTTTCACATGACTGGCAGGAAGCAACATGTACACAGCCAAAAACTTGCTCAAAATGCGATAAGACGGAAGGAGAAGCTTTAGGTCATAAATGGATAGAAGCAACATGTACTGCACCACAGACATGCAATGTCTGTGGTGCAACAACAGGCGAAAAACTGGGACACACGCCCACACCCGGAGAATGGATAGTTGACAGAGCAGCGACCTGTGATGAAGAGGGAAGCCGACATGGTGTGTGCGGAGTCTGCGGTGAAACTGTGACTGCATCAATCCCGGCAACGGGACATCAGTGGGGCGATTGGATAACAGACAAGGAAGAAACCTGCTCTGAGGACGGAAGCAAACACAGAAGCTGTGGAGTATGTAAAAAATGGGAAACAAAAACTTTGTATAGTAATAATACCAAGCATGTCCCGGGAGAAGTGAAAATAGTGAAGGAGGCTACTTTGACGGAGGAAGGAGAAAAGGTACAGATATGTTCTGCTTGTGGTGAAGAAATAAAAACAATTAAATATGAATTATCAGAAGAAGAAAAAGCTGCACAAATGGAAGAATACAGAATAGCAGCAGAGGAAAGAGAAAGAGAGTATAAAGCAGGATGCGGCTATTATACATATGCTGAAATTTCAGGCAATTCAATGGACTATTTTGGAGAAACAGCAGTTTTTACAGGATCTGTATTTCAGATAACAGATGATGGTTCGGTATTATTAAATGTTGGCAGCGGAAATTTGATATGGGTTTATGATGGATCGGGAGATATATCCCTAAGTGGTGTTACAGATGGAGCTGTAATGACTGTATACGGAATGATCAATGGATCCAAAAGTTATACAACTGTTATGGGATATGAAGCGACAGTTCCATCAATACTGGCAATGTATATTGATTTGTAAAAAATTAAATTTATAAATAGTTAAAATTTAGTTCTGTTTATAAGTTAAAAATTGTAATTATTTTGAGATATGACATTAATGTTTTTAAGCTTAATAACTTATATATTGTGTTTATAGTATAAGGGGGTTAATTAAATGAAAAATTTTAAATTCTTATGTTTAATTTTAAGTTTAGGATTCTTATGTTTTTGCTTAGCGGGATGCTGTATTTCGCATGACTGGCAGGAAGCAACATGTACACAGCCAAAAACTTGTTCTAAATGCGGCAAAACTGAAGGAGAAGCTTTGGGTCATAAATGGATAGATGCAACATGTACACAGCCAAAGACATGCAGTGTATGCGGTGAGACAACAGGTAAAAAATTAGATCATACACCAGGAGAGTGGGTTGTAGATAAGTCGGCAACTTGTACGGCAGAAGGAAGTCAGCATAGTGTATGCACTGTTTGTGGTGAAACAATAACTGAAGCTATTCCAAAAGTTGATCATAAACCGGGTGAATGGAAAATATCAAAAGCTGCTACAGTTTCTTCTGCTGGTGAAAAACAGCAAGTGTGCAGTGTATGTGGTACAGTTTTAAATACGGACACTTATGAGTTATCAGCACAGGAGAAAGAAAATGCTTACAAAAATCAATGCCAAAGTTATACTTATGATGAAATAGCAAGAAATCCTGATTCATATAAAGGAAATTATGCGGTATTTACAGGTGAAGTTATACAATCTATAGAAGAGGGTAATTCATATACTTTCAGAGTAAATATAACAAAGAATAGCTATGGATGGGAAGATACTATATTAGTAACATATACTAAAAAAGATGCTAATGAAAGCAGAATACTGGAAGATGATGTTATAACGATGTATGGTCAGTTAGCAGGTACATATACATATGAAACTGTAATGGGAAATAATATGACAGTGCCTTTATTTGCAGCAGAATATGCATATGTAAATTAAAATAAAAAGGTATGTAGGAAATAATATTAATTTGAGTTTAAAAGCATTGCCGTCTACTGTTATATAGTGTAGTTTAATTATTACTGATAATATAAGTTAACTTTTGCTTGTTTTTAATATATGTGATAATTATATTTATAAATAAGTATATGTGTATAAAAATAATCGCTCTGATTATTATAATCGGAGCGATTATTTTATTTAATCAATACAAGATTTGACAGGGAATGCAGCAGTTTTAATATGTTTATTAAATGTAAATTAAATCTGATTTAAAGCCTGCTGGATATCCGCAATAATATCATCGGCATTTTCAATGCCTACTGACATTCTTATAAGCTCAGGCTTAACACCGCAGTCAACAAGCTGCTGATCTGTAAGCTGTCTGTGAGTTGATGATGCAGGATGAAGAACACCTGTTCTTGCATCGGCAACGTGGCATACAATATTTGCAAGCTTTAAGCTGTCCATAAACTTAACGGAAGCCTCTCTTCCGCCTTTTGGTCCGAATGCTATAACACCGCTGCAGCCATTTGGAAGATATTTCTGAGCCAGTTCATAATCGGGGCTTGACTTTAAGCCGGGATAGCTTACCCATGCGATCTTATCGTTGCTTTCAAGATATTCCGCAACCTTTAAAGCATTTGAGCTGTGTCTTTCCATTCTTAAATGAAGGGTCTCAAGTCCTAAATTGAGAAGGAAGCAGTTCATTGGAGAAGGTGCTGAACCTAAATCTCTCATTAACTGTACTCTTGCCTTTGCTATGTAAGCTGCTTTTCCGAAATGATCTGTGTATACAACGCCGTGATAACTTTCGTCGGGAGTTGTCATTTCAGGGAATTTACCGCTTGCCGCCCAGTCAAAGTTTCCGCTGTCTACTATTACACCGCCAAGGGTCACAGCGTGACCGTCCATATATTTTGATGTTGAGTGAATAACAATATCGGCACCGTATTCAATAGGTCTGCAAAGAATAGGTGTAGGGAAGGTGTTGTCAATAATAAGAGGGATATTGTTATTGTGAGCAAGGGCTGCAAATTTTTCAATATCAAGTACCTTTAATGCAGGGTTTGCAAGTGTTTCACCGAATACAATTTTAGTTTCCGGTCTGATAAGCTTTTGAAGCTCATCAAGGCTTAAATCAGGGTCAACAAATGTTACATCGATACCGAACTTCTTTAATGTAACTGAAAGAAGGTTAAATGTACCGCCGTAAATTGTAGTTGAGCTTAAAATATGGTCTCCTGCATGGCAGATATTCATAATTGAAATAAGAGAAGCTGCCTGTCCCGCAGAAGTAAGCATTGCTCCTACGCCCCCTTCAAGGTCTGCTATCTTCTTTTCAACGGCATCTGCTGTAGGGTTTGCTAATCTTGTGTAGAAAAAGCCGTCTGTTTTTAAGTCAAAGAGATCACCCATTGTCTGTGTGGATTCATATTTATATGTTGTGCTCTGTACTATAGGCACTACTCTTGGCTCACCGTCCTTTGGAGTATAGCCTGACTGAATACACTTTGTTTCAATTTTCATTTTATTACCTCCGTTTTAAACAAAATTCAATTTATATTATAGTAACACAATATCCGTGTTTTTGCAATATTCAGTTGATATACAATTCTGATTTTATAAGGTGAATATTATCACTGTCAGTCTGTTACGGGATAAAAAGAGTATGCTATAATTAATAAAAATTTTACAGGGGGATGATAATATGGGATTATTTAGCAGTGTACAGACAATTAAAATGGATCATATGCAGCTTGTAAATATCTTTGACAGGCTGATCCTTGTTCCCGAATATATGTCAATGTGGGATGATCTTATTAAAAAGCTTAACAGACATTATTTCGGAACCGTTACAGATACACCTGACGGTAAATATACATTTTATATGAGTGCTACAAATGTCTATTTGTTTCCATATGTAAGAAAATACATATGGATAAGGGATAATAATCAGAAGGTGGTATATGAGCTTGACAAGCCTAATAAATATAAGCTGTTTAAGAAAAGTGCCCTTAATGCAATTGTGAACAAAAAGATAAACATACAGATGAGTATGAACCGGAATGTACAAGTATGATATATGAAATAATAAAGGCTTTTTGCACATGGATAATTTCCCTTATTGCAAAACATAAAAATTAACACCCTTGCAATTAAAATTTGCAGGGGTGTTTTTGGATATTAAATGTCAGTATAGCCTGATATTAAGTTAATTGCATTTATTAAGTGTTTTTTCTCCCGAGTCCGCAAGCATCTGGTCACACTGAAGGAGAGTGTAATTTTTATTTATGCAGAAAATTATTATGCTATCCCTCTTTATTCTTGGATAAAGGATATTAAAATTTCCTGCCCTTAAAAGACAGTTGCATTGATCGATATCAAGATGCAAGCCGAAGCAGATCTGAAGGAGGGTGTCCCTTGAGGGATTGCACCTCTTGCCTTCAAGGAGTTTATAAAGATAGGATTCGGAAAGACCGCTTTCCCTGCTTAATGCGGATACTGATGTTTCTGTCATAAATGAATTAAGATATGTAGAAATGTTATGTATGATCTCATTGCCGCATTCAGCAAGAAATTCGTCATAATGTTTTTTCTCTTTTAATATTGTCAAAAGTTCATCGGTTGATTTTTTCTGCATAGTTAATTCCTTTCTATATCATAAATACATTATTTTTTAAAACATATTTATTTATAATTGTACATTGAATTTATAAATTTTTCAATATTAATGTATTGAAATTAGCACTACCAGTCCACAGATTACGGCGAATTTATCACTGTTAGTCCAAAAAGTGACGGTATAGGGTAAAATTTTACAAAAAAATATGCTTTTAGCACTGTCAGTCAAGGACTGGTGTAAAAAAATAATATAATATGTAAATAGAAATGAATAATAGAAAGGGAAAAATATTATGGGTTTTACATGGTATAATAATACAAAGCTAGAAGTAGATTCATTTATCGAATTATTTAAAAGTATAATACTAACTAAAGAATATGAAGCTATTCGTGAGGACATTAAAAATTCAATGAGAAAAAAGCATTTGAAAATTAATACGCCTGATGACAGATATACATTCTATATGGATGGTCCGTATATAGACAGGATAACTATGATGAGAAGAATGGATATTTGGATAAGGGATAATAAAGTTAATGAACAAAACAGAACGACGGTTTATGAATTAAAGAATAAATATAAGTATCAAAAGTTTAAGGATACTGTAACAATGCTTTTGGCTACAGGGTACTATTCCGATGACAATAATAACAGCAATAATAATATTCAAAATTCTGATGAACTGGCGACATCTGCTCCCAATGTTCTGAGCGCAGCTGATGAAATTATGAAATATAAAGAATTGCTGGATATGGGAATAATAACTCAGGAAGAATTTGATGTAAAAAAAGAAGAATTCAAAAGTAATGTTAATTTGAATGTTAAAGATAATATAGAAACAAATGAAAATACAGAAGCTGCGGCTGCATATTCATTAAATGACAATACTGTAAAAGAAAATAGTGACAACGAAAATGGGGATAAAATTACAGTTACATCAGAAACGATTCAAAATACAGCAGTTCCGAATGAGCAAGGCTGTGCTGTAGCAGAAACTGTTACGGATAAGGAAGATATTGCCGGAACAGAAACTGTTCAAAACAACAAAAGCTTGGAATCAGATGTTAAAGAGCCATTCAGATCAAAAACATGGTTTGTAATATTGGTATACATACTATTTCCTCCGTTGGGAATGTATTTGATGTTCAAATACAAAAAATTTTCAAAGAAAGCAAGAACTGTACTGTTAATAATAGGAATAATATATACTGTTATTTATTTTATGATGTTGTAAGCAAAAGTGCTTAATAAATATTATTGAATAAGGAGGATTTTGTGATGGGGGATTTTATATCTACAGTGGCGGCGTTGATTTTTTTTATAGCTCTTATAGGATTTGTACCCTTATGTATATTGGGATTAATTAAGATATTTACTCACAAGGGACCTGCAAATCTAAAGAAAATTTTTATAATTGATATCGTATTGATTATTGTATGTTTTATACTTGTTGGTGTTTTTACTGATACAGATACATCGGTCGAAACAAATACGGAAGTAACTAAAGAAACTGTTACTTTTGCGGAAATTACTACAGAAACCACTGCAGCTACAACAATTACGACTGAAACAACTACTGAAAAGGCACTGTCAGATGAGGATCTGAATCTTGTTAGAAGCACTCTTGCGGGAAAAACTTTTAAAGCTTTGTCAACAGGGGATAGGTATCAGTTTAACAGCGATGGTTCGGGGGTTGCTATGGTAGGCAATGAATACAGAACAATGAAATACAATATTGGGGAAATATATGGATTACCATATATAATTATTACGACAATAAATGCTGATGGGGTATACGATACCAGACAATATGCTTCAAGCATGGAGTCTATGCAAACAGGTAATATTAAGTTTGGAACATCAAGTCTGGTACAGACAAGTGAAGCAATAAAGCCTCCCGAAGTGCCTAAAATTACTGATTTGGAATATAATGTGTATAGCAGTATATGGATTGATTCAGTATACAGTATAGATATTTCATTTACAAATAATACAGGAAAAATAATAAAATATATTACGTTTAGTTGTGATATAATAAATGCCGTGGGAGATGTTATTTATTCTGAGGATGATTTATTGGGTGAAACGACGTTACTTAAAGTAACAGGACCAATAAGTCCCGGTAAAAATGTCGCATATGAATGGGAAGATGTATGGATAAATCCTACAATAGACCACGCAAGAATTACGGCGGCGGAAATTGAATATACGGACGGCACAAACGAATACGTGGAGTTCTGATGTCAGATAGTTTAAAGTAATTCATAGAAAAATATGGTATCCTTTAATTTAAGGGATGCCATATTTTTTTATTTACTACCGTGCTTATAAATGGTAAAATTACTGTAGTGTGTTATAAAATTATAGTAATGGAGTGAAATTTTATGTTTTGGTATGAGAGAACAAGAATGCTTTTAGGTGATGAAGCTGTTGAAAAATTAAATAAAGCTAATGTCATAATATTCGGTGTGGGAGGAGTCGGCTCCTTTACGGCAGAGGCTGTGGCAAGGGCAGGAGTGGGAAGTATTACCCTTGTGGATAATGACACAGTTGCATTAACAAATATTAACAGACAGATAATTGCCCTTAACAGCACTGTGGGCAGAATGAAAACAGAGGTTATGGCTGAAAGAATTAGGGACATAAATCCGGAGTGCAGTGTGAAATGCGTAAATGAATTTATTTTATATGATAATATAGACAGTGTTTTAAATGAAAAGTATGATTACTGTGTTGATGCTGTGGATACTGTGACAGCAAAGCTTGCTATAATAATGAGATGCAGGGAGCTTGATATTCCCGTTATAAGTTCAATGGGTACGGGAAACAAGCTTGACCCCACAAGACTTGAAATTACAGATATTTATAAAACATCTGTGTGCCCTCTTGCAAAGGTCATGAGAAAGGAACTTAAGGCAAGAGGTGTCAGTAAGCTTAAGGTGTGCTGGAGCAGTGAAGAGCCTAAGATACCTCTTGAAAGTGAGGAAATTACAAATAAGAGAAGAACACCGGGAAGTGTAAGTTTTGTCCCGAGTGTGGCAGGGCTTATAATAGGGGGAGAGGTAGTGAAGGAGCTGGTGCTGTAGAAATTCAGCTTTGCTGTTTTTTTACAATAAGGATACGGGGAGATTCACGATAGAAACAGATATGCAGGTCATAAGGACAGTTGTTGTTTATATATAGATCAGGGGGCGGGAAACTGCCCTTTTTTGTTTGTTTTTTATATTTTGGAAGTATTGATTTTTATTTTCTTGTTTAAATTTTATATTTATAGTATAATTATAAGTATATTATTATATATTGTATGATGAAAAGCAAATATTTTATTACGATTTATACATAGTAAGGAGGTCTTTTATGGATAGGAAACCGACTCATTCCTTCAGAGGAACGGCAGATCAGGAACATCAGCTTATGGATGTTATTGAAAAACACAGAAAACAGCCGGGAGGCTTAATGCCTGTGCTTCAGGATGCACAGGAAATATACGGATATCTGCCTGTTGAAGTTCAGAGCATGATAGCCGAAGGTCTTAATGTGCCTTTGTCCGAGGTTTACGGTGTTGCAACATTTTATTCACAGTTTTCACTGACACCTAAGGGTGAAAACAGAATAAGCGTCTGTCTTGGCACTGCCTGTTATGTTAAGGGTGCTGACAAAATACTTGAGGCAGTGGAAAAAAAGCTTGGTATAAAAAGCGGTGAGTGCACTAAAAACAGACAGTTTTCTCTGGATTCTACAAGATGCATCGGTGCCTGTGGACTTGCACCTGTCATGATGATCAATGATGATGTTTACGGTAAAATGACGGTCGACCAGGTGGACGAGATAATTGACAGGTATATGAAAAAGTCAAAAAAGGCAGGTGACAGTCAATGATAACAATTGAAGAATTAAATAAAATAAGAGATGAAAAAAGAGATCTTGTAATGGTCCGTAAGGTAGTGATGGAACAGGGTGAGGAGCTTGCTAAAAAGACAGGCTACAGAAAACAGGTCCTCATATGCGGAGGTACGGGCTGTACTTCATCGGGGTCAAAAAAGGTCGTTTCTGCTCTTGAGGCGGCTATAAGTAAAAACGGACTTGAAAGTGAAGTCCTTATTGTTAAAACCGGCTGTTTCGGGCTGTGTGCCCTTGGTCCCGTTATGATAGTTTATCCCGAAGGCTGTTTCTACAGTCAGGTAACTCCCGAAAGCGTTGAAAGAATTGTTGAGGAACATCTTAAAAATGGCAATATTGTAAAGGAGCTTTTATATAAGGAAACCGTACATGATGACGGAAGCATAATATCGTTAAATGAAACACAGTTTTATAAAAAACAGATGAGAGTTGCCCTTAGAAACTGCGGCGTTATAGACCCTGAGCAGATAGAGGAGTACATAGCTCTTGACGGATACCAGGCCCTTGCAAAGGTACTTACGTCAATGAGCAGTGACGATGTTATAAATGAACTTCTTGAATCGGGATTAAGAGGCAGGGGAGGCGGAGGTTTTCCAACAGGTAAAAAATGGGCCTTTGCAAAAGAGGCGGAAAACGAAATCAAATATGTCTGCTGCAATGCCGATGAAGGGGACCCGGGTGCATTTATGGACAGATCCATACTTGAGGGTGATCCTCACTGTGTAATTGAGGCTATGGCTATAGCAGGCTACACTATAGGGGCACAAAAGGGATATGTGTATGTAAGGGCGGAATATCCCATTGCCGTTGAAAGACTTCAGATCGCAGTGGAACAGGCAAGGGAATACGGGCTTCTCGGTGATAACATATTCGGAACGGATTTTTCTTTTGACATAGAAATAAGGCTTGGTGCAGGTGCCTTTGTATGCGGTGAGGAAACTGCCCTTATGACTTCAATTGAGGGGCACAGGGGAGAGCCGAGACCCCGACCGCCTTTCCCTGCCGTAAAGGGTCTTTTCGGCAAGCCTACGGTGCTTAACAATGTGGAAACCTATGCAAATATTGCCCAGATAATATTAAAGGGTGCAAAATGGTTCAGCAGTATCGGTACAAAGACTTCAAAGGGAACTAAGGTATTTGCTCTCGGCGGTAAAATAACAAATGTGGGACTTGTTGAAATACCTATGGGTACTACATTAAGAGAAATAGTTGAAGAAATAGGGGGAGGTATACCAAAGGGCAAGAAGTTCAAGGCGGCACAGACGGGAGGTCCTTCGGGAGGATGTATTCCTGCCTGTCACATTGATACACCTATTGACTATGACAGCCTTACTGCCTTAGGCTCTATGATGGGCTCGGGGGGACTTATAATACTTGATGAAGATACCTGTATGGTGGATATATCAAAGTTTTATCTTGAGTTTACAGTTGATGAATCCTGCGGTAAATGTACGCCCTGCCGTATAGGTACAAGAAGGCTGATGCAGTTCCTTGAAAAAATTACTTCCGGCAAGGGTGAGCTTGAGGACCTTGACAAGATAGAAGAGCTTGCAATGCATATGAAAACTTCATCACTGTGTGCTCTCGGTCAGTCAGCTTCAAACCCTGTCCTTTCTACAATAAAATATTTCAGAGATGAGTATCTGGCTCACATTGTGGATAAGACCTGTCCTGCGGGAGTATGTAAGTCACTTCTTTATTATGAAATCCAGCCTCAGCTCTGCAAGGGCTGTACCAAGTGTGCAAGAAACTGCCCTGTTAATGCAATTTCGGGCGAGGTCAAAAAGCCTCATGTTATAGATAAAAATATATGTATAAAGTGCGGACTTTGTGTTAAGAACTGTAAGTTTAACGCTATAAGAACAAGATAGGGAGGTGCTTTTATGGATACTGTCAATTTAAAAATAAATAATATACCTGTAACTGTGCCTGCCGATTATACTATTTTGCAGGCTGCAAAGGCGGTGGATATTGAAATACCATCACTCTGTTATTTAAAGGATGTAAACTGTATTGGCGCATGCAGAGTGTGTGTTGTCGAAATAAAGGGAAGAGAGGGTCTTGTGGCTTCATGTGTGTACCCTGTTGAGGAGGGTATGGAGGTCCTTACAAACACGCCGAAGGTGAGAGCTTCAAGAAAGACTACAATTGAACTCATACTCTCCAGTCACCATAAGAAATGTCTTTCATGTGTAAGGGGCAATCACTGCGAACTGCAGAAGCTGTCCTTTGACTACGGCGTTGACGAGGACAGATTTAAGGGGGATGACGCACTGTATCCTGTAGACGATCTGTCACCCTATGTTGTAAGGGATAACAGCAAATGTATACAGTGTATGCGCTGTGTTGCTGCCTGTAAGAACATACAGTCCGTTGCTGTAATAGGTCCTATCAACAGAGGGTACAATGTTCATGTGGGCTGCGCTTTTGAAAAAAGTCTTGATGAGGTGCCCTGTGTTGGCTGCGGTCAGTGTATAGTTTCATGTCCTGTAGGTGCATTAAGTGAAAAGAGCAATATTGATGAGGTATGGGAGGCTATTTCCGATCCGGGCAAGAAGGTTGTGTTTTTTACTGCACCTTCTATAAGGGCAACGCTGGGCGAGTGCTTTAATATGGCACCGGGCACCGATGTGGAAGGTAAAATGGTTGCGGCAATAAGACGTCTTGGTGTTGACAAGGTCTTTAACATGAATGTTGCGGCGGACCTTACAATAATGGAAGAGGCAAATGAGCTTGTTGAAAGAATAAAGGGTGCGGGAAAACTGCCTATGTTTACTTCCTGCTGCCCGGGCTGGGTAAAATTTGTTGAACATTATTATCCCGAAATCATACCTAATATATCAACATGCAAATCACCTCAGCAGATGTTCGGTGCTCTCCTTAAGAGTTACTATTGCCAGAAAACGGGAATTGAGCCTGAAAATTTATTTGTTGTAAGCGTTATTCCATGTACGGCAAAGAAGTTTGAAATAACCCGTAAGGAACAGCATTCAATGGGTTATCAGGATGTGGACGTTTCAATCACTACAAGAGAACTTGCAAAGATGATAAAGGGTGCAGGTATTGTGTTCAATGAAATAAAGGATGAGGAATTTGACGATCCCTTTGAATTTGCAAGCGGCGGCGGAGTTATATTTGGTGCTACAGGCGGCGTAATGGAGGCTGCTC
The DNA here is from genome assembly GCA_904395805.1 of Candidatus Gallispira edinburgensis. Taxonomy (GTDB): domain Bacteria; phylum Bacillota; class Clostridia; order Lachnospirales; family CAG-274; genus Gallispira; species Gallispira edinburgensis. Next base: position 566 of record CAJFNV010000077.1, on the reverse strand, counting down.
TCAGAACTGCAGCACATATGCTTGATTCTGATATTAAAAGGACTGATTTCAAAGAGGTAAGAGGCAAGGGCGATATTAAGGAGGCTACATATTCTATAGGCGGAATGAAGATAAATGTTGCTGTGGCTTCGGGACTTTCAAATGCCAGAAAGGTGATAGAAAACATAAAATCAGGTGAAAAGAAATATCACTTTGTTGAAATTATGGCATGTCCCGGAGGCTGTATAAACGGCGGCGGTCAGCCTGTGCAGAGTGACAGCGTGAGAAATTATGTTGACCTTAAAAAGCTGCGTTCTCAGGTGCTCTATAATGCGGATAAGGGTCTTGAAATAAGGAAATCTCATGAAAGTCCCGTTATAAAAATGATTTATGACGAGTTTTTTGACAGGCCCGGTAAGCCGAGGGCACATAAGCTTTTGCATACAACATATGTGAACAGAAAGAAGATGTGATTTGAAAGGGGTTTTGTTTAGGTAAACAGGAATTTAGCTGCTGGGATAAAAATCCTCCACCGCTGACGCGGTCCCCCTCCTTTACAAAGGAGGCTGATTGCGGGCGAGCAATGC
>CAJFNV010000076.1 GCA_904395805.1 Candidatus Gallispira edinburgensis | reverse complement strand
TCCTCCTCCCTTACACGGGAGGCTCATATCAGCTGTTCAAAGCAATACAACCTTATAAAAAGACGAATTTGTGGCTCCCTTAAAGGAAGCCTGCCATACAAAAAGCTAATTTAAGCCTCCCTTTCAAGGGAGGGGGACCGGCTTTGCCGGTGGAGGGTTTTCTGCTAAATTCCAATTTAACATACAACCCCCTATTTACTACACAAGAAACTTTGCCTTACTTTCCCAAAGTAAGAACTCCCTACTCCTCAAACTCCACAAAGTCCCCTAACACCTTTGTAAAATCCTCTTTTCTCAGCACATTAAGCTCAGGATCCTTAGCCCCGTACTTTTCTGTATGCCTTTTATTATACTTATCCTCTGTCATCATTCTTATTTCAAATTCCTTGTTGAAATACTTTTCAAAGCAATCCTTCACCTCATCAAAGTGAGCCTCAAGCCAGAGAAGTGCACCGTTATTTATAGCAACAAGAGTAAGATAATCATCCTCAAGAAAAGCCGGTCTTGTCTGTGTGGAAAGCATTGATTTAAGCACACTTGTTTTAAGAGACTTACAAAATTTATTCCATTCCGAAATAACCGTCTTTATATCCTCGGGAACAGCCTTGTCTATTTTAACTTCTTCACTCTGATGAGTACTCTGTGCAGATGTGCTCATCTCACTTGTACCTGCTGCATTTGCGCCTGCCGCAAGTGTGCCCGCTGCAGGTGTGTCCGCTGCAAATGTGCTGTTTTCAAGCTTATTTTCAATGTTCTTTAGCCTTTTATTCACGCTTCCAAGATCATACGAAACAACGGGATTGCACCCCTTTATCGCACACACTTCAAGGAGTATCCTTGGATTTGAACTGAATTTGATCTGATTTGCAAGCTCGGAAAAACTTGATATAAGACTTAAAACATATTCATAACCTACATTTTTGCCCTGTTCTCTCAGTCTGTCAACATATGTCTTTGAATAGTCAAGAGCTCTTGTTTCTCCCTCAATAGACACAGCCAGAAGAAGATTTCTGAAATGAGTAATAAGGTCTGCAACAAACTGACCTATATCCCTACCCTGCAGAACAATTTTATCAATTATGTCCATACACCTGCCGCCGTCACTGTTGTTCATGGCATCGGTAAGCTCAAAAAACACAGACCTGTCAACAGAGCCTGTAATTTCCATGACCTTGTCCACAGTAACCCTCTGGTCAAAATAAAAGCTTATGCACTGGTCAAGTATACTTAATGCATCTCTCATGGCACCGTCTGAAAGCTCAGCTATGTATTCAATAGCCTCATCTGTAACATCAGCCTTTTCTTCAGCCATATACTCCTTAAGCACATTTACCATAGTTTCCTTCCCTATTCTGTGGAAGTCAAACCTCTGGCACCTTGAGAGCACAGTTACAGGCATTTTCTGAGGATCTGTTGTTGCAAGTATAAACACTACATACTCAGGAGGCTCCTCAAGAGTCTTTAAAAGAGCATTAAATGCACCTGCCGAAAGCATATGGACCTCGTCAATTATATAAACCTTGTATCTGCAGTCTGTAGGCGGATACTTGACCTCTTCTATAATGTCCCTTATATTGTCAACACCATTGTTGCTGGCAGCATCGATTTCAATTACATTCACACTTGTGCCGTGAAGTATAGGCAGACATACGGAACATTTGTTACATGGCTTTGTACCCTCACCTATACAGTTGATTGCCCTTGCAAATATTTTTGCAGTAGTTGTTTTTCCCGTACCTCTTGTACCGCAGAAAAGATAGGCATGATTTATTCTGTTGTTTTCGATCTGATTTTGAAGAGTTCTTATAATATGCTCCTGTCCTGCAACATCCTCAAACCTCTGAGGTCTTAAACGTCTGTATAAAGCCTGATAAGCCATATTATTTCCTCCTAAAATTCAGCTAAAATTACAGCTTCCTGTTTTTTTATGTTCTTAAGTCCCAGATAAACATATGTAATAAACAGACCTAAAAATACTATTTCCGCATACATAAAGCCTGCCAGACCTATAACCATAATAAATATACTTGGGAAAGTTCTTGCATATACAGTAAGCTTAAATATATCCCCATAGCTTATACGGGCATGTACGAAAAGCAGATTGATAAGGGATGCAGCAAAACTAAGCATAAACAGCCACATTACCGTTCCAAATGACAACGAAAACAAAGTTGTTACTCCAAGAATTGCAAAAATGGCAAGCCTTACCCTTGTACTGCTAAAAAAGCTCACAAGCATTGATTTGTCTATGTACTCGTCCTCAAACTGACTGAATTCAATTATACTTTCCTGAATTCCGTTTCCCACGATCATTTTGTCGCTATCTGCAACAAGATAAAACCCGCTGTTTCTCACATCAACATTTTCGGCATCTTCATTGTCATCTATGAAGATTTTAATTCCCGAAAGTTCATCACTGTAATCTATACTCTCACATTTAAACTTACCGTTTTCAATAGAAAATTCAGGCACATATTTCTGTATCATGCCTGAGATGCCTCCAAGCCTTCTGTAAGCCACAGCATATGGTATTGCTTCTATTACAGTTATAACAACAGTAAAAATCATCAGATAGCATATAACCCTTCCAAAGCTCTGCATTATAAGCTTGGGATAGCTCTGGAATTTGTATACTGCCGTTTTAAATTGTTCAAAAAAACTCATATATGTCCTCCCCGGATTTCAATTTATATTAATTCAAATGGAGTTTATATGCTTCTACATACAAATCACACAATTTTATCATATATATAGTATACTACAAAAGTTAAGAATTTACAAATACCTTTCTTTCGGATTTATTAAAACCGCTGGGATTTATCTGGGAAAATCCGCTGTTAATAAATTTTCCTTTTATATCCATACTTTTTATAACACTGTTTGATACAAGCACACTGTTGTCACTTACATAGGCAACATAGGGCGTTGAGCTCCAGTATCTGTCGCTTACAAGACTGTCTGTTCCCGATTTAAAGGCACTTATAAGCTCTTCATTTTCCGTGAGCCTGTAATTGTAATTTATCATATTATCCTTTTTTTCAATAAGGCTTATATAGTTTAATGCTCCGATATTGTTGTATTCAAGGGCAAGAGAATAAAGACGGGATATTTCTTCAGCTGCCTCTTTATATACATAATTACACTTTTCAATGGAAAAATTAGGCACACTTATATTGACCATAACAGTCTTGTCTTTAAAATAACTGCACTGTCTTGCTATATTTTCATACTCCGATACTATACTTCCTTCTGACATTTTCTCCTTAGCCTCAACAGCCACCCAGTCCACAAGGCTTTCCCCGGGAAAATCATATTCAGTCACAAAAGAGTCAATACCGTACGCAAGAACCGCTTTAGGTGCATATTTTCTGAAAAGCTCCGCAAAACATTCGTAAACATACTTATCATCGGTCTTTATTTCCACAAGCATTGAAATATCAAAGCTTCCGCACATTTTTGCAACAGAGTCTATCTGACTGCTGCCAAAGCCCCTTTCTATAACAAGCATAGGCAGTCTGCCCTTTGCATAGCACTCTATTATACTGCCTGCAGGAAAATCATCTCCCGGAAATATCCTGCTTATATATATGTCATTTATTACACCGGTCTTTTCTTCAAAGCTTTTTATATCAGAATACATATTTTCCTCTCCGATATATACCCCGCTCATACACTTATCATTTTCAAGAGGTGCTTTTTCTCTTTCATTTCTGACATATATCTGATAGGGCATATACTCCCTTACATCGGTTTCATTATTTTCATTTGTTTTACTTTCACCAAAGTTTATTCCGAAAAAGCTCAGACAAAGTACAAGTGCAATAATTTTCAAAGTTATTCCTCCATTAAGTAAGTATTTATAGCCTCAAGATAATGGACAGGACAACCGTTTTTGTTATGTATAAGGTATTTTTTTTCAAATGCAGAATATGGTATTGACTTTCTTCCTCCATTCTGAGCAGCCCTCCAGTATTTTTCAAGAACTTCAAAAGGCAGAAAGAAATACTCTTCTTCATCGGCACAGTGAACAAGAAGAAAAGCAACTCCACCCTGCTTCTGAAAATGCTCCATAAACTCAACCTGATGAGCATGTATATTCTGCAGAGGAAGACGTCCCTGCTTTGTTTCCTTAGCATCAAAACAAATCGGTATACCCTGTGCGGCTCCTATATAGTCAATTGTTGACTTCTGTTCAAAATAGGCAAGTGTTATTACATTTTTACCCTTGTCCAGATTTACAGGAGTTATAGGCGTTGGTATCTTTTGTATTATTGCCAGCCCTCTTTCTTTGTATACATTGTTTGTCATATTTATCATTTCTTCAAAACTGCTTCCACGCAGTCCTCTTGAATTCCAGTAACCCATTTCAACTCTCCTTAATACATTTCACAGCATATTGTGCCGCAGACCTCAGATCTTCGTATTCGCTTTTGGTGTATTTTAATGCAATGTCAAGTCCCTTTTCATCCCCGATATTTCCCAGAACGGCAAGAGCATTTCTCTGGAGTGTTCTTTTTCCTCTCCAGCCTGCTGCCGTATTTCCGTATATTTCCTTAAATTCTCTGTTTGTCGTATTTAAAAGTTTTTCTATATCGGGATAAGCATATTCATTTTCACTTACCTTAAAATTTTTGTTGTAAGGACATACCCTCTGACACACATCACAGCCGTATATCTGCCTGCCTATAGCCTTGTATTCTTCATCACTTAAAGCACCCTTTTTCTGTGTTATATAGGATATGCACCGGCCGTAATCGCATTTCCCGTCACTTATTGCAGAATTTGGACATGCTCTTATACATCTGTCACATTCACCACAGTAAACAGCTTTTCCTTCTTCCCCCTGCCAAAGCTCATATTCCACATCGGTTATCATATATCCTATAAAGAACATTCCCCCGATCTCACTGTTTATAACAGAGCCGTTTTTACCTCTTGTTCCCAGTCCGCAGCGCAAGGCAACATCTCTGTCTGAAAGAGGTCCCGTATCGGAAAACATTTTCACTTCCCTTTCAGGCAGAAGTTCCTCTTTAAGTTTTTTAAGCTTGTCCATTACCACAATGTGATAATCTGTCCCAACAGCTCCCGCAGACATATTGCCCCTTGATCTTCCGTCATTTATTTTTTTATACACCACATTGTAGCTAAGGCCTATTGCAACAATGCTCTTTGCATTTTTCATTATAAGCCCGGGCTCACTTCTTTCCTCCGGTGTAAAATTCACAAAAGGCACTTCTCTGTCCTTTAAATATTCCTTAAGCTCATAAAAAGGCTCTGCACTTCCAACACCTGCAATAATATTCTCTTTTACCGAAAATTCCTTTAATTTATTGTATAAACTCATAAAATTACTCCTTAATTTATAATTTTAACACATTTTCAATGATTTGTAACCAATTTATGCTTGCTTTTGTAAGATATTTATCTTATACTTATAAGGTAAATCAATTATTGTTAAAATAAGAATAGTATATACAGAGGGAGTGTGCATATGCCACCAAAAAACGACAGACCATTAAAATTCAGAAACAAAAGCTCAAAGCCAATGCTTTTTCCGCTGCATCCAAGCAATATGGCAGATAACAGAGCATACACAAAAAAGAGAAAGAGAAACTTTAATCCGAGACCTCTTATATTTCTTCTGGCAGTTGTTGCTATTGTATGCCTTATAGGCTATGCAGCATCACAGCAGAGAGCACTTGCGGTTCTTGTAAACGATGAGGTCGTAGGCTATATAAAGGATAAAAATACAACAGAAGAAGAATTAAACAACCTTGTTCTTGCAAAGCTTAAGCAGGAAGTTGGAAACAATGTTGAAATAAATGACACTATTACTCTTGAGCCTGTAAGCAGCTTTTTCAAGAAAACAGACAATTCAGAGCAGGTAGTTGCCGCAGTATGCAGCACAGTATCATACAATCAGGAGGCTACAACAATACTTGTTGAAGGCAAGGAATTCTGTATTGTCCCTGATGTTGAAACAGCAAGGGAAGCCCTTGAAACAGTGCTTGCAAATTACAAGTGTCCCGAAGGCACAGCACAGCCGGAGTTTGCCATACAGATCAACACAGGCACAACATTTGTTGACAACAGTCAGGTAAGCAGCCTTGAAGAAGCCGTAAAGCTTTTAAGTGCAACACAGACTGTTGAAAAAACTCATACAGTAGTTGCGGGAGAAACATTCGGGAGCATTGCAAGCAATGCAGGCATGACAGAAGCCGAGCTTTTAAATGCAAATCCTTCAATTACCGATGAAACAAAGACAAATTTACAGATAGGACAAACCCTTAACGTCACAGTTACTGAGCCTATCCTTCCTATAAGGACATATAGCTGGGAAACAGTTACTGAAACAATAGATTATGAAACAGTTACCCAGAGAAACAGCAATGAGCCTACTTCCTACAGAGAAGTAATTCAGGAAGGAGAGGAAGGCACAATGGAAGTTGTACTTAAAACTCCTTATGTAAACGGTGAACAGATAGGCGAAGTACAGCGTACAGAAAAGGTTGTCAAAGAGCCTGTAAACCGTATAATAGAAAGAGGAACTTATGAGCCGTCAGAGGACAGTGATGAAGAGGACAGCTCAGACAGTTCATCGGAAGAATAATATTTATCCATCAAAAAAGCATACCAACGGTATGCTTTTTTTTAATGAGTTTAAAATATTTAAATATGTTATTTCAGATATTCATTAAAGAATTCTGTCATTTTATCAAAAGGAATAATATCCATCTGATCATATAAGTCAGTATGAACAGCACCCGGAATAATAAGCAATTCCTTATTGTCACCCTTAAGATTTTTAAAGGCATCCTTGCTGAAATAGCATGAGTGAGCCTTTTCACCGTGAACAACAAGTACGGCACTGCGTATTTCATTGCTGTACTGCAAAATAGGCATGTTAAGGAAGGAAAGAGTTGAAGTTACATTCCAGCCCTCATTTGAATTTAATGATCTCTTGTGATATCCACGGCTTGTTTTGTAGTAGTCATAATAGTCCTTAACAAAGAAAGGTGCATCATCAGGCAATGGATCCACAACACCACCTGCTCTTTTGTATTCGCCCTTTTTGTAATCCTCTGTTCTCTGGGCATTTAAAGCCACACGCTTTTCGTAACGTGCTTCCTCACTGTCCTCAGCATCAAAATAGCCCTTTGCATTTACTCTTGTCATATCATACATAGTAGATGCAACAGTAGCCTTGATCCTTGTATCTATTGCAGCGGCATTTATAGCCATTCCGCCCCATCCGCATATACCGATAATACCGATTTTTTCAGGATCAACATTATCCTGAACAGAGAGGAAATCAACAGCAGCCTGAGAATCCTCAGTATTGATATCGGGAGAAGCTACATATCTTGGGCTGCCTCCGCTTTCACCCGTAAATGAAGGGTCAAAGGCAATTGTTAAAAATCCTCTTTCTGCCATAGTCTGAGCATATAAGCCTGAAGCCTGCTCCTTTACAGCACCAAATGGACCGCATACAGCAATAGCAGGCAATTTTCCTTCCGCATTTTTAGGTTCGTATAAGTCAGCAGCTAAAGTAATACCATAACGATTATGAAATGTTATCTTGCGATGATTTACTTTATCGCTCTTTGGAAAAGTCTTATCCCATTCTGCAGTTAAATTCAGTTTTTCTTCCATTTCAGAATCCTCCTTAAGATACAGATTTTATTGTAATAATATTATCAGAACTATGTTCTGATTGCTGTGTTCCACAGCTGCCCTGTTTCACAGGGCTAATATTACACCTCGGCTGACGCCTCGGTGACTTATCCTCGTAAATCGAAAGCAAGCTTTCATTTGCTTTGGATAAGTCATATTACAAGAAGTTAAAACTTCCTGTTGCTATGTCACTTCGTTTCCATAGCACTTTGCTAACGCAAAGAATATAACTAAATTCGAG
>CAJFNV010000075.1 GCA_904395805.1 Candidatus Gallispira edinburgensis | reverse complement strand
GTATACTTTATATAAGATTTTATATATTATAAATAAATTTCTCATAAAAAAAGAATCAGGCTTTCTATGTACCTGATTCCTCATTATATGGACGATTATTGATCGTCCGCGATTTTATAAATTCCAATTTACCGCACCACGCTCCAAGCCTCCCTTGCCTAAAGGGAGGGGGACCAGCGTACGCTGGTGGAGGGATATTTAGCTATCGTCACTGAGCAAATGCTTGTATTTGCGGTGTTGATTTTTATCTCAATAAATAAACTAAATTCCTGTTTAACACACCGGCAATCTGACAACCGTTTTTGTGTATAGCCTGCGGCTCACTTATAAGGGAGCTGTCCGAAGGACTGAGGGTTTCCCTGTATCAAAAACCATATCACAGCCCCTCTCCACATTAAAGGCAGAAAAATATTTTTCCTCAAGAGGTATCCACTTTTCTTTAAAATTTATATAACCCCTTTCGCCGTTTCTCTTTTTTATTCTTAAAGCCTGTTCCTCTTTATCGACAGTCATAAATATCTTAAGATCATAAAACCTGCCAAGAAAGGGATGACAGCTGTATGACCCCTCAATAATATTTATTCTTTTTAAATCTATATGTACAGGCTCACCCATTTCCTGTTTATGGCAGTCATAGGGGCAGTATGAAAACCTTTCACCTTTTTCAAGAGGAATGAGAACTTCCTTAAAAACACGCTCATAGTCCACATTTCCTCCCGGCTCACTCAGACGCTTTTCAGTCCTCTGGAAAGGCTGCAGAAAAAAGTGATCCATTTGGATAACATTACAGTCACAGCGCTTTTTGATCTCCTCTGCGGCAGTTGTTTTGCCTGAAGCGCATCTTCCGTCAATAGCTGCAATAATACATTCATTCCCCTTTGAAATTTTTTCAAGTCTTTTGCATATCTCTTCCGCAATTCCACACATCAAATTATTATCTGACATTTACATTAGCCCCTTCTCTTTTTACATTGTTAAAAGGCACAAGCCCTGTCTTGTTAAGGGCAAGCATAACAGCAGGAATAACCACAAGCTGTAATATAATTCCCGGTACAGCATTTAAAAATGCACCTGCAATAAACATTTCTGCCGTAAAGGCATTGCCGTTAATACCCAGAAGTATAATTTCGGCAATTCCCCATACAACACGCCCTGTTATCATAGCAGCAATAATCGAACGGTAAAGTGAAACAATACATCTCCACTTTGAGCCCTTATACATCATTCCCGATACAAGACCATATGTTCCCAGTTCAAAGGCCATTGCTATACCTGTAGGATATATAACAGGCATACCAAACATAACATAGCGCAGCAAAGGCAAAATAAAGCCAACAGCAAGACCATATCTCCAACCGCATATAAGTCCGCACAGAAATACGGGAATATGCATAGGCAGCAGCATATTGCCTATCTGTGGTATCTGTCCCGTAAAAAACGGCAATACGATTCCCAGCGCAATAAACATTGCAGAAATTGTCATATTTCTTACCGATAATTTTTTCAAATTAAGCCCTCCTTCATTTGTAAGCAATACTTTCAACTTGAACATTTTCATAAGCTTAACAGTTAAGAACGCTTTGTCTAGCCTCCTTTTTAAAGGAGGGGGACCGCGTCAGCGGTGGAGGATTTTCCTTCCTGACTGCTTCCAATTTAGCAAATGCTTGCATTTCTTGAATCGAAAGAATTATTCGACAGCCTTAAAGGCTGCTTTTAGCATTTGCACCGCAAGAATTATGCGGACAGCCGCAGGCTGGCTTTCGCCAAAGGCGAAAGTGCTGAACAGTCAAAAGTTCTGAAGCGGAGCATTTATTTTTCTTAAGTTGACAGCATTGCATATGTAATAAACATTTTATATATAAATTATATACCTTAAAGTTCACTCCAGGTCAAGAGTTTTTTATAAATTAATAAGATTAAATTCCATTTATCATCACCAATCAGAACTTTTTAGCTCTGCTAAAAAGTCGGCTCCGCCGCCCGAATTACTCTCTTTCGGTTCACAATCAGAACTTTTTAGCTCTGCTAAAAAGTCGGCTCCGCCGCCCGAATTACTCTCTTTCGGTTCACAATAAAAAAACTCCGACATAAAACCATCGGAGTTCTTCATTCTTTTCGGGATCACTCTTCTTCCTCATCCTCAAAATAGTAATCCTCATCCTCGTCCCATTCTTCTTCGTCATTTAAAATTTCGTCAATGGCATTTACAACAACTTCAAATTCATCATCGGACTCAATATTGTTCAGTTCAAAGCCGTCCTCGTTGTCAGTTTCTCTGTACTCATATATAAATGACTCTTCTCCGTCCTCGGAAACCAGAGCAATATATTCCTTGCCCTCGTATTCATCAACTTCAAATGTACCTATTACAATACATCTTACCTCTGTATCATCTTCAAGCTTCAAAGTCATATACTGATGATCGTGACCGCAGCCGCAATCCTCTCCGTGTTCATGCTCGTGATCGTGTCCGCAGCCGCATGTTTTCTTTTCCATATCTTCCATTTCAGACCCTCCTGTAATTTTTAATAAATTGATTATAACATTTAATTGAATAATTTACAATTAAAAAGTACTTAAGAATATGTTAATTTTATCCTTTTATTTATGCTTCCCCTTCGGAATTATCATATTCCTCTTTATTTAAATCATTCTTTTCCTTGCTTTTTAATTCCTCATTCAGCTTTTTTCTTATACCTCTTGTAAACAGGAGCACAAGACCGCATGCAAAGGCGGAAGAGCCTATAAACAAAGCCAGAAACAGAATGACATTCCCTGCCTCCATTCCCATACTTCCAAGCTTTGATCCGTAAATCCCCACTATAAATGCAATGATTAAAATAACAATGATATAAATTTTAACATTCTTCATCAAATCAACCCTCCATAGTTATAATACCACAGACAGTACTGTATGTAAATCCCAAAAGTAAAAGGACGTAACAATACGCCCTTATAACATAATTGGTAATTTATTGTTTAACCATTGCCCCTGAATTATCAACATACCGTCTTATTTCATCGGGAAGCTGGCTGTAAGGCATTTCAAAATACTGTGACACATCCTCTCCATCTGTATCAAATGTAATTTGGAATGAAACCGTTTTATTATTTGAAATATTTTCATCTGCATATGCCATATCAGCAAAGTAATTATATATTTTTCTTGCCTCATCTGCATTTAATGTAAAAGTAGCATCTGTATACCCAAATACTTCCAAATAAGCAGAACTGATCGTATCAGAGCTTATAAGACTGTTACTGTATGGCACAAGAGCCTCCTTTAAAACAGTCCTTGTGTTTTTAAAGTTTTTGTCTAAACTTATTGGCTGACAGCATGAAAGCTTTGCTTTTCCTCCCTCGTATTCAGCATATTCATCATAATAAACATATAAAGTTATGCCGTTTTCTATATTGTTATTAATATTAATATCTTTATATTTTAAATCAGCAACATCCTTTTTAACAGCATCGTAAAATCTTTCATTGTAAACCGGATCCAGCTTGATACTGTTTCTTACATTTAATCCGCTGTACTCAACATAACTTATATCCTTCTCCCTGTCATTTACTAAAGGAAAACGGTATTTCTTATAAACAGTATTTTCATAATAAGGCTTAAGATATTCCGCAAAGGCTTTATTATCCACCTTATATGTTCTCTTCAACTGCTTTCCGCCTTTAAGATTGTATACAATAGGTATTTCCGTATAATCTGAACTTTCTATTCTGTTTTCAACTACAGCTCTGTGAAGATCAACTATATTTTCAATTTCACTTTTATCTGTAACATATTCTTTATATAACAAATCATTCAAATTCACATCTTCCGGTTCAGTATTTAAAACATTCATTGCATGGTAATCATTGTTTCCGTATGTGTCTATACTTTCTATATCTCCCACAGCAGGAATTCTTCTTTCATACCCCATTATATCCGCTGCAAAGCCTAAGCTTACTGCCCCGAGACATATTACAAAAACAGCCAGAGGTTTGAAAAGCCCCCTTATACCAAAACTTTTTCTGTTCAGCATAAAAGCCGCAATAAGAGCTACACAGCCAAGAGGAAGTGTTCCAAGGAACAAATTACTGCAGTCTGCCACTTCATATATAACCATATATCCAAACACCCCGAAACAAACTGCCAGAGTATACATAAACACAGGCTTGAGATACTTAAACACTACTATATCGTCGTAATTTTCAAGTTTTCTGATTTTATAAAGAACATATGTAATCACAAAAACCACAGCTATAAGCACAACATACCACAGCGATTTGTACGACCACATATCATTAACACCTGTAATATAAATATAATTATATATATATCCCTCCAGATAGCCGTTAAAACCATAAAGATTTATATTTAAAATCCACTGTGTAAAATATAGTACAAATCCCGGCAAAGCCATAAAACCTATTGAAAAGATATATGCTGCCACAGTATTCCCCGATATCATTGATGAAAACACAGTTATCATAAACACAACGCCTGCATATACAAGACATGTGTATAGATATTTGACCGAATAATTTATTGTTGCTCCCATATACAATGACTCTGCAGCTATGACTCCGCTTGTTATGGCAATGGGTATAAAAAGAAGCACAAAGCCTGCGAATATATGAGAGAAATACAGCTTTTTTCTTGTAAGGGGCAGCCCGTGAAAGCAGGATACTGCATTGCCCTTATGGAGATATGAAAATATCATTCCTCCCAACAGAAAAGCAAACAATAAGGCAAATATGCCGTTATCGGTTACATAACTGAAATCCCAGCCGCCATGAACATAATACTCATTTTTTGTAACAGCTCTCGGTAATATAAAGAGTGCAGTCAATACCATATATATAACAGAAACCCACCAGAATCTTTTAAAATCGGATTTTATAGTACTTTTGTCAAATAAGCAGGTTTTCAAATTCATAGCCCATACCCCCTAATTCATATATAAATATTTCCTCAAGTGTAAGAGGTAAAATGTCGCAGAGCAAAGGTGAATACTTCCCTGCCTTTTCTTTTATATCCTCAGCCTTTCCCCTTACGATATATGTTTCAACGCTTCCGAATTTACTTGAATGGAGAATATCAATGTCATTTTTCAGTCCCTCGGGAGTTTCTCCCTCAAAGGCGATCTGCATCTTATGTATTTCACCCTTAACATCATCAAGAGCCTTTTCAAGAACAACCTTACCCTTAAACATTATTCCCACATGGTCGCAAACATCTTCAAGTTCTCTTAAATTATGGCTTGACACCAGAACAGTCATATTCCTTTCTGCAACTTCCTGCAATATAACAGCCCATGTATTTCTTCTCATTACAGGGTCAAGTCCGTCAACAGGCTCATCAAGTACCATAAGCTCCGGTCTTGCACATATTCCCAGCCAGAAAGCGACCTGTTTCTGCATACCCTTTGACAGCCTTCTGCATTTTCTCTTCACATCTATTTTAAATATCCCCTTAAGCTTTTCAAACATATCCCAGTCCCAGTTTTTATATATTCCGGCATAGTATTTAGCCATATCAATTATAGAATAAGTTGTAAAAAAGAACAGATCATCGCTTATATAAACTATTTTCTGCTTAAGCCCGGGATTTTCATATACAGGCTCATTTTCCACAAGTATGCTTCCGCTGTCCTGTCTGTAAATCCCCATAAGATTTTTTATAAATGTTGTTTTCCCTGCACCGTTAGGACCTATAAGTCCGTAAACAGAGCCTTTTTCCACATTTAAGTTCATATTGTCAAGTGCCTTGAATTTGTCAAAGCTTTTGTTCAGGTTTTCAACCTTGATCATTTTCATTCCTCCTTGTATACAGCCTCAATAATACCTTCAACTTCCATTTTCTCTGCCCCAAGATATTTAAGCTCCTTTACAACATTTTCAAGCTGTTCAAAAGCCTCTTCCCTCTTTACAAGCTGAACACCCTTCTTCATAGGTGCCACAAAATATCCCTTAGCCTTCTGTGAATATATATACCCTTCCATTTCAAGCTCCTTGTAAGCCTTCTGTATTTACTAATGTGTGATAAAGAAGTAATAGAAGTGTAAAAAATTTTGCCGTTCCTATCCGGCACTTGGCCATTGTGTCGGATAGGTC
>CAJFNV010000074.1 GCA_904395805.1 Candidatus Gallispira edinburgensis | reverse complement strand
GTATACTTTATCAGGGAGTTTTTAAAAATAAGGAGGTTGACAAGGCGTGAAAAGGATAATATGTGCCGTGATGAGTATGATAATGCTGGTCAGCGCAGGAGTATTTGCGGTACAGGGAGCGGGAAGCTATGACTTTTATTCAATGCAGGATTATATTAAGTTTGATCCGGAATATTTTGAGCTTGACACAGGAAGCATAAGAGTTAAAACGGTCATTGTGGCAGGGCAGGAACAGGATATTATGAATTATTCGCCTATTGAGAATAACGGAGTGTATGACAGAGTTTTTGTAAACAGGGCATCACTTTCTCCCCAGCCCTTCGGCGGAAGTGAGGAGATCATATCCTTTACGCTTAAGCCTCTTAAAAAGGGAACTACGGAAATAACCCATTACAGAACGGAAATGCTGGGGCAGAACAATGAAAGATACACAGTGAATGAGGTGAGTGCAGCAGTTGTCATAGGTGACGGGGGAAGTGTAACGGAAACAACTACCGAAACTACTACGGTGACGGAAACAACAACGGAAAGCACGACTGCAAGGGAAACAACTACAGAAGTGACAACAGAAAGGGATACGGAAACAACAACGGAAACAGGAACGGAAACGACCACTCAGAGCACAGGAGGCAGTACCTCAGGCGGCGGCGGAGGCGGAGCTTCCACAGCCACATATACCGTTACATTTGTAGTGAACGGAGAAAGGACAACACAGAGCGTACGGTCAGGCGAGACCATAGAAAGACCCGAGGATCCTGTGGCGGAAGGGTATATATTTGAAGGCTGGTACAGTGATATGGCTTACATAACGGAGTATGACTTTTCACAGGCTGTGACAAGGAACATAACTCTATACGGAAAGATGAGGGCTGTACAGGAAACAGAGGAAGGTCAGACAGAGGCTGTCAGCGAGGAAGGAACATCAGCATATACAGATGTAGACAGTGAGGACTGGTTCAGAAATGCCGTGGACTATGTTACTGAAAAAGGTCTTATGGTGGGCATAAGCGAGAATGAGTTTGCTCCCCGAATGGCTGTGACAAGGGGTATGTTTGTGACAGTTATACACAGAATGGAGGGCGCTCCCGAGGCTGAAAGGGAAGCATCATTTAAGGATGTGGAGGAAGGAAGCTGGTATGAGGAGGCTGTGAACTGGGCTGCGGAAAACTATATCGTGTACGGATATTCGGCAGAGGAGTACGGTCCAGGAGATATAATAACAAGGGAGCAGATGGCAGCCATAATATACAGATATGCCGAATACAAGGGCATAGATGTGAGTGTTGAAAATGAAAACAGATATATGGACTACAAGGACTATGAAAATATATCAAACTATGCAAAGCCTGCTATTTCATGGGTGAGTGAAAAAGGACTTATGGCAGGAGATGCAGACGGCGGATTCAGACCAAGGGATAAGGCTACAAGAGCGGAAACGGCACAGGTATTTATGAATGTGGTTGAGAATATGGGAGGTTTTGAGAAGGCAGTGGCTGCGGATTAAGAGAAGCAGTAATGTAAGAAAACCCTCAGTCTGTTCAAATCAGCTTAACTGATTTGAACAGACAGCTCCTTGGCTGCTTATTCAGAACTTTTGACATTTGCACCGGCAGAATAGCCGGACGTCCGCAGGACGGCTTTTCCCGGAGGGAAAAGTGCTGAACAGTCAAAAGCGGCATTAGAAATGCCGTCGGGTAACTTCTTCCGATTCAATGGCGAGCAGTATTCAAACAGGAATCCCTCCTCCGAAACGCAAGCGTTTCTCCTCCTCCCTTTAGGCAAGGGAGGCTTGGGGAGTGGTGTGGTAAATTGGAATTTGTAAGGGTGGAGGACAACTTAAAGAATAAATAATAAAATATACAATATATCTAATAAGAAAAGGAGGTAATCATATGTTTACAAAGAGAGTAAGAAAGCTGGCGGCTTTTATAGTCAGCTTTGCAATGGTAACGGGCATACTGCCACTTAACATGGTGCCCAAGGGATTTGGGATTATACCGGAGAGGGCAGAGGCTGCCGAAACTGTGGGAGATTTCACTATAGAAGGTGACACGGGTTACAGCTATGAAGGTAATGTGCTTACTATAGGCGGCAGCGGTGAATATACCGTGGCAATGGCAAGTGTGGGTACAACAACTAATACAGATACTATAAGGGTAACATCTACCGAGGATGTGACTATTACTCTTGACAGTGTGATTATAGAAAACGATTCAAGGTCACCCTTTGAGATAGATGCAACGGGTGATGTTACATTAAAGCTCAGGGGCGAGAGCAAATTTACAGTAACGGAAGATGATTATGCGGGCTTGCAGAAGACTTCAACGGATAATGAGCTTATAATAACAAGCGAAGCAGGTGACGGAAGCACAGAAGGCAAGCTGACAGCAACAGGCAACGATGCCGGAGCCGGCATAGGAGGCGGAGATTACGGAAACGGAAGCAACATAACAATAACCGGAGGAATAGTAGAAGCAACAAGTGAGAACGGAGCCGGTATAGGAGGCGGTCTTTCTGGAAACGGAAGCAACATAAGGATAAGCGGCGGCGAAGTGACAGCAAGAAGTGAACAAGGAGCCGGCATAGGAGACGGCTACAGTGGAAGCGGAAGCGATATATATTTCACCTGAGGCAAACATAGTCATTTATGCAAAGTATGCCGAAGATGGTGAGGAAAGCCTCTATATGGAATATAAGGATATAACATCCTTAGCGGCCGGTACAAACTATTTCAAAAGCAGAAGCGGGAACCTGCCTGTTACAGACTACAGCGGCAATTTAGATGCAGGGGCAAATGCCCTTATTATCGCTGATAATGGCACAGGGGGCACAAATATATACATTGATGGAGATGCAAACGGCGAAATTGATGAAACCGATACGCTCATTGCAACAGGAAATCTTACAAATGCAGATGTTTCCACCACAGGAAGTATTGTGACTGTATCAGGAGGCAGCATTGGTACATTAACAGGTGATGTAAACAGCACTGATGTAAATATAATGGGCGGACCTAAGGTAACTATAGACCTGAGCACTATTAAAGAAAACGCTGTTAATGTAACGGGAGCACTGACAGATGCGACCGGTAATATAAAACTGACAGGCGTAACGGCAGGCAGCACTGTTGCCAAGGTAAATGACAAAGAGTGTATCAATTACGGGATTAAATGTAAGTTCAGGGGGCACAGCCGCAATAGTGACACTTAAGGTGAACAGCAATGCAAAAACCACAGAAAATGCAGCTATAGGCTTTGCAGAAACAGGAAATTATGTTACACCTGTAAATTCAGGAAGTGAAATAACACCTAATGTTCAGAGTACAACTGTTAATTTACACAATATAACAGTAACATTTGTACCGGGCAATGCAGTATTTGACGGTGATGAAACAAAGATACAGGCTGTTGCCTATGTTAAGTACAACAGTGCAGGGCTGTATACGGATGCGACATATACCACAGAATTTACTATACCCGAGCTTACAGCTAAGGCAGGTTACAGATTAGCAGACGGTACTGCAGAAAATATGTGGTCTGACGGCACAAAGGGTTATCTCAATAATGATGCCGTAACGAATACAGCATTTACAGAGAATGTTACTCTTACTGCCCAGACAGTGAAGCAGTGGACTGTAACAATAAATCCGGCAGACAGCAGCCTTGGTTCAATAAGCGGATATACAAGTCCTGTTACAGTTGATGAAAATACAAAGCTAAGTGATGTAGTGAATGGCATTATATTTACACCTGCAGTTGAAGACGGTTATGCCCTTACAGGCTGGAGTATTGAAAATGGCAATGTAGTATATAATGCAAACCTTGACACTTATTTCATTACAGGAGATATAACAATAACTCCTTATATTGAGGCTATAAACTATAAGGTCGCTGAAATCAATGCAACAAAGGCAACGGTAAGCGACATAGTAGTTAATGGTACCGTTACATACGGAAAGGATGTTACATTTACAGTAAGTCCCGAAAGCAATGCAAAGATATACAGTGTTTACTATACTGCAGGTGAGGGACAGCCTGTGGCACTTACGGGCAATAACGGAAGCTATACAATACCGGGAAGTGAGATACTTGGTGACATTAAGATTGAAGTTGTTGCAAAGTCTTATTATACCGTAACATTTAAGGCAGGCACCGGAAATACAATGACCGACCTGACAGTATATGCATGGGAAGGCATTGAGGGACTGTATGATTCAATTGATAATCTTGGTGACGGGGATCATAAGCTTGCTGCCGGGACTATAAAGAGCGGTTTAAGTGCAGATGAGAATTATCGTCTTGCAAATGATACAACAGATGAGCCTTTATGGTCTGACGGAAATAACAGCTATACAAGTGAACAGCTTGTAGGAAATACATTTACAGGAAATGCAGAGTATACAGCTGTTTCCGTAAGACAGTATACTGTTAAATTTGTGGCAGATGATAACGGAAGCATAACAGGTGAAGCAGAGTATCTTGTGGATGAAGGCAAGAGCATTACAGATATTCCTGAAATTGAGGCTAATGATTACTACAGCTTCAAGAACTGGGATATAGAGGGTACAGACTATACAACTGATGAACTTAAGACTGTTGTAATAAACGGTGATACAACCGTTACGGCAGAGTTTGAGCCTTCAAAGTACAGCATAAGCTTTGCGGAAAGCAGTGTGGGTGAATTCGGTAATATATCAGGTGTTGAAGATGGTAAGGCAACATATCTTACAGATGTTTCATTTACATTTACACCGAATGAGAATTACAGGATAGACAGCGTATACTACACTGTAAACGGTGTAATACAGGATAACATTACCGATAACGGCGGCGGAAGCTATACTATACCGGGAAGCAGTATAGTGGGAAGTATTTCAGTTGTTGCCGATACTCAGGAAACAAGAACATTTGTATTTGCAACGGCAGCAGGCGAAGACAAAGGCAGTCTTTCAGGAACAACATCTTTCATTATTGACATGGGAGAATATATTACTGCTGAACAGCTTGAAAACGTGATCATAAATGAAACACCGGGATATTCATTTACCGGATGGATGGTCGATGATACCATAAGCGGTCAGGCAGTTGTTGTGCCTGCAGAGGTACCTGCTGACAGAGATATTACATTCTATGCTCAGTTTGGTTACACTGATTTTGATGTAACTGACAATAACAATGCAGCAAACATTATATCAGGGCTTGAAAACGGATATGCTCATCTGAATACTGACATTGAATTTGAGATCAAGGACAGTATCGCTGTAACATATGTGGGCTACTCTATAGGCGACGGCGAGGCTGTCAAGCTTACAGCAGATGATGAGGGCAATTATACTGTTCCGGGCAGTGTGATAACCGGTGATGTAACTATTGTCACAAATGTTGTTCCGGGAGGCGGATTTACATTCATAAGCAAGGCAGATTATATGGGTGAGGCAATAAATGCCTTTGACGATAACAGAAAGATAGCCGTTCTTGATGCAGATGAGCTTGAAAGGGGTAATTATGCACTTACAAACGGCAGAGAGTTCTTCCGCTCCGAAAGATACGGAGCATATGTAATGATAGTTGATGCCGGGGAAACGGCAAAGACAATGAATGCCAAGCTTACAGTAAACGAAAACGGTACTTTAAGACCTGTTGACTACAGCGGTGACCTTAACGGCACAGGTGTTGTGACGGCAGGTGACGGCGGTATGCTCAATGACATACTGGGAAATACATGGAGCTATGTTGTGACTGACAGTCAGCTGTTTATGCTTGATGTGGAAGGAAACAACGGTGATGAAGGATATCAGAAGGCTATGACATCTGATATTGTGTGGATACTTAAGGAGTCATTGGGACTTAATGATAATGAATGATGTTTGTTGTGAGGTATGTGGTATAAAGTGAGGGCACCCGAAGGGGTGCCCTTATTGAGTGGAAGGGAATTTAACAGAGTAAGGAGTATTTCAAATTTCAGCTATGCACCGCAAGAACTATGTGGACAATCCGAAGGATTGGCTTTCGCTGAAGGCGAAAGTGCTGAATAGCTGAATTTTGAAGTGAGTGAGGAGTGAAAACCCTCAGTCCTTCGGACAGCTCCTTGGTTGCTTAGGCGAGCAGCATTGCGTAGCAATGCGACCAGCCCTTACAAAAGGAGCCAAGAGGGCGGACACGCCGCCTTTTTTGAACAATTAGGATTATGTTAATCTTTTAAGCGGACGGTATAGCTGTAAAGGAGCCACGGGCGAGCAATGCTCGCCCCTACAAATGGTTGTGTTGATAGATGTAAGCTTTAAATTTACTGTTTCTGCTGAATGTGATTTTTATAGGCTAAAATTGCGGCTATTGTTTTGCTGTCGCATATTTCCCCCTTTTCTATAAGGACTATACTTTCATCAAGGCTGTAGCGTTCAATAGTTATGAATTCGTCGGCATCCATATGGAACTCACCCTTAATAAGATCTTCCGCAAGGTAGATATATATTATCTCACTGCAGAAGCCTATAGCTGAAAACATTTTAAACATAAATGTCATTTTGCCTGCTTTATAGGAAGTTTCTTCTTCAATTTCCCTTACTGCACAGTCATAAGGATCCTCGCCCTTTTCTATTGTACCTGCGGGAATTTCAAGAACTTCTTTCCCTGCAGAGTGTCTGTACTGTCTTACAAATATTATTTTACCTTCATCATCAATAGGTATCATTGCTGCGGCACCGCCGTGATTTACTGTTTCTCTTGTGGCTTCTCTTCCGTCGGGAAGAGTAATTACATCCTTTTCAATGTTAAATACTTTGCCTTTGTATACTACTTCACTGCTTTTTACTTCATAGCTCATATATAATACCTCCGGTTATATGATATTTTGGTTTTAGTATACACCTTAATTTTTTGTTTGGCAATAAATTAATAAAATTTTTCTTTTATATTTCTGTAAAATATGGTATAATAAATTAATAAGAAATCGTACAAATTTTAAGGAGGTAGTTTATATGAGATATGCAAGACCGAGAAAGCACTATCGTGCTGCTGAACAGGAAGCTAAAGCACATGTTTTAAAGGGGACTTTTATTCCTGAAGAAGATAAACCAAAGTTAGCTGTTTGCGCTTTAGGCGTAACTTTCTTAGTTTTTCTCTTAGGATTACTTACCGGTGCTGTTGCAAACAGAGATTAATTGTGATATAGTTATAGTGTTTATTTAAATAGACGGTTTTATCTGCCGTCTATTTTAATGTATTGATAAATTCAAAGGAGAAAATTAATTATGAAGCTGGGTATTGTTGGTTTACCGAATGTTGGAAAAAGTACATTGTTCAATTCACTTGCAGGCGGGGGTGCAGAGTCTGCAAATTATCCCTTCTGTACAATTGACCCTAATGTGGGAATAGTGCCTGTGCCTGATAAAAGGCTTGATGTTCTTGCAGATATGTATAATACAAAGAAGGTAACTCCTGCAGTTATTGAGTTTGTGGATATTGCTGGACTTGTTAAGGGCGCAAGCCAGGGAGAAGGTCTTGGAAACAAGTTTCTTTCACACATAAGAGAGGTTGACGCTATTGTACATGTTGTAAGATGCTTTGAGGACAGCAATATTGTTCATGTAGATGCCAAGGTTGATCCTGTAAGGGATATTGAAACTATAAATCTTGAGCTTATACTTGCTGACCTTGAGGTGGTTGACAAGAGAATTGCAAAGACACAGAAACAGGCAATGAATGACAAATCTCTTGCAAAGGAACTTGTTGTATTAAAGAAGATAAAGGAAGTGCTTGAAGAGGGCAAAAATGCAAGAAGCATTGAATTTGACAATGAGGATGATACTGCCTTTGCTGACAGTCTTAATCTTTTAAGCAGAAAGCCTGTATTATATGCTGCAAATGTTTCTGAAGATGACCTGGCTGATGACGGTGAAAGTAATCCTCATGTGAAGGCTGTAAGAGAGCTTGCAGAGGAAGAAGGCTCAGGTGTATTTGTTGTATGCGCTAAGATCGAAGAGGAAATAGCTGAACTTGAAAATGATGAAAAGCAGGAGTTTTTAGCTGCTCTGGGATGTGAAACAAGCGGTCTTGACAGACTTATAAAGGCAAGCTATGCTCTTCTGGGACTTATAAGCTACCTTACTGCAGGTGAGCAGGAAGTAAGGGCATGGACTATTACTAATGGCACAAAGGCACCTCAGGCAGCCGGAAAGATACATTCAGATTTTGAGAGAGGCTTTATAAGGGCTGAGGTCGTTACTTATGATGAGCTTGTAAAGCTTGGCTCAATTGCTGCGGCTAAGGATGCAGGTGTGTACAGAAGTGAAGGCAAGGATTACGTTGTAAAAGACGGAGACGTAATACTGTTCAGATTTAATGTGTGATAGTGAATAAGGGAATTTTGTGTATTTGAAGTTGATGTATACTATTGACGAAAAAGTCTTTCTAATGTATAATAATAGGAGTTTTTGAAGTTTAACGTATATATAAAAGATTTATGAGGTGCTATTATGAAATACATTTTTGTAACAGGCGGTGTTGTTTCCGGTCTGGGAAAAGGAATAACTGCTGCGTCTTTGGGCAGGCTTTTAAAAGCAAGGGGATATAAGGTGACAATACAGAAATTTGACCCTTATGTTAATATTGACCCGGGTACTATGAGTCCTTATCAGCACGGAGAAGTGTTTGTTACCGATGATGGCACTGAAACCGATTTGGACCTTGGACATTATGAAAGATTTATTGATGAAAGCCTTACGGTAAACAGCAATATTACTACAGGTAAGATCTACTGGTCTGTCCTTAACAAGGAAAGAAAGGGAGAATATCTTGGAGCGACTGTTCAGGTTATCCCTCATATTACAAACGCCATAAAGGAAAAGGTTTATGCGGCAGGAGAGGATTCAGACGTTGACTTTGTTATAACAGAGATCGGCGGTACTGTAGGTGATATTGAATCAAGTCCTTTTATTGAGGCTATAAGACAGGTAAAGTCTGATGTTGGGGCTGAAAATGTGGCTTATATTCATGTTACTCTTATGATCTACCTTTCAAAGAGCAAGGAGATGAAAACAAAGCCTACACAAAATTCTGTAAATCAGCTTCGTTCAATAGGTATTCAGCCTGATGTTGTTGTGTGCAGAACTGAATATCCTATAACCGATGAAGCTAAAGAAAAAATATCCATGTTCTGTAATGTGGACAAAGACTGTATTATTGAAAATATTGACTGTGACTCACTTTATGAAGTGCCCCTTCTTATGGAAAAGGAGCATCTTGCAGACATTATATGCCGTAAATTACATATGCCTTGTGTAAAGCCTGATCTTTCTGATTGGGAAGATGTTGTTGCAAAGGAAAAGGCTCTTGAAAAGACTGTTGAAATTGCAATAGTAGGAAAGTATGTATCACTTCATGATGCTTATTTATCAATTGTGGAAAGTCTTAACCATGCAGGTATACACAGCGGTGCCCATGTAAAGCTTCGCTGGGTGGATTCAGAGGATATAGAGGAAAAATCAGCAGAAGAATATCTTAAGGGTGTACATGGTATGGTTGTTCCGGGCGGATTTGGCACAAGAGGTGTTGAAGGCAAAATACAGGCTATACAGTATGCAAGGGAGAATAAGATACCTATGCTTGGTATCTGTCTCGGTATGCAGTGTACGGTTATTGAATATGCAAGAAATGTACTTGGATTGAAGGATGCTCATACTGCTGAAATAGATCATGATACTACACATCCTGTAATTGACATAATGGCTGACCAGAAGAATATCGATAAATTAGGCGGAACAATGCGTCTTGGTGCTTATCCATGTGTGCTTACAGATGGCACACGCTCAATTGAGCTTTACGGTGAAAAGGAAATAAGTGAGAGACACAGACACCGCTATGAATTCAACAATGCCTATAAGGAGGATCTTGAAAAGGCAGGACTTATTGTGGCAGGTACATCACCTGACGGCAGACTTGTTGAAATGGTGGAGCTTAGCAAAAAGGATCATCCTTATTTTATAAGTGTTCAGTTCCATCCCGAATTCAAGTCAAGACCTAATAAGCCTCATCCGTTGTTTATGGGTCTTGTGGGTGCTGCCATTGAAGATATGGAAAAAAGTGAAAAGTAATTTGAAAATATGAATTTTTTTGACACTGCGCCTGCATTTTGGCAACGTAAATAAGTTAAAAAACTGTTTTTGCTAATTCAAATTTGCAGGACAGGCTGATTAAAAATTCCTGAATATCCTAATTATTGCACAAAATATTGAGCTGAATTTTGATAAATTTGCTGTAATTAATATTTGTATGAATGAAAAATAATACATATTAATAAAAATTTAATGTAAAAATTCGGGATATTTAACAAATTATTGCTTTAGCTTAATAAAATACCATATTTCTATTGACAAAATTTAACTGAGAATTTATAATTGTATTGTCAATGAGGGCACGATTTATAAACGTGCCCTTAAATATTATAACTTATCCGAAGAAAATGAAAGCTTGCTTTCGATTTTTGAGGATAAGTTAATGAGAGGTTTTGATAAAAACCTCGAATTTAGT
>CAJFNV010000073.1 GCA_904395805.1 Candidatus Gallispira edinburgensis | reverse complement strand
TTTACTATGCACGAGTAAGCGAAGTATATCAATAAAATTACAAATACAGTAGTCAGGCTGGTGAAATTTAACCGTAAATTTAACCAGCCTTTTTGTGATGTTTAAAATTAATCACATAAAAAAATTTTTGAAATTTGCAAAAAACACTTGACTTTTGTTAGCAGGTTTTGTTTACTAAAATGTGACTTTGTGGTAAAATATATAACAAAGGAGAAAATTTTATCCGTGTACAGAGAAAAGGGTAATTGTATAAAGGGGTATTACAGTAATTTTTTAGGGAGGTTTATCATGTCGGTAATAGTAAGTATTGTAATTGGCTATGTCCTTGATATGATCATAGGCACGCCTAAAGGACTAAAGAAAATAAAAAGCATTTTTATCAGATTTTTGAAAAGAATGTATAAAAAGATGAACGGAAAGCTGGGAGTGCTTTTTACACTTGTTATACTTGCTGCAGGAGGCGGGATATTCTGGGGTATTAAGATACTTTTAAATAATTATAATATGATCTTTCAGATTATATTTGAAAGCATTGTATGCTATTTCTGCATATCCTGTAAGGATATTAAGGAAAACGGTGAAAGAGTACATAAGGCACTTAAAAGAGGATATATTAAAAATGCAACAAAGCTTTTTAATACCCTTACCGATAACGGGGAAATAAATGAACCAAGAGAGATTGCGGAAAATATTATAATTATGATAATGGATGCCTCACTGGACAGAGTTATTGCTCCTGTATTTTATATTATAGTATTCGGCGGAGCAGGAGGAGTTGTGTATAAACTTCTGGTCATCATAAATGATGCTGCAGACCGGCTTTTTGCAAGGATACTCAGAAATATAGCTGATTTTATACCTGCAAGGATTGCAACGCTATTTATGCTTATGTCAGCAAAAATACTTAAAATGAACTGTAAGAATGCCTTTAAAATATTCAAACGGGACAGGTATAAACTGAGATCTCTTAACAGAGGACTTTTAATGTCTGTATGTGCAGGTGCTCTTGGTATAGAGCTTAGTTTCAGAAAAAGCGGTGTAACAATAGGGGATAAAAAGAAAGTAACAACACATAATGATATTAAGAGAACTTTTGAAATGGTGAATATTGCAAGTCTGCTCACTTTGGTTGTGCTTGCTGCAATAAGGATTTTAATTGTGCTTTTTGTTATATAGAAAAAATGTTTGAAAATAGAATAAATTTTCTAAAATGGGTTGATTTTTGAGCAGAGTTTTAGTATACTGTTATTTAAAGGAGAGATGGATGTGAAGGATGAAATTATATCAGAGGATAAGGAAAAGCAAAATGAATATATACAGGAGGATGAAAAGAATTTTCTTGAATATAGGGTAATGGAAGAAGTTATAAAAAGAGGAATGACCATTGCAACTGCCGAAAGCTGTACAGGGGGCATGGTAGCGGCAAGGCTTATAAATTATCCCGGAGCATCACAGGCTTTTGTAAATGGTATGGTTACTTATACAAATGAAAGCAAGCACAGGCTCCTTGGAGTTAAAAATGAGACCCTTGAAAAGTACGGGGCGGTAAGCCCTCAGACTGCTGAAGAAATGTGTCTTGGTGTGGCGAAAGTAAGCGGAACAGACATAGGGCTTTCTACAACAGGTATTGCAGGTCCCGACGGCGGCACGGCTGAAAAGCCTGTGGGACTTGTGTATATAGGTGTTGCAATAAATGGCAGGGCAGTAGTCAGGAAACTTTTGAACAAGGGTTCAAGAAATATGATAAGGACAGCATCAACAACTGCTGTTATTGAACTTTTAAAAGAGGAACTTAAAAATACGGAGGATCAAAATGGCTAAGAAAACTAAAATTTTGGATTACAATACAGAGGCAGACGGTAAGGAACAGGCCTTAAAACTTGCCTTAAAACAGATCGAAAAGAATTTCGGTGAAGGCTCAATAATGAAGCTTGGAGATAATATGGTAAATCTTTCTGTTGAGGCTGTGCCTACAGGGGCACTTTCTCTTGACCTTGCACTGGGCATAGGCGGAATCCCCAAGGGAAGAATTACTGAAATATTCGGACCCGAGAGCAGCGGTAAGACAACTCTTGCCCTTCATATAGTTGCACAGGTACAGAAACTTGGCGGTGTTGCTGCATATGTTGATGCAGAGCATGCCCTTGACCCTGTCTATGCAAAGCAGCTTGGAGTAAATATTGACGAGCTTTATGTTTCACAGCCCGATTCAGGTGAACAGGCCCTTGAAATTACTGAAACTATGGTGCGTTCAGGCGCTATTGATATTGTAATTGTTGACTCTGTTGCTGCTCTTGTTCCCAAGAGTGAAATTGAGGGCGAAATGGGCGATGCTACAATGGGCGGACAGGCAAGACTTATGTCTCAGGCTATAAGAAAGCTTGCTTCGGTTATTAACAAGAGCCATTGTATTGTTATATTTATAAATCAGCTACGTTCAAAAATAGGTGTAATGTTCGGAAATCCCGAGACAACAACAGGCGGTGCCGCTTTAAAATACGGTGCGTCAGTTAGAATTGACATAAGAAAAGTTGATACAATAAAGAACGGTAATGAACTTATAGGTAACAGAACAAGAGCTAAGGTAGTTAAAAACAAGGTGGCGCCTCCCTTTAAGACTGCCGAGTTTGATATAATGTATGGTACGGGAATAAGCCATATAGGTGATGTACTTGACCTTGCCGCAGGTATAGATGTTATACAAAAGGGCGGTGCATGGTACAGCTATAACGAAAAGAGGATAGGACAGGGAAGAGAAAATGCAAAGAAATTCCTTGAAGAAAATCCTGATATCTGCCTTGAGATCGAAAACAAGGTGAGAGAACACTATGGCTTAAAGGCTATTACATATGCAAATACTGAATTGCCTGATACTGCTGATGATGAAACGATAGAGCCTATTGTGCTTCCGGAGCTTGAAGAAGAGTAATATGCGTGAAATAAAAATAGAAAGCAGTGAAAAGGGACAAAGAGTTGATAAATTCCTTTTTAAATATATGAAGCTTGCTCCAAAATCTTTTGTATATAAAATGCTGAGGAAGAAAAATATCAAGCTCAACGGCAAAAGAGCTGAGGGGAGCGAAATATTAAAAGAAGGGGATATATTAAGCCTTTATCTTGCCGATGAAACTATTGAAAAATTTACAGAGATGGCAGACATTAAAAAAGCCGGAAGGGATTTTGAAATAGTATATGAAGATGAAAACATAATTATATGCGGTAAACCTGAGGGGCTTATTGTACACCCTGACAAGGAGCATAGAGATAATACATTAAATGACCAGCTTCTATGGTATCTTTATGAAAAAGGAGAGTACAAGCCTGATAGTGCAAAGGGCTTTGTGCCTTCAATATGCAACAGACTTGATCTTAACACAAGCGGTATTGTAACTATGGGTAAAAATCTTGCATCTGTTCAGGAGCTTAACAGGGGATTCAGAGAAAGGCTTATAGACAAATATTATCTGACTGTTGTAAAAGGACTTGTTGATAAGGAGGGCGTAGTTGAAGGCTATCACCTGAAAAACGAAGGAAATATTGTTTTAATAAGTAACAGGGACAACGGGGGAGACTATATATGTACAAAGTACAAGCCTCTTAAATCAAATGGCAGGTATACTCTCCTTGAAGTCAAGCTTGAAACGGGAAAAAGCCATCAGATAAGGGTGTGTATGGAATATATAGGTCACCCCATAATAGGTGACAGAAAATACGGCGACAGTAAGGTAAACAAGTATTTTTATGACAAATACAGGCTTGAAAGGCAGTTTCTTCACAGCTGCAGACTTAAGCTTAATATGGATAAGGGATGTCTTGAATACCTTAATGGCAGGGAATTTATATGTGATATAAAGGGCAGTTTACAAAAAATTTATAATGATTTATTTCAATAAAGTATTGAAAAATGAATGTATTTGGTGTATTATATAGATAAATAAGCAATATGCGCAAATAATAACAGGGAGAATTATTAAAATGAAAGCGATTATTTTAGTTGCAGGCTATGCAACAAGACTTTACCCACTTACCAAAAATACACCTAAGCCTTTGTTAAAAGTTGGGGGAAAGGCTATTATTGACCATATTATAGAGGAGGTCAATACTCTTGATGCAGTGGATTCCATATTTGTAATAAGTAATCACAAATTTGCCAAGAATTTTGAGGAATGGGCATCGGATAAAACAAATCCAAAGCCAATAACGGTTATTGATGACGGAACTGATTCCGATGAAACAAAGAGGGGGGCGATCGGTGATATTCAGTATACTATTGAGCAGGGCAATATTGATGATGATGTTGTTATAATTGCCGGTGATAATCTGTTTACATACAGCCTTAAGGAGTACTATGATTTTTACAAGACAAAGAATGCCGATTGTGTATGTGTAAAGCAGTTTGATGATATGGAAATGATCAAGCAGCTTGGTGTAGTGCTTATGGATGAAAATAACAGAGTTATAGACCTTGAGGAAAAGCCACAGCAGCCTAAGAGCAATAAGGCAGCTTTTGCTACATATATGTATACAAGAGAGACTGTTAAAATGGTCAAGGAATATCTTGATGATGGTAACAGCCCTGATGCACCGGGATATTTTCTCCAGTGGCTTCACAAGAAAAAGCCTGTTTACGGCTATGTTATGAACGGTGAGTGCTATGATATAGGTACACATAAGGCTTTGGCGGAAGTCAGGGAAATATACGGAGAATAGGCTGTATAATTAATATTTATATTGAATTTTATAAGAGCTGTATGTATTAAGGCATACGGCTTTTTATATATGTATATTGATAAAAATAAGGGAACAGTTTTCAAGAGCCGAAAGCTGTTCCCTTATTTTTGCTTAAATTAATTGATTATGTATGTGGATTTTCTGTCTGAATATTTTTTTATATATTTACCGTCATATTCATATATTTTACGTTTATCAGAGCATCTTATTATATATTTACCGTCAAACTCATATAGTTTGCGATTGTCGGAGTATCTTATAATATATTTGCCGTCAAACTCATATAATATGTCATTATTACAGTGTGATTTTCTCTTTGCCATAATGTAATCTCCATTTAAATAGTATAAATAAAAAAGTAATTGATTTTATAAAATTTTAGCACGAAATGAGCTAAAAGTCAATAGCACGTTTTGTGCTATGGTAATCTTTTTCTTGAGGTGATACTTTTGAAATATGAAAGATTAAAGAACTTAAGAGAAGATAAGGATTTAACACAGGAGTATATTGGTAAGCTCCTTAATGTAACTCAAAGGGCTTATTCAGGTTATGAAAACGGAGAAAGGGCAATATCTGTAGAGGCTCTCTCTAAGCTTGCTGATTTTTATGACACAAGTGTGGATTACCTTATAGGGAGAACTGATGTTGCAAAGCCGTATCCACCGAAATGTAAAAATAAATGAACAACAGAAAAAATTTTTTAATTAGAGGAGAATTTTTAATTTTAATAATATCCTAATACTGCCTTAATGTTTTCTTTTGAAATATATGGTAATATATATTTCAAGGGAAAGGTAATAAAAGGAAAAAGAGCATAGTATAATGTAGTAACAGCTTTTGGGGTGTTTATATGAAGATATCACGCAACAAGCTCCTTACTGCATTGTACATATGTGTAATATTTATAGGGGTAGCTAAAACATATTATGATGAAAATATTGCTGTTTCCGTTATGCCTGTTGATAAACGATGTATAGTAATTGATGCAGGTCACGGAGGCTTTGACCCGGGGAAGGTTGCTTCCGATGGTGTTACGGAAAAGACAATCAATCTTGCCATAGCAAGCAAGCTTTGTGGTTTCCTGGAGCAGGGCGGTGCTGTTGTCAGGACTACAAGGGTCGATGATGAGTCCCTTTCCGAGAACAAGAGAGGGGATCTGAAAAGCCGTGTTGAAATTGCCAATAACAGCAAGGCTGATCTGTTTGTAAGTATTCATCAGAATTCTTTTCCTCAGGGAAGTGCAAAGGGTGCCCAGGTATTTTATTACAAAGGTTCCGAAGAAGGGAAAAGACTTGCTTCTTTAATTCAGGCAAGACTTAAGGAAGTTGTGGATATTGACAATGACAGAGCGGCCAAAGCCAATGAAAATTATTATGTATTAAAACAAATCGAAATACCAAGTGTGATTGTGGAGTGCGGTTTTTTAAGCAACAGTGTTGAGCACGACAAGCTTATGAGCGATGAGTATCAGGAAAAGCTTGCATGGGCAATATATATGGGTATACTTGATTATTTCAGTGAAGGCGTTGCCTGAAAATTCCATCCGTTCCGTTGGATGTTTATATAGATTCCTCCTTTTAAAAAGTACCGTTTGGTACTTTTTTTATGTAAAAATATAAATGTTATAAGATTATTAAATTTTTTGTCACAAATCTTTGTTTTGAAGGTTTTAATATATGTGAGGGTAAAATTGTTAAAAAATATTGACATAAAAGTTGTATGGCAATATAATTAAAATAACAATTTGTTTTGTGAATGATATGTTAGAGAGAGTAAATTGGAATTTACGGGAAAATCCCTCTTCCGTTCAGAACTTTTGTCTGTGTCAAAAGCAAGGCTGCACCTTGACGGGGTTGGTCGTATTGCAAAGAGGGAATCCCTCAGTCAGCCCTCGGCTGACAGCTCCCTTTAGGCAAGCAATACTGTCAACTTAAGAAAAATCAATGCTCCGCTTCAGAACTTTTGACTGTTCAGCACTTTCGCCTTTGGCGAAAGCCAGCCTGCGGCTGTCTGCATAATTCTTGCGGTGCAAATGTCAAAAGCAGACTTTCAGGCTGTCGAATAATTCTTTCGATTCAAGAAACGCAAGCATTTGCTGAGTTGGAAGTGTTAGGAAAGAAAATCCTCAGTCAGCTAGCGCTGACAGCTCCTTTATAAAGGAGCCAAGGGGGCGGGCACGCCGCCTTTTTGAATGGTTAGGTTTATGTTAATCCTTTAAGTTGACAGCATTGTAATATATGAGAGAATAAAATTGTTAAAACATATTGACACAAAAGTTGTATGGTAATATAATTAAAACAACAATTTGTTTTGTTTGAATATGAGTTTGAGAGACAAATTGTAATTTATGACAGAGAAGGTGCTTTTATGAGAAAGAAAATCATATTTGGGGTATTTGTATTTATTATGGCTGTAAGTCTTGCATATGCTGTTATATACAATGTCAGGCTTGATGAGATCGCCAGGCGGACATTTGACGGCAGATATACTGTTGTATATGCACTGATGGCTTTGCCTTGCCTGCATTTTACGGTTTCTGCCCTTATTATGACTTTTATAATAAAATACATGTTTAAAGCTGTTTCGGCATGGATGTGTAATGCTTTTATAGGAATATCATGCATATGTATTGCTGTTTATGCCATGGCCTACATATTGGCATGTGAATTTTTGTGGCTGGATATGTATGCATTGATACGTGATGAATATGATATTTTTGTTTTGGCAGGAGCGTTTATGGCGATAGGTGTTTTCAGTGAACGGGAGTAATATGGGCTGCTTTTATGACAGCCCGTATCACTCCGTTACAAGGGGTGTGGTATATTCCATTCCTCTTTTTTTATTCAGTGGAATGTTATATATGTCAGTGGCAATTATTTCTCTTTTTAAAAGGTTTTCATTTTCCTTTACGTTCATTATAACGGGGAGAGAAGCTTTTTCGGTAAGCTCTTTCAGAAGATATTTTTTATCCTTTCTGAATCCCAGTACTCTTATATACTTCGGGTCAGCCTGCTGATCTTTCTTTGTAATTCCAAGTATAATATGGAGTATTGCCTTCTGCAGCTTTGAATAAGTGTAGCGTTTTGTCTTTGTTTTTGTTATAAGTTCATCTATACTGTTAAATTCCGTGTTTAAAATCCTGTTTTCAAGACCTTCCGTAATGTCTGCGTATTCGGATATTTCGGAAGGTGATCTTGTGCAGAGAATATATGAAAGTATTGATGTATAGTCATTCAGCTGAGGTATTTTTTTATCTTTTATAAGGTCAATACAATTCTCAGGTATGGAATCAAGTGCCGATATATCTTTGTCTAAAAGGGCTTGTCGTATTGCGGAAGCTGATGATATTTCTCCGCTTAAAGACCTGCTGTTATATTCCGATACTATTCTTTCTACTGTAACAGGCTTTATACTGCTGTTAAGCTTTTTTAACTGTCTTATATATTCCAGTGCAAGTATGTTATTTGATCTGTTCATAAAATCAAGGTTTAAGGACATATATTCCTCAAGAGCTTTTGTCCTTGCAGAGGGATATGACAAACCACTGTTAAGATAGTTTTTAATAAGTTCTTTAAAAGTATTCGGTTCATTGTTAAGAATATCAGATATTTTATCAAATATATCCGTGGAGCCTTGTTCACTTCCGAAGGAGAGGGTATCAATAATTCCTGTGGCGTCAAGTATATTTACGGCACCTTTAGCAAAAACATCGGCAGAGCCTGTGGCATATTCCACGGGAAGTTCTATAACAAGGGAAACTCCGTTTCGGAGAGCCATTTTTGCCCTTGTATGCTTGTCTGTCATTGCAGGTTCGCCACGCTGTACAAAATTACCGCTCATTATGACAACTATATCATTATCTGTGATTTTTTTTGTTTCATTTATGTGATACATATGACCTTTATGGAAGGGATTGTATTCTGCAATTATGCCTGTAGCCATATATGAGCCTCCTGTTTTATTGATATGTGAAATTAGTATAACAAATTTATAAAAAAATTACAAATTTTTTAAAAAAAGATATTGTGAAATTTTTACATTGGGGTTATAATTAAACTAGATAAGAGTGTGTGCTCTATATTTTAATTTTTCAAAATCAGCAAAGCTGAATTTTGATCAGAATTCGAAAGGGGAAAAGATTATGAGTATTATGGACAGCCTTAAGGCTAAAGCTAAGGCAGACAAGAAAACTATTGTATTGCCTGAATCTATGGACAAGAGAACTTTTGCTGCTGCTGAGCAGATTTTAAAGGAAGGCATTGCTAACCTTGTAATTATAGGTACTCCCGAGGAAATCGCTGAAAACAGCAAGGGATATGATATTACAGGCGCAACTATTGTAGATCCTTTTACAGATCCTAACAGACAGAAGTATATTGACAAATTTGTTGAGTTAAGAAGCAAGAAGGGTGTTACTCCTGAGTCTGCAGAAGAAATGATGACTAAGGATTATATGTACTATGCATGCCTTATGTGTAAGTGTGGTGATGCTGACGGTGCTGTTTCAGGTGCCTGCCATTCAACAGGAAATACTATCCGTCCTGCTCTCCAGTTATTAAAGACTAAGCCGGGCATCAGCTCTGTTTCAGGTTTCTTCCTTATGGAGGTTCCTGACTGTGAATTCGGCGATAACGGTCTTTTCGTATTTGCCGACTGTGCGGTTAATACAGATATTGATTCTGCAAAACTTGCTGAAATTGCAGGTCTTTCTGCTGAGTCTTTCAAGATGTTTACAGGCGGTGAGCCAAGAGTAGCTATGCTTTCTTATTCTTCCAAGGGAAGTGCTAAGCATGACGATGTTACAAAGGTTGCAGAGGCTGTTAAGATCGCTCATGAAAAATTCCCTGATATTGAACTTGACGGTGAATTACAGCTTGATGCTGCTTTAGTTCCCGAAGTTGGTGAATTAAAGGCTCCTGACAGCAAGGTTGCAGGACATGCAAATACACTTGTATTCCCTAGCCTTGAGGCAGGTAACATCGGCTATAAGCTTGTTCAGAGACTTGCTAAGGCAGAAGCTTACGGTCCTGTTTTACAGGGTCTTTCAATGCCTGTTAATGACCTTTCAAGAGGCTGCTTTGCTGAGGATATCGTAGGTGTTGTTGCAATGACAGCTGTTCAGGCTCAGTTGGCAGGTAAGTAATAATTATTATTAAGGAGAAAATTTATGAAAATTTTAGTTATTAATTGCGGAAGTTCATCTTTAAAGTACCAGTTATACAACATGGACAACAATGAAGTTTTAGCTAAAGGTTTAGTTGAAAGAATAGGTATCGAAGGATCTAATCTTCAGCATACACCTGCAGGCAAGGACAAGGTTGTATTTGAACAGCCTCTTGCTAACCATGACGAGGCTATTAAGCTTGTTATGGAAAAGCTTGTTGACCCTGAGTGCGGTGTAATAAGTGACCTTAGTGAGATCAATGGTGTAGGACACAGAGTACTTCACGGAAGCAAGTACTTCACTGAATCATGTGTTGTAACTGATGAGGTTAAGGAAGTTGTAAGAAAGTGCTTTGACTTAGGCCCTTTACACAACCCTGCTAACCTTATGGGTATTGAGGCTTGTGAAAAGCTTATGCCGGGTGTTCCTAACATTGCTGTATTTGATACTGCTTTCCATCAGACTATGCCTCCTAAGGCTTATATGTATGCTCTTCCATATGAATACTATGAAAAGTATGATGTAAGAAGATACGGCTTCCACGGTACAAGCCACAGATATGTATCTAAGAGAGCTATTGAAATGCTTGGAAATCCTGAGCACAGCAAGGTTATTACCTGCCACTTAGGAAACGGTTCTTCAATTGCTGCTGTTAAGGACGGTAAGGTTATTGATACAACAATGGGTCTTACTCCGCTTGCAGGTTTTGAAATGGGTACAAGATGCGGTGACATTGACCCTGCTATTGTTCCATACTTAATGAAGAAGGAAAACCTTACTCCTGATGAGATCGATACTATTATGAACAAGAAGTCAGGTTTACTTGGTCTTACAGGAAGATCAAGCGACTTCAGAGATGCTGAGGAAGCTATGAATAACGGTGACGAAAGAGCTAAGCTTGCTCTTGATATGTTCAGATATCAGATCGCTAAGTTTATCGGTGCTTATTATGTAGCTCTCGGCGGATGTGACGCTATCGTATTTACAGCAGGTATCGGAGAAAACAACGGCGGTCACAGAGCTGCTATATGTGAATATCTTGAATGCCTCGGTGTTAAGATCGATGCTGAGAAGAATAAGCTTCGCGGTGCGGATATCGACTTTACAGGCGAAGGCAGCAAGATCAAGACATTTATCATCCCAACTGATGAGGAATTAATGATCGCTCAGGATACAATGGAATTATTAAATAAATAAAAACAATACAGCTATTTGATTTTTTAAAATCAATGAAGTTTGAATTTGATTTTTGTTGAAAAATTTTCTTGACAAAACATAGGTGCAATGATATAATATCATTTGATGTGTTGTCGGACAGTGTATCAATGCTTTCCGGCATTACGGAATAGGCTGACTATTCCTGCGGAACAGGAGTGTTATTATGCTTATTGATGTTAAATACCTTGCTGATAAAAAGGAAGAATTTGAATTTAATGAAAAATTTGAACTTCCAAGGGGAAATTATATGATGGGTGTTTCTGCCAATGTACGGGGTGATGTGTACCGTAAGGGCAGCGACTTCATTGTTGAAAGCAGGGTAAAGACGGTTTTGAATTTGAATTGTGACTTATGTCTTAGCGCTTTTGAAACCAAACTTGATTTTGACTTAAATGAGGTGTTTTCGGAAACGCCTGACTCAGAAGGAGAGATTTGGGAGCTTTCAGATAAGACGATTGATTTGAAGCCGGCTGTCATAGCTAACATCATGCTTAATCTGCCTATGCAGGTTTTGTGTTCCGATGATTGTAAGGGTCTGTGCCCTAAATGCGGTCATAATTTAAATGACGGCGATTGTGGCTGTGACAGAGGCTATGTTAATCCACAATTTGAAAAGTTGTTGACTCTTTTTAATGATGATTAATTTACTAAATCAAGGAGGTGTAGAGAAATGTCAATTTGTCCTAAGGGTAAGATGTCTAAGTCTAAGAGAGATAAGAGAAAGGCTCAGAGCTGGAAGATCGCTACTCCAACTTTAGTTGCTTGCAGCAAGTGCGGAGAGCTTATGATGCCTCACAGAGTTTGCAAGAACTGCGGTTCTTACAACAAGAAGTCAATTGTGGCTGTAGACTAATTATATATAAGAATTGATTAAAAGGGATACCTTATTGCAGCTTTGGTCTGTATGGGTATCCTTTTTTTGTGGGGTTAATATATTTTTTTAAATTTTAATAAATAGTTTGATATTCGGTCAAAATATGATATAATAGTATAAAATACTGTTGAACACAAGATGTATTTTGTAATGAAATTTAGTATTAAATAAAACAGAAAACTGAGGTGAATTGTTATGAAGGGAATTATTCTCGCCGGAGGTTCCGGAACAAGACTGTATCCGCTGACAATGGTAACAAGCAAGCAGCTTCTGCCTGTCTATGACAAGCCTATGATATATTATCCTCTGTCTACTCTTATGCTGGCAGGAATAAAGGATATACTTATAATTTCAACACCTGCAGATCTGCCTAATTTTGAAAGGCTTCTGGGGGATGGTTCGGGTCTTGGGATCAATTTAAGCTACAAGGTACAGCCTAGCCCCGACGGACTTGCCCAGGCTTTCCTTATAGGCGAAGAGTTCATTGGAAATGACAGCTGTGCTATGGTGCTTGGGGACAATATATTTTACGGCAATGCCTTTGGAAAAATACTTAAAAATGCAGCCGTTAAAGAAAAGGGAGCTACCGTATTCGGTTATTATGTTGAAGATCCCGAAAGATTTGGTATAGTTGAATTTGATA
The DNA here is from genome assembly GCA_904395805.1 of Candidatus Gallispira edinburgensis. Taxonomy (GTDB): domain Bacteria; phylum Bacillota; class Clostridia; order Lachnospirales; family CAG-274; genus Gallispira; species Gallispira edinburgensis. The sequence goes on along the minus strand of CAJFNV010000073.1, from coordinate 31,906 downwards.
AAGAGGGAAAGGCTGTTTCAATAGAGGAAAAGCCTGAAAATCCTAAGTCAAATTATGCTGTTACAGGTCTGTATTTTTATGACAATACAGTTGTTGAAAAGGCAAAGAGGGTCAAGCCCTCTGCAAGAGGTGAACTTGAAATAACAGATCTAAACAGAATGTATCTTGAGGAGGGTTCCCTTGATGTTGTTACACTGGGAAGGGGCTTTGCATGGCTTGATACAGGTACGATAAATGCCCTTAATGATGCTGCCGAATTTGTTAAGGTCATTGAAGAAAGACAGGGTATCATGATTTCGGCAATAGAGGAGATAGCTTACAGAAACGGTTGGATAACAAAGGAAAGGCTTCTGGAGGCTGCAAAGCTTTACGGCAAATCTTCATACGGCCAGCACTTAATGAAGGTCGCAGAGGGTAAATACCTCTACTGATTATAAAATAAAGGAGTTTAATTTTTGATATGACTATTATTGTTACCGGCGGTGCCGGATTTATAGGAAGTAATTTTATTTTTCACATGCTTGACAAATATCCCGATTACAGAATTGTGTGTCTTGACTGCCTTACCTATGCAGGTAATCTGTCAACACTTGAGCCTGTAATGGATAATCCTAATTTCAGATTTGTAAAGGAAAGCATCACTGACAGAGATGCTGTATTTAAGCTTTTTGAAGAAGAAAAGCCTGATATGGTTGTCAATTTTGCAGCGGAAAGTCATGTTGACCGTTCCATAGAAAATCCCGGAATATTCCTTGAAACCAACATAATGGGTACTCAGGTTTTGATGGATGCCTGCAGAAAGTACGGGATCACACGTTATCATCAGGTTTCTACCGACGAGGTATACGGGGATCTTCCTCTTGACAGACCTGATCTGTTCTTTACAGAGGAAACTCCTATTCATACATCAAGTCCTTACAGTGCCTCTAAGGCTTCTGCGGATCTGCTTGTGTTGGCATACCACAGAACTTACGGTCTGCCGGTGACTATTTCAAGATGTTCAAATAATTACGGACCATATCATTTTCCGGAAAAGCTTATTCCTCTTATGATAGCAAATGCTTTAAATGACAAGCCTCTGCCTGTCTACGGCAAGGGTGAAAATGTGAGGGACTGGCTTTATGTAGAGGACCACTGCAAGGCTATCGACCTGATAATACACAAGGGAAGAGTCGGTGAAGTGTACAATATCGGCGGACACAATGAAATGGCTAATATAGATATTGTAAAAATTATATGCAGAGAGCTTGGGAAGCCTGAAAGTCTTATTACTTTTGTGACGGACAGAAAAGGTCATGATATGAGATATGCCATTGACCCTACCAAAATACACAATGAGCTTGGCTGGCTGCCTGAAACTAAGTTTGAAGACGGCATAAAAAAGACTATAAAGTGGTATCTTGATAACAGAGAATGGTGGGAAACCATTATTTCAGGTGAATATCAGAATTATTATGAAAAAATGTATGGAAACAGGTAAATAATTGAAAATATTATACCTTATTTTGGAGGTTTGAAATGAAGGTTTTGGTAACAGGTGTCAAGGGGCAGCTTGGCTATGATACTGTAAATGAGCTTGAAAAAAGAGGACACAGCGCCGTAGGTGTGGATATTGAAGAAATGGATATTACAAATGCAGAGGAAGTAAATCGTGTTATTAAAGATGTAAATCCCGATGCTGTAATTCACTGTGCGGCATGGACTGCTGTTGATGCTGCAGAAGATGAAGAAAACATACCAAAGGTAAGATCTGTAAATGCAAAGGGCACTGAAAATATAGCAAAGGTTTGCAGAGAACTTGATATAAAAATGATATATATCAGTACAGACTATGTGTTTAACGGTCAGGGAACGCATTTCTGGGAGCCTGACGAAAAGGACTTTGCTCCCCTTAATGTATACGGTCAGACAAAGTATGAGGGCGAATGCGCCGTAAAGGAAAACCTTGACAAGTATTTTATAGTCAGGATAGCATGGGTGTTTGGCAAGAATGGCAGGAACTTTATAAAGACTATGCTTAACCTTGGTAAAACTCATAAGGAGTTAAGGGTCGTAAATGACCAGATCGGTTCACCCACATATACCTATGACCTTGCAAAGCTTCTTGTTGACATGGTTGAAACTGAAAAATATGGTATATACCATGCTACAAATGAGGGTATATGCTCATGGTATGACTTTGCCTGTGAAATATTTAAACAGGCTGCTGAAATGGGAAGAAATGAATATAATGACGTTAAAGTTATTCCCGTTACTACTGCCGAATATGGGGAATCCAAGGCAAAAAGACCATTTAACAGCAGAATGAGTAAGGAAAAGCTTACCGAAACGGGCTTTGAAAAGCTTCCTGACTGGAAAGATGCTTTGAAAAGATATTTAAAGGAAATTGAGTTTTAAGGAGTAATTAAAATGGGACAGATCAAGGTTACTAAATGTGATATAGATGGTTTATGCGTTATAGAGCCAACTGTGCATGGTGACGCAAGAGGATATTTTATGGAGACATATAACCAGAGAGACATGGAGGAAGCAGGACTTGATATGGTTTTTGTTCAGGACAATCAGTCATGCTCTTCAAAAGGTGTTCTGAGAGGGCTTCATTTCCAAAAAGAATATCCCCAGGGCAAGCTTGTAAGAGTTGTAAGGGGAAAGGTTTTTGATGTGGCTGTGGATCTGAGAAGTGATTCAGAAACATATGGCAAATGGTTTGGCGTTGAGCTTTCAGAGGAAAATAAAAAGATGTTTTATATACCCGAAGGCTTTGCTCACGGATTTCTTGTGCTGTCTGATATAGCTGAATTTTGCTATAAGTGTACCGATTTTTATCATCCGGGAGATGAGGGCGGACTTGCATGGAATGACCCTGAAATAGGTATAGACTGGCAGGGGGTCACAGGAGAATACAATGGCACAGCATCAGCGGAAGGATATAAAATGGCTGACGGTACTCCCCTTAACTTAAGTGAAAAGGATCAGAAATGGCTGGGTTTAAATGAAACATTTAAATTTTAAATAATTAATAGAAATGAAGAAGATATTATGGAGAAGAAAATATGGAAGAAAAATATTATGAGGAAGAAACTCTGGATCTGAGAGAGATATTTGACTTGCTGATGTCAAGAAAGTGGCTTATTATATGTGTTGCCGTTTTTGGCTTTGTGTTTGCCTTTGGCTATACAAAACTTTGTATCCCCTATCAGTTTACGGCGTCTGTATCCATGTATGTTAAGAATGCCACAAATAAAACAGCAATGGATATTGTAAATCAGTCTGATATTACTGCTGCACAGCAGCTTGCTGCAACGTGTATCGAAATATTGTATGATGATGTTGTAAGCGATGCCATAGGTGAAAAGCTTGTTGAAAACTATACTCTGGAAGAACTTGCACCTTATTTTGTACTTGAAGAAACAGATGAAGGATATAAAATAAATACTGCAAGTATATCATCAAAGGTAGGATACAGTACAGTAAATGAGACTGAGCTTATAAGAATAACCACTACCTGCGGTGATCCTGTTATAGCGGCTGATATGTGTAATTATATTACAGAAATTGCTCCCGATATATTGATAAGAGTTGTAGGTGCAGGTGCTGTTGAGGCTGTAGGTGAAGCTAAGGTCCCTGTGGCACCATCAGCTCCAAGTGCTTCTAAAAATTCTTTGGTTGGTTTTGCATTGGGATTTATACTTGCGGCAGGTATTATTATTGTAAGATTTATGTTTGACAATACAATAAAGTCAGGTGAAGATGCAGCTGATAAGTTTAATCTTCCTCTTATAGGGGAAATTCCATTTTATGAATTTGAAAGTGATAGCGGTAAAAGCGCAAAGAAAAGTACTTTTACCAAATTCAGCTCATTCAAGAAAAAAAATGTGGAATCTGATAAGGAAAGAAAGACAATTCTTGACGGTGAAGTTCCTTTTGCTGTAAGAGAAGCTTACAATACAATGAGAAACAACATGATGTTCTCTCTTTCTACAGGCAAAAATAATGTGTTTGTAGTATCAAGTCCTCTTCCCGGCGAAGGAAAGAGCACATCTGTTGCAAATCTTTGTATTGCAATCGGGGAAACAGCATCAAAAGTATTGCTTGTTGATGCTGATTTGAGAAAGCCTGTACAGCATAAAATGTTTGAACTTACTAACAAGCAGGGGTTATCTACTGTTCTTGCGGGAATGTGTAATCTTGAAAAGGCTGTGCATAAAAGAGTGTACAATAATCTGGATGTACTGACAGCGGGTCCTGTACCCCCTAATCCTTCTCAGATACTTGCTTCTGAAAATATGGTTGAGTTTATAAATTCTGTTAAGGATAATTATGATTTTGTTGTTATAGATACATCACCTATAAATATTGTTTCTGATGCCCCTGTTATAGCAAAGAATACGGCTGGTCTTATACTTGTTACAAGACAGGATGTGACAACTTATGATCAGGTAGAAAAGGCTATGGGAAGTGTAAACATGCTTGATGTAAATATGCTTGGCGTTGTTGTCAATTCAACGGAATCAGGCGGGGGAAAGTATGGAAGGTATGGCAGATACGGTAAGTATGGCTACAGTTATAAGTATGGCTATGGTGAAGAAACAAGTGGTGAAAAAAAGTAAAAAGCAAAAAAGGGCTGGTGTGATATGCTGTCTGTTGAAAAAGGCAGACGGAATTTTTTATCAGCACAGATATTTGCCGGAGGACATTTTAAATGAGCAATAACAGAAATTATATATATATTGCTATTACTGCTGTACTGTTAATTATATTTATTGTTTTTTTTCTTGTTTTTGATAACAATAAAATATGGGAAACCGATGAATATGATGAAATGGTAGAGGAGTATAATGAAAGAGTTGAGCAGGAAAAGGCGGAAGATGCAAACAGAGAAGCTAAAGTCAATGAAATACTGGCAGAAACTCCGGGTATAGCCTGTTGGGGTGATGGATTTACCTATGGTACCTTTGGTGAGGGTACAAGTTATCCTTCTGTGCTGGAAGAGCTTATAAAGGAAGAAAATTATCCATATAAAGTAGAAAATATGGGCGTATATGGCGAGGACAGCAGAACTGTTCTTGGCAGAACAGGCGCACTTCCCTTTGTCATAAGTGAGGATTTCACGATTGACGGAAGCAGTGAGCTTATTAAAATGGAAATTGAATCTGAGGATGGCAATGAGGTAAATCCCTGTATCCAGGATTATAATCCCGGCTTTAATCCCTGCGTTGTGGCGGGAGTTAATTGTATAATTTATGGTGAAACAAGACCTGATAATATAGCTAAGGCTAGTGCCTATTATTTAAGTCGACAGGATAACAGTACCAGAGCAGTGGAAGTGCCTGCCGGTACTGAAGTTATGACAAATGGTTCAACAGAGTATGATAATTATATAAATATATTACAAATAGGCGACGGAGGAGGATACAGTACCGATACGGAGCTTGTTGAACAATCTTTAAGGTTTGCTGAGAAGTTCGGAGAATCAGAAAAGTACCTGATTATAGGAAGAATGAGCGGCACAACTGAGGAAAACACTGCTTATGACAGTAAAATGGAAGATGAATTCGGAGATCATTATTTAAATGTGAGAGAAATGCTTACTTCCGAAGAGATCGAAGGTGTTGAATATTCACAGGAGGACAAAGAGGCAATGGAGGAAGGACTTATTCCCGACTGCCTTATAAATAACGGATATTTAAACAGCAAGGGCTATGAAGCTGTGGCTGAACTGGTGTTTGAAAGGTTAAAGGAACTGGATATTATTGAAAAATAGGTTGTATTAAAGGATGTTCTTGGGGGCATCCTTTTTTCTCGGAACAAATAAGCAGATCAACAGAAATCTGATCGGTGCCTTATTATTTAAAAGGGGACCGTAAAAGGAGGTGAGTCTTTTACGGTCCCCGGGTCATATCTGAGTTAATTTATGATATTTTTACTCATAGTCCACAACGTCGATCCACTTTAAGAGGAATTCTCTTTCGTTTTCGTTGCCCTTTACTGACTGGGAAGCGGCAACGATAGGAAGCCACTGCTGCACATACTGTTTTGCTGTATCGCTCTTCTTGCAGAACATATTCATATACATTTCTGCTGCTTCTGTATCTCCATCAAGGGAGAAGAGAAGATATGTTCTTGCTGCATCGGCACTGCCGTTGCCCTGTGTCGCATGTGACCAGTCAAGTACATAATAGTCACCTGCAGGTGTTATTATTATATTACTTGGATTAAAATCACCGTGGCATACTTTATTGTGAGTAGGCATACCTTCAAGTCTTGTGTGAAGCTCATATCTTGTAGTGGCGTCTAAATTTGTTTCGCTTATCTTTCTGTTCATTTTATCTTTAATTTTATTTAAAAGAGGTGCTCTTTTAGACAGTACTTCAAGCTGTATGTCTACAAACTTTTCCATATACATTTCTAAATTTGCTCTGTCCTCTTTCATGATTTGGGCAAGGGTCTTTCCTTCAATATAGTCTACTATAATTGCCCACTTGCCGTCGATTTTTGTAACTTCTTCAAGCTGTGGTATCCTTAAGCCTGTTTCTTCAACTCTTGCCTGATTAAGGGCTTCGTTTAATATATCAGACTTGGAAAAATCTGAATCAAATTCCTTAACTACGAAATTACCTGATTTATATATCCTTTTATGGGGTCTTTCGGCTAAAATCTTATCTACCTGCATTAAAATGCCTCCTTTTAAAGATCATTAAAACTTATTTTCCGTAATATGCTTTCAAATACATTTCCTTGATTTCGCTCATTAAAGGATAACGTGGGTTTGCACCTGTACACTGGTCATCAAATGCCTGCTCAACCATATCGTCAAGAGTGTCAAGGAAGTACTGTTCGTCAACTCCGTAATCCTTTATTGTCTTCTTAATGCCGACCTTAGCCTTTAATTCTTCAATAGCGGCAATAAAATTCTCAAGGGTCTCTTCGTCTGTCTTTCCTGTTATACCGCAGAAGTTGGCACACTCAACATATCTCTCAAGAGTATGAGGATATTCATACTGAGGGAATGTACCCATCTTTGGAGGTACAGGATTGGCATTAAATCTCATAACTTCTGTAATTAAAAGAGCGTTTGCAACGCCGTGAGGCAGGTGATGGAAAGCTCCAAGCTTGTGTGCCATTGAGTGGCAGACACCTAAGAAAGCATTTGCAAATGCCATACCTGCAAGTGTGGAAGCGTTTGCCATTTCTTCTCTTGCCTTTATATCTGTGCTTCCGTTTTCGTAAGCAGAAGGAAGATACTTGAATATAAGCTTCATTGCCTTTAATGCAAGACCGTCTGTATAGTCTGTAGCCATAACTGAAGCATAAGCCTCAAGAGCATGAGTTAAAGCATCAATACCGCTGGCGCTTGTAAGTCCCTTTGGCTGAGTCATCATATTGTCTGTATCTATAATAGCCATATCGGGAAGGAGCTCGTAATCTGCAAGAGGATACTTTGTGCCTGTTTCTTCATCTGTGATAACGGCAAATGGTGTAACTTCTGAACCTGTACCTGAAGAAGTAGGGATAGCTACGAAATATGCTTTTTCACCCATTTTAGGGAATGTATAAATTCTCTTTCTGATGTCCTGGAATCTCATTGCCATATCAAGGAAGTCTGCCTCGGGATGCTCATAAAGTACCCACATGATCTTTCCTGCATCCATTGCTGAACCGCCGCCTAAAGCTATGATAACATCAGGCTCAAAGGCTCTCATTGCCTCTGTACCTGCTTTCGCACATGCTAAAGTTGGATCAGGTGCAACATCATAGAAGCAGGTATAAGTTATACCCATTTCATCAAGTTTATCTGTAATCGGTTTTGTATATCCGTTTTTGTAAAGGAAGCTGTCTGTAACTATAAATGCTTTCTTCTTGTGCATTACTGTGCCTAATTCATCAAGGGCAACAGGTAAGCAGCCTTTTTTGAAGTAAACCTTTTCAGGTGCTCTGAACCAAAGCATATTTTCTCTCCTCTCTGCTACAGTCTTAATATTTAACAAATGCTTAACACCTACGTTTTCTGATACGGAGTTGCCGCCCCATGAACCGCAGCCCAGTGTAAGAGATGGAGTAAGCTTAAAGTTATATAAGTCACCTATACCGCCTTGAGAGGACGGAGTATTTATAAGAATACGGCAGGTCTTCATAGCTTCTGCATGCTTAGCCATTTTTTCTTTTTCTGATGTATTGATATAAAGGGATGAAGTGTGACCATAGCCGCCGTCAGCAACAAGCTGCTTAGCTTTTTCAAGGGCTTCATCAAAATCCGCTGCTCTGTACATTGCAAGTACGGGAGAAAGCTTTTCGTGAGCAAATTCTTCTGAAATGTCTACGGATTCAACTTCACCTATTAATATCTTTGTTGTTTCGGGAACTTCAATGCCTGAAAGCTTTGCTATTGTATATGCACTCTGACCTACGATCTTGGCATTTACCGCACCGTTTATAATGATTGTCTTTCTTACTTTGTCAAGTTCCTCATCGTTTAAGAAATAGCAGCCTCTCTTTTTAAATTCAGCCTTAACATCATCGTAAATATCACCGACAACAGTAACAGACTGCTCGGAAGCACAGATCATACCGTTATCGAATGTTTTTGAATGAATAATAGAGTTTACTGCAAGAAGAATATCCGCACTTTCATCTATAATAACAGGGGTATTACCTGCACCTACGCCAAGTGCCGGCTTACCTGATGAATAAGCTGACTTGACCATACCGGGACCGCCTGTTGCAAGTATAACATCGGCATTTTTCATAACTGTGTTTGTAAGCTCAAGGGAAGGGATGTCGATCCATCCGATAATATCTTCCGGAGCTCCTGCCTTTACAGCAGCATCAAGAACGACCTTTGCCGCTGCAATTGTACTTGCCTTTGCTCTTGGGTGAGGACTTATGATAATTGCATTTCTTGTCTTAAGAGAAATAAGTGTCTTGAATATAGCTGTTGAAGTTGGGTTTGTAGTCGGAATAACAGCTGCTATAAGACCTAAAGGTTCTGCAATCTTCTTGATACCGTATGCTTTGTCCTCTTCAATAACGCCGCATGTTTTTGTGTTTCTGTAAGCGTTGTAAATGTACTCTGAAGCATAGTGGTTTTTAATGACCTTATCCTCCACAACACCCATACCTGTTTCTTCAACTGCCATTTTAGCAAGAGGGATCCTCATTTTGTTAGCTGCCATGGCTGCCTCAAAGAAAATTTTGTCAACCTGTTCCTGAGTGTAGGTCGCATAAATTTCCTGAGCCTTTTTCATAGCTTTCATTTTAGCCATGAGGGCGTCTACATTGTCAATGATAGGTGTTGTTACATCTTTCTTTTCCATTGAAATCTTCCTTTCTTTAAAAAATCTTCCTTTAAGGAATAATAAATTCGCTATAAACTCTCCCTAAAAGAGTAAGATAAAAAATTAACGAAGTTTGTTAATTAATTATCAATCTTTATATTAATAGTATATCACATTTTTTTGAAATTGCAAGTGTTATTTTGTAAAATCTGTGTTATGTTTTGAATAAGATTTATTGGTTATTAAGCTGTATTTGTGAGCGTATCTTAAGTAAAATAATGTTTAAAATTTATATAAAATTGCGTATTTAAAACAATAATAACGAATATTTTTATAATTAATTTCAAAATTATAAGAATAATATGTTAAAAATGTACAGAGAAAATAAATTATTAAAATTTAATTACACAGGGAAATGTAACTAAACTGTAAATATTAATTAATTGTATTACTCTTCCTTTTATGTTATAATGCTAACTGAGTTATTATGACATTTGGAATGGGGAGAGTTTGATGAATAAAAAAATTTGGAAAGGTGTTCTGGCTTGCCTGTTAAGCGGTACAATGGTACTTGGTTCTGCAGGTGCATCTATGGCTTATGCTGCGGATACTACTGTGCTTTATGAAAAAAAGGATATACAGACTATAGCCCAGGGCCTTACATATGAAAAAAGTACAAGAATGTATGCGTCAGGCTGGATGGATGTATATGTGCTTACTATTGATGCAAGGGAAGAAGATCTGACTTTTGATGTTATTGAAAGTGTGGATAATTACGGCGCAAAGGCTACCGTGGAAAAGCTTGCAAAGGATAACGGTGTTGTGGCTGCCGTAAACGGTGACTTTTTCGGCTCAGGTACATTAAAGTCAAGTATGGGTCAGGTTGCCGGTGACGGAGATATGATCGCAGCCCAGAATTACTATAACGGCAGTTCTAACCAGTATGCAGGCTTTTTTATAGATAATTACGGAACTCCCTTTATTGACTATGTTAAGTCTACTATGGGTTTTTACGGCTCAGGCTCTGTAAGTATGGAAATGGGGGCAAAGAATAAGGTTACTGATTTTTCAAAGCCTGTTTATTTTGACAGACGTGCTATTACATCTACTGCAAATATTGATGCCTATTTTAAGAACCTTACTAAAATAGTTGTAACAGACGGGCAGATCTCATATATTTCTTCTCCGGGAGAAACTGTTGATGTGCCTGAAAACGGCTATATTATTGTAATGAGCAATGCTACAAGAGAAGCCCAAATCAGCAAGTTTTATGTTGGTATGGGTGTAAGCTTTTCCGAAAGCGAAAAGTTTGTGTTCAGAGAAAGCAAGCAGATAAGTGATATAGCTGTGGGAATAAGCGGCGGCGGTGAGCTTTTGAGAAACGGCGAGGTCGTAAATAATGGTATGATAATAGGTGAAAATGCCTACAATCCAAGAACTATGCTTGGAGTAAATCAGGACAAGTCTAAAATATATATTGTATGTATAGACGGAAGAAAAAACGGCAAGGGTGCTACTCATGCAGAGGCTGCTGCTATTATGAAGGAATACGGTGCTTATGATGCGATCCATTTAGACGGAGGCGGTTCCACAACAATGGCTGTTCAGCTTAAGGGACAGAGCACACCTTCCGTTGTAAATGTGCCAAGTGAAGGCTCACAGAGAGCGGTTGCAAACGGTGTTGGCATAAAGGTAACAGGTGAAGCGGGAGTTCCTGCAAGAGTGGAGCCTTATGTTGCCGATTCCGATGAAAATATTATGTTCAAGGATTTTGAAAGCAAGGTTTATGTAAATGTTTATGACGGTCAGCTTTCAGAAATGTCTGTTGATGTAAGCAAGCTTACATTCAGTTCCGATATTGCAGGTACATGGAATGAAAATGCCTTTACCCCGTCTGAAACGGGTACGGGAACTATAACCGTTACATACGGTGATATTTCAGGTACAATGGAGCTTACAGTCTTAAAGGGTGCTGCTGCCTTAAAGGTGGGAGCGGAAAACTATTCCCTTGCTGCGGGAGACAAAACACTGCTTACTGCTCAGGTCATTAACAAGGACGGCTATGCAATAGATGTGGACAGCAGTCAGATCAACTGGAGTGTAAGTGATTCATCTGTGGGACATATTGAAAACGGATATTTTGTGGCTGACAGTGACGGTACCTGTGTTGTGACAGGTGAAGGCTATGATGTGTCATCAAAACTTACAATAGCGGTAGGTAAAAAATATGTTGCCTTAAACAGTTTTGAGGCACCGAGAAATATTGTAATGTACTATTATCCCGAAAATACGGGAATTGAAGGAAGTGCCGAAATTGACAACAGTTTAAGCTATGACGGTACTTCATCGCTGAGAATCGACTATAAATTTTTAGCTAATCAGACAACGACACAGTCTGTTTACGGAAGTCTTGAAAACAGCAATATACCTTTCCCTGAAGGTGTGTCTGATTTTACTGTATGGTATAAAGGTGACGGAAGCGACAATCTTTTGAAGGCGGTTATAAATTACGGCAACGGACAGTCAACTGATGTGGTTATTGCCGATAATCTTAATGATACTCAGTGGAAGCAGGCTACTGTTACTTTACCGAGTGATGTTACGGAGCCTGTGTATCTTAATAAAATTTATGTTTCTTCATTAAATACTACAGATGAAAATACAGAGGGCACTGTTTACGTTGATTATATAATGGCTCGTGCTGCTGCAGGAACCGGAGGCGGAGCTTCATCTACTAATATGAATGACTATATGGAGGCTGATCTTGATTCTCTTACAGGGGATTACACTGTTGTAACAGCCTTTGGAAATACAAGCGGTATAGGTGCGGCAACAGGAAGCAGCCTTATTGCAAAAATGTCACAGGGGGCAAGGTCTATGGCCTTTGTTGGTGATGTGGGAATTACAAACAGCAGCAGTGTGCCTTCTGTTGTAAACAAAAATACCTATACTACAAATGAGAACGAAAACTTCTCCTTTGTTACACTGGCTGTAAAAAACGGCAGCTTAAGGTCTGCAAGTACCGATCAGTGGAGGTATTTGCAGGATTATCTGAACAGACTCAGTAAAAAGAACATTATAGTTATGATGGATGCTTACACATGGTCAGGAATAACCGACAGCAGAGAAAGAGATGCTCTTCATGATATATTCAAAACTGCTTCAAGAAACAGCGACAAGAATATCATAGTTCTTTCTTCTGTAGGTGAAAGTAACTATGTTGAGATCAAGGACGGTATAAGATATATTAATCTTGCCGGTGTTAAGGCTGCTGATCAGCAGTATATTAAGTTTATGGGTAATGACCAGGAACTTTATTATGAATTTTGTGATGTAAACTAAAGTTATACAAATGTATGAAAAATCCTCCGACAGTCCTGACGGACTGTCACCTCCTTTAAAAAGCGATGCTGTCAACTTAAGAAAAAATTGATTCTCCGCTTCAGAACTTTTGACATTTGCACCGGCAGAATAGCCGGACGACCGTTCAAGAACTTTTGACTACGTCAAAAGCAACATCAAAGATGTCGGCGGATAATCTTTCCGCTTCAATAGGTCGGCTTTCGCTGTTTACACCGGCAGAATAGCCGGACGTCCGCAGGACGGCTTTCAGCGAAGCTGAAAGTGTTGAAAAGGCGAAAGTGCTGAACAGTCAAAAGCAGCCTTTCAGGCTGTCGAATAATTCTTTCGATTCATGAAATGCAAGCATTTGCTAAGTTGAAAACAGTTAGGAAAAAATCCCTCAGTCTGTTCAAATCAGCTTTGCTGATTTGAACAGCCAGCTCCCTTTAGGCAAGGGAGCCAAGAGGGCGGGCACGCCGCCTTTTTGAACGGTTAGGTTTATGCTAATCCTTTAAGTTGACAGTATTGCTTTAAAAGGGGACTGAGCTGGATTTTTAAGATATGTTTTATAGTGGAAATAAGAGGATAATTATGGCTAATGTTTCAAAGGGCGTAATGGCTAAGGATACAATTATATATATGATAGCAAAGGGTATAGAAGGCATTGTGGGAATTGTGACAATGTCTGTAATGACATATCTTTTTGCAACGGATCAGATGGGATACTATTCAACCGTAAATATAGCTATTACCACAATAGCTATGGTTGCTATACAGTGGCTTGTACAGTCAGTTCTCAGATATATAAACAAATATGATATAGAAGGCAGACATGAGGAATTTTATTCCACTGTGTTTTATTCCTGGCTTAAGGTAAATGCTCTTGTCATAGCCATATGTGTTGTGCTTATGCTTGTTATACAGCTTGGCTTCGGCGGTTTTGAGGGTATCTTCAATGCTTTGGGAGTGGTTCAGTCTGAAAAGGTAAAGGGATTTTTGGATGTGTATACTTACAGGCTGTTTATATGCGGTATACTTTGGTTTGTAACATACAATACGGCACAGCTTATGATCTCAATGCTTGCTGCAGTGAGAGAGGCAAAGTTAAATCTTCTTTTATCTATGATCACGGTTTTGGGACGACTTATATTTATGGTCATATTCTGTAAGCTGTGGTCAAGTAAAATTGAGTGGATATTTTTAAGCTATTTTATTACGGATGCTATAGTTTCTCTTATAGGTATGAAGAGACTTAAAATATTCAAGTATTTAAAGGGCAGAGAAAACAAAGAGATATTAAAGGAACTTAAAGCTTATGGTATGCCCTTAATGGGAAATCAGCTTGCAACGTCTGTGCTTAACAAGTCTGATATATATATTATTACAATAGTTTTAAGTGCCGGAGCTGCCGGTATTTATCAGACAAACTATTCTCTTATAGCAACTGCATTTACTCTTTTGAACGCATCTGTTATGAGAGGCTGCTATCCTACCATATTAAGAGCATGGTCAGAGGGTAAAAAGGATGATGTGCAGAGGCTTTTAAACGAGGCTGTAAGAATGTATATGCTTGTGGCGATCCCTGCTGTTGCAGGGGTATTTGCGGTAAGCCAGTCTGCAGCTAATGCTCTTTTTGAAAGCCAGTATGTTGAAGGTCATGTTGTAATGTTCTGGGTGGCTCTCGGTATGATGTTCTTAGGACTTACAGAGTATTCAATAAAGTACTGGGAGCTTAATTCAAATACAAATGCTATATTTAAGAGAAGTCTTATAGGCGGTGCCGTAAATGTAGGGTTAAATCTTATACTTGTAAAGCTTACGGGAAGTTACTTTATAGCTGCTGTTACTACATTTATAGGTTTCTTTGTGTATTTTATACTTGCAAGATACGGTACAAGAAATTATCTTAAATGGAAAATAGAGCCTAAAAGGTTTATAAAAATACTTGGTTCAGCTCTTGTAATGGTAGCTGTAATAGAAATTCTAAAAACAATTTTGCCGGACAGCAAAATATGTTTGGCAATATTCATAATTTGTGGTATTATAGTATATGGAGCAATGCTTGTCATAACAGGCGAGGTCAAAGATGAGCTTGCTATAATTAAAAATAAATTTTTTAAAAAGTAAATTTTTGCTCTGCAGAGAGCAGGAAAGGAAGATATAACTAATGAAAAAAAGCATTTGTGTAATTGGTATAGGCTACGTTGGTCTGCCTACTGCTGCCATGTTTGCATCAAAGGGTCACAAGGTTATAGGATATGACCTTAACCAGAAGGCTGTTGATGCCCTTAACAAGGGTGAGATCATAATTGAAGAGCCGGGACTTGGGGACCTTGTAAAGCAGGTAGTTGCAGAGGGCAATCTTGTGGGGACTACTGAGTGCCCTGTTGGCTGTGATGTGTATATCATAGCTGTTCCTACTCCTATTAATGAGGACAAGACTGCTGATATGAGATTTGTTGAGTCTGCTACAAGGGCTATTGTGCCTTGTGTAAGAAAGGGTGCAATTGTTGTACTTGAGTCAACTTCACCTCCGAGAACTGTACTTGACCTTATGCTTCCTATTCTTAAGGAAACAGGTTTTGAAATCGGTGAGGAACTTCTCGTTGCCCATTCTCCCGAAAGAATTCTTCCGGGAAGAGTTCTTGAAGAGCTCAGAACAAACAGCCGTATTGTAGGCGGTATAAATGAAAAGTCAAGTCTTGAAGTTAAAAAGATTTATGAAAGCTTCGTTGAAGGTGAAATATTTATTACAACTTCAACTACAGCCGAAATGTGCAAGCTTATGGAAAATACATTCAGAGATGTAAATATTGCTCTTGCAAATGAGCTTGCCAAAATGAGTGAAGAACTTGGTGTAAACTGCTGGGATGTTATAAGAATGGCTAATCAGCATCCGAGAGTTAATATTTTACAGCCGGGTCCGGGTGTAGGAGGACATTGTATTGCCCTTGACCCATGGTTCCTTGTTGAAAAGAGTAAGAATGCAAAGCTTATTCACCAGGCAAGACTTAACAATGACTCTATGCCTGAGTTTGTTATGAATAAGATCGATAAGATATTAGGCGGCTTGGAAGGAAAGACTGTTACATTATTCGGTGTTACATATAAGCCTAATATTGATGATATAAGAGAATCTCCTGTTATGCATCTTATGGATATGTTAAAGGCTAAGGGTGTAAATGTAAAGGTTTGCGACCCTCATGCAGCAGAAAAGGTTGCAAACAACTTTGAAATGTATGATGCCTGCAAGGACAGTGATATTGTTGTACTTGGTGTAAATCATGACCAGTTCAGGAATGTTGACTTTAATAAGATGGCTGAAAATATGAATAATAAGGTCATACTTGACACAAGAAACTTCTGGAACAGAGATGATGTTACGGGAGCAGGCATTGAGTATGTGCTTTTAGGTGAAGGCAAGGAAGAAAATTAATTATTGTTTATAATTCCAAAAGTCTTTAAGGCTTTTGGAATTATAATTGAATATTGTTACTGGCAGGTATTTGAAATGAAAAAGGTATTGATAATAGCAAATCAGTTTCCGCCTATGGGCGGCTCAGGCGTACAGAGAAGTGTCAAGTTTGTAAAGCATTTAAGGGCTTTCGGTTATGAGCCTGTTGTCTTTACGAGAGAGGTAGGCAATATGCCCCTTAAAGACGAAACTCTTTTAAAGGATGTGCCTGAGGGAGTTAAAATTTACAGGACAAAGGCTTATGAACTGCCTGAACTTAAGGGTATAATGAGGATACCCGGAAAGGTTTTGGGTAAGTTTATTATTCCCGATACAGCTTATTTCTGGTACAAGGCTTCAAGAAAAAAGGCACTTGAAGTCATAAGAGGTGAAGGTATTGACATTATATATACCACTTCGGCGCCTTACAGTGACCATCTTCTGGGATTATATATCAAGAAGAAAATGCCGGAAATAAAGTGGGCTGCAGATTTCAGGGATGAATGGACAAATAATCCATATACTCTTGACAATCCATACAATCCTGTAAGAACAAGAATAGAAAAGAATATGGAGCACAGTGTTGTGACAACTGCTGATATGCTTATTACAAATACTCCGGTAATGAGAGAGAATTTTATAAGGAATAACAATATATCAGGTGATAATTTTGTATTTATACCAAACGGATATGATGCAGAGGATTTTGCAGGTTTTGACAGCAGTGTGAAACCGAATAATGACAGGCTTACAATGGTATATACAGGTGCCCTTTACGGAAGAAGAAAGCCTGATACTTTCTTTGAAGCTTTAAAGGAGCTTAAGGAAGAGGGAAAAATTGAGGGAAGCAAAATTAAAATAAAGCTTATAGGAAATTATCACAGGGACAAGCTCCAGTCACAGATAGACAGTTTCGGACTTACAGACAGCTTTGAAATAGTGGGCTATGTTCCCCATAATGTATGTATAGAGCACCAGATGGGTGCCGATGTTCTTGTACTTATTGAGGGCAGCGGCAGAGGTGCAAATGCCTTTTATACAGGCAAAATTTTTGAATATATGAATACAAACAGACCTGTCCTTGCTATTTTGCCGGAAGGCTGTGCCGCAGATCTTGTAAATGAAAGCAAAATTGGTATTGTTGCAAATACCGATGATGTGGAACAGATAAAGGCAAACATCAAGGAATATTATGACAAGTGGTGTAAGGGAAAACTTGATTTTGAGCCTGACAGAAGTGTTATAGAGGGCTTTGAAAGAAAGAAACTTACAGAGAAGCTTGCTCATGTTTTTGACAGTATGAATTAATGGTGATATTATGAAAATTTTACACTTCATAAGCGGAGGAGATACAGGGGGCGCAAAAACTCATGTGCTTACTCTACTTGATAATCTTAGAAAACTTAATATTGATGTAGAGCTTCTTTGCATTATGGAGGGGATATTTACAGAGGAGGCAAGAGAGCTTGGTATTCCCGTTACAATTATACCACAGACAAAGAGATATGACCTCTCTGTAAATAAGAAGATATGCGATTATATCAATAACAGCGGATGCGATATAGTCCATTGCCACGGGGCAAGGGCAAATTATATATCACTGTTTATAATGCACAGGGTCAAGGCTCCAATGATAACCACTCTTCACAGTGATTACAAGCTGGATTTTAAGGATAATGCACGAAAGCAGATGGTGTATACTCCTATAAATTCATATGCATTGAGAAGATTTGACCATGTTCTGTGTGTGACCCAAGCCTTTAAAAATATGCTTATAAAAAGAGGCTTTAAAGAGGAGAGAATTGAAGTTATATACAATGGTATTGACTTTAAGCCTGAGCTTGAAATTCTCGACAAGGAAAGATTCTTTGACAGAATACATATGCAGTATGACCCCAATAAGAAATATGTGGGTATTGCAGCAAGGCTTTTTGCCGTTAAAGGCGTAGATGTGTTTTTAAAGGCAGCAAACGTACTTGCAAAGAGATGCGATAACATTGAATTTATTGTATTCGGTGACGGTGAAATGTGGGACAGCTGTGAAGCTTACGTCAATGAAAAGGGACTTAATGACAGGGTTCATATGATAGGTCAGATAATGAATTCCGTTGTTATGAACAGCTTTTACAAGCATATTGATGTGAATACATTAAGCTCATATTCGGAAAGCTTTCCATATGCTCTTCTTGAAGGAGCAAGAATGAAAAAGGCAACAGTTGCTACGGCTGTAGGGGGGATACCCGAAATGATAGAGGACGGTAAAAGCGGTTACCTTGTGCCTTCGGGAGATTATAATGCCTTTGCGGATAAGCTTGAAAAACTTTGCAATGACGATGAACTGAGAATAAAAATGGGTAATGAGTTTTATAAAAGGGCTCTTGAAAACTTTTCTGTTGAGTCTATGGCAAATACCCATATTAATATATACAATAAAATTATAAAGGAGTGCAGAAAATGAAGCTCGTTGATGAAAAGGGTAAATTATTCGGAAAATTAAACATTGTGGATCTGGTGGTAGTAGTTATTATTATTGCAATTGTGGCAGCGGTTGTGGTAAGATTTACTTCATCAAAGCTTAATGCAAACGGACTGAATCCTGCAAGTGAGGATCAGTACTGCTATGTAACTGCTTTTGCAAGTTTACAGGTACCTGAGGTTGCAGAATCTCTTAATATAGGTGACCATATAGTTGCAGGCGGCAAGTATACAGATGCCGAGATTGTGGATATAAAGGTTGAGCCTGCCGCATATGTAGGTGTAAACAGTGAAGGTAAGGCTGTTTACAGTGAGCATCCTATATGGAAGGATGTAACTGTTGTTGTTAAGGAAAAAATCGATCCTTCAAATATTACAATTAAAGTTGGAGGACAGGAAGCGAGAGTCGGATACAGTTATATTATAAAGACTCAGACTGTTGAGGCAAATGCTAAAATAAGAGGCGTTGAATTTAAGGATGAGTAAGGAGATGGCTTAATGAAGAGCTTGGTTGTTATTTTTAAAGAAAGTTTTGTAATATCAGCTCTCATGAGTATAGTAAAAGCCTTTGATGCAGCTTATAATAACAGCAGACTTAAAAAAAATATGACAGGAATTGCAGTCTGCTTTAAAAACAGCGTGATATACGGAATTCTTTCTAAATATGGAAATAAAAAGCCTTATTACAGATACAGCTTTGTATACAGGATCATAATGTCTATAGCGGCACTTTTTGACAGGCTTTTCGGCTGGATCAATTCATTTATGTCCGGCTGGCTTTCAGGCAGCAGGGCTGCAGAGGACACTGTAAAGGTATATAATGCTTCTGCTGAAAGCAAGCTTATGGGCTTTGGAATATTATTTATGAGTATTGCAGCGGGAAGTATTATTGCCCTTATGTATGCAGGGGGAATGTCTGCTGTTAATGTAATAATGTGTATTGCAGTGTTTGTACTTGGGCTTTTATGTGTTGTAATTTCTTTGTGCAAGGGTGCTTTGAAAGGCAGTGCTGTATTGAGGTTATTTGCTGAATTCATTGATTTAATCAGATAGTTGGTGGTTTTTTGAGTAAAAGAAATGTTGCTTTAATTATATTGACAGGTTTGCTCCTGGGGCTTGGATGCGGTACTCTGGGACCTGTGGCTGCTCTTGCTGTTGTAGCTGTTGTGGTGGCTGTAAGTGTTATTTTGTGCAGATATGAAGTGGCTGTGTTTATATTGGCTGCTTTTGGTGTTATAGATACTGTTCTCAGAGCCTTTGGAGGGGCTCTTGGAAGTGTGTGGGACGAGCTTTTTTTCATACTTCTTGTAATGCTGTGGATATTCAAGTGGATCGCAAACCGTAAGGACGAGGGATTTAAGACTTCTCCAATGGATATACCTCTTTTTATATTTATAAGTGCTATGATAATATGCCTTATTATAAATTCTCCCGATTACAGCATTGCTCTTGAGGGATTCAGGGCAATTGTACAGTATATGCTCTGGTATTTTGTTGTAATACAGCTTTTGAGGGGAGAAAAGACTGCAAAGGGTGTTACAACATTCTTTGTTATAGTAGTGGGGCTTCTTGCTCTCCATGGTATTTATCAGTATATTATCGGTGTTGAAATGCCTGCAGGATGGGTCGATCAGAATGAGGCAGGTGTAAGAACAAGGGTATATTCCATATTTACAAGTCCTAATATATTCGGTTCACTTTTGACACTGGCATCACCTATGGCGATTTCTCTTGCTGTTGTAAATAAAAATACTAAGGGCAAGATTTTGTTTGCGATTATTGTACTTTGTATGATGGCAAGTCTTGTGTTTACTTCTTCAAGAGGTGCATGGATAGGATTTGCAGTTGCAATAGGTATATATGTTCTTTTAAAGGATAAAAGGCTTATTATCCCTTGTATTGTGTGTGTTGTTCTGGTTGTAGTGGCTGTGCCAAGCGTGGGAAACAGAATAAGCTATATGTTAAGCCCTGAATACATAGAGTCTTCGTTAAAGGGCGGACGTCTTGTAAGATGGATCACGGGACTTAAAATATTTGCAAATCAGCCTGTTTTCGGTATAGGTTTAGGTCATTTCGGCGGTGCCGTTGCTATAAACCATGATTTGCAGACTATTGTGGATACAGAGGTCGTAAAGACCTTTTATATGGATAACTACTGGCTTAAAACTGCCGTTGAATCAGGCATAGTGGGATTCTCTGCCTTTGCTGCACTTATGTATTCTGTGGTTGTAAACGGATTCAGAACCATGAAAATTGCTTCAACCAAGCTTTCAAGGGAATTGTCAACTGGTATTATGGCAGGTCTTTGCGGTGTTATAGTTCATAATTTCTTTGAAAATGTTTTTGAAGTGCCTATGATGACAAGCCTTTTCTGGATGTTTGTGGCTGTAGTTATGAATATATGGTATTATGAGTATAAAAAAATAAACAATTAAATTTAATTCCGAAAAGTAATCAGGTCTTTAGTATAAAGACTTGCTCCGGAGGTAATGTTATGATCAATCTGTTGATAGCAGGCTATCATGGCTTTGGCAACTGCGGTGATGAAGCTATACTTAAGGCAATGACCACAAATATAAGAGGTCTTGCCGATGATGTGGATATCACTGCCCTTAGTCATAATCCTGAATTTACAAAAACTGAATATAACGTAAAGTCTGTACAGAGGTTTAATGTGCTTCAGGTATTGTCTGCTATAAGAAACAGTGACATTGTTTTAAGCGGAGGAGGAACATTGCTTCAGAACGGGACAAGCACACGTTCTCTTTTGTACTACTTAAGCCTTATAAAGCTTGCAAAACTTTTCGGAAAAAGGGTCATGCTGTATGCAAACGGTATCGGACCTGTGACAGGCAAGCTTAATCAGCGTCTTGTGCGCTCTGTTATAAACACTGTTGATGTTATAACATTAAGGGAAAAGCTTTCAGAGGCGGATCTAAGAAATATAGGTGTAAGCAACCCAAATGTTACTGTAACTGCAGATGCTGCTTTCAAACTTGAAAGTATAGGAGACGAAGAGGCTGAAAAGCTGATTTTGAATGAAGGCTTTATAGAAAGAGGAAAGCCTCGAGTAGGGGTGTCCGTAAGGGCATGGTCGAAGGCTAAATATGGCGATGACTATATTTCAAAGATAGCGAGAGCTTGTGACAATATTGCGGAAACGGGAAAGGAAATTATTTTTATACCTATGCAGTTTCCAAATGATATAGTTATTTCAAAGAAGGTTTCTTCAATGATGAAGAATAAGTCATATATACTTACCAAAAGATATACTCCTGCCGAAATGATGGGTATTGTTGGCAGAGTTGATGTTATGGTGAGTATGAGACTTCATACCCTTATTTTTGCGGCAGTTAAAAATGTGCCTATGGTTGGAATTATTTATGACCCTAAAATAGAGTATTATTTAAAAGAACTTGATATGCCCGAAGGGGGAGATGTAAGAAAGGAAAAGCTTGACAGTGACAAGATAACATCTACAACTTTGGACATATTTGAAAATATGGAGAGATATAAAGGTATATTGAAGAGCAAGGCTGATATTATGACGGCTAAGGCTGAAGAGAATGACATACTTCTTGCCAAACAGCTTGATATTATCAGAAGTGAAAAGGAGAGAAAAAGGAAATGAAAAGATTTTTAGTCGGCTTATTAGGTGTAATTGCAAGTGCAGTTATGATAATGGGCAGTGTTTACGGGGCTGATGCAGGTTCCGAGTCTGATCCTCTTGTTTCAAAGAGCTATGTGGATGACAAGATAGAACAGGTTATGTCTTTAATAGGCTCAGGAGGAAGTACTTCAACAGCAATAACATTTACACCTGTAAGCGTTGCAGTAGGCAAGACTATTATAGGCGGCGAAGGTACGGAAATGATTTTAAGAGCTGGTAAGGCCGGAGTTGTTTTAAGCGGAAGTGAAGGCATTACCGATGCTACAACAGGACAGACATTATATAACGGACACAGTGCCTCTCTCAATCATTTAAATATTATTCCGAGAGCTGACGGAAGAGGATTTAAGGTTACCGAGGCTGCATGGTTCCTTGTTAAGGGAAGCTATACTATTCAGTAAGTGAATTTAAGGAATTTATTAAAAAGTAAGTTGAAATTTATGAGGTAGACTATGAGTATATGCAGAATTTTAGGAGTGCCTTTTGCAGACATTACCCCTGAGGAGGCTGTCAGCAGGGCGGTTTCCTGTTTAAAGGGCAATGGAAAATCCATAATATATACGCCTAATCCTGAAATGGTAATGGAAGCCCGTAAAAATAAGGAGTTTATGGAAATTCTTAATTCAAGTACAATGAATGTGCCTGACGGTATCGGCATTGTATACGGCTCCAGATTTACAAAAAATCCCATAAAGCACAGAGTTGCAGGCTACGACCTTGTTCAGGGAATTTTTGACAAAATGAAGGATATGGGCAAAACCGCATATTTCTTTGGCGGCGCTCCCGGTGTTACCGATACAGCCAAAGAGGTTATGGAGGCTAAGTATAAGGGACTTAAGGTCGTGGGGACGGCGAACGGTTATTTCGACAAGGAAAGGGAAAAGGAAATAATTGCAGAGATAAATGAATTAAAGCCTGATCTCCTCCTTGTAGGCATAGGCTTCCCAAAACAGGAAAAGTGGATATATGACCATATTAAAGAGCTGAATGTTAAGCTTGCTATAGGTGTGGGAGGAAGCTTTGATGTTATGAGCGGCAATGTAAAGAGGGCACCTCAGTTCTTTATTGACCATGGACTTGAGTGGTTTTACAGACTTATTACACAGCCGTCAAGGTTTGTGAGAATGCTTCAATTGCCTTTGTTTATGCTTGTGGTCATTAAAACTAAAATATTCGGTAAATAATGAAGGTTCTTTGCCAAATAGTGTGGTTTAACGAAAAAACCTCAGTCAGCTGTGCATAAATAAAGAAAATCCTCAGTCACCTTGCGGTGACAGCTCCTTTACAAAGGAGCCAAGGGGGCGGGCACTCCGCCTTTTTGAACAGACAGGTCTATGTTAATTCTTTAGGTTGGACAGTATTGCCCTACAAAGAAGCCTGTATAGGAGCCAAAAACAGATAAAATAAACCATATTAAAAATTGTCGAACTATAATAAAAAGCTCCGGTTTAACTCCGGAGCTTTAGTAGTCTTTAACGATTGAAATGTTATTCCATACCTCATCATTTTTTTCAACTGTCAGATCTCCCTGCCAGCTGTCATTCTGTGCCTGATATATAGCCTGCTTTTTTTCGTTAATGTACTGTTCTCTTATCTGAGGCTCTATGCTTTCAACAGAGCTGCTAATGACATCATCAATGTAGAAAATATGGTAGCCGTCTGTATCTTCCACAAGGAAGCAGTCACCTTTCTGATGAGAATATATTTCATTAAGTGTATTTTCTGTATAAAGGCTGGTATCAAGTTCAACGGGGTCTGTACTGCTTTCAGGTGAAATTTCGTTTAAAACCGTGTCAAAGGGAGTACCTGCCTGTATTTTATTAAATGCGTTATTTATAATGTCTTTGTTTTCACTGCTTGTTATATCGGGCTGGAGGAATATTTCCTTTATCATATAAGTTGTAAAATCGGAAATATGCTCCGAATAATATTGAGTCAGGTATTCCTGAAATTCCGTTTCGTTTACGGTGTAGCTGTCTGTTACATAGGCATACACTTTCTGCTGGAGGGCAACTTCTTCCATTATTTTATAAATTTTATCTCTGTCAAGGTCCAGATTTTCAAGATCCTCAGTTTCAAAGTCATTTAAAAGTTCCTCAGTCTGGGATTCAACAACTGCCTTGTCCTCATCTGTTAATGTAATGCCCAGCTCATCTGTCTGCTTTACCGCAGTCTTTACCATAACAAGGGTGTTTACGGCATTTTGTTTTGCCACTTCTTCTGCGCTTACGCCGTCAAAATCCGCTTCCCATATATCTGTACCGCCCTGCTGTTCAAAACTTTTTTTCTGCTCCATGAGATAAACAAGATATTCCCCGCGGCTTATTTTATCATTGCCTATTTTAACTACATAATCATTGGAAAAGGAACAACCTGTAAGTATAATTGCTATTATAATCAATAGTATTTTCTTCATATGTATCTCCACCTTTGTAAACTCTCTTTTAGTATAATATATTACCCATTTTAATTCAATAATTTAGAAGAATATGTAACATAAATGATAAATTTTGAAAATTTAATATTAAAAATTTTACGTTTGCTTTACATATTTCAAAATTATTTCCGTATAATGACCGATATATGTATATATAAGTTCAAATATGAAATAGTTAAAAAAATATTTAAAAAATAGTGCGATTGGAATACACTTGTCCACGCAATGTGGAATTAGCTATTGACATTATGGTATAAAATGTATTATAATAAACATTAGATTATTTTTTTGTAATCGTTTATTTTAAATTGGAGGATGAAGAAAATGGAAAGAGTTTACAATTTCTCAGCGGGTCCATCAATGTTACCTCTTGAGGTACTTGAACAGGCTCAGAAGGAGATGCTTGACTATCATGGTTCAGGTATGTCTGTTATGGAGATGAGCCACCGTTCCAAGTGGTTTGATGATATTATTAAAGAGGCTGAGGCTGATTTAAGAGAGCTTATGCACATACCTGATAATTACAAAGTTATGTTTTTACAGGGAGGCGGTTCGACTCAGTTCGCTATGATACCTTTAAACCTTGGGGTGAAGGGCACCTGTGATCTGGTAAACACAGGTCAGTGGTCAAAGAAGGCTATGCAGGAAGCAAAGAAGTTTCTCAATGTTAATCTTGTTGCTTCTTCAGAGGATAAGGTATTCAACTATATCCCTGCTCTTGACAAGTCTAAGTTTAATCCTGATGCTGACTATTTCTATATTACATATAACAATACTATTTACGGTACAAGATATACTGAAATTCCTGATACAGGAAATGTTCCTCTTGTGGCTGACCTTTCAAGTATGATCATGTCTGAGGAACTTGATATTACCAAGTTTGGTCTTGCTTATGCAGGTGCTCAGAAGAATATCGGTCCTGCAGGCGTAACAGTTGTAATTATGAGAGAGGACCTTATAGGCAGAGCTAAGGATGACTGTCCTACAATGCTTAACTATAAGACTCATGCAGATGCAGGTTCTCTTTACAATACACCTCCTTGCTATGCTATTTATGTAGCAGGTCTTGTGTTCAAGTGGCTCAAGAAAATGGGCGGTGTTAAGGAGATACAGAAGGTCAATGAAGAAAAGGCTGCTATTCTTTATGACTTCCTTGACAATTCAATGATGTTCAGAGGTACTGTTGTGCCTAAGGACAGAAGTCTTATGAATGTGCCTTTTGTAACTGATGATGAGGACCTTAATGCTAAGTTTATTAAGGAAGCTACAGAAAACGGTCTTGTAAACCTTAAGGGACACAGAACTGTAGGCGGTATGAGAGCAAGTATTTACAATGCAATGCCTGTTGAGGGTGTTAAGGCTCTTGTTGAATTTATGAAGAAGTTTGAAACTGAAAATAAATAAGTAGTTGACAGCAGGGCCGACTTTAGAAAGTCGGTCTTGTTTTTCAAAATTCAGTATAGCTGAATTTTGAGTAAATAGAAAGGGTGATTTAAATGTATAATGTATTGACATTAAACAAAATTTCTAAGGTGGGTCTTTCAAGGCTTACGGATAATTACAATGTAGCTGATGATATGGCTAATCCTGACGCTATACTTTTAAGAAGTTTTAAAATGCATGATATGGAGCTTCCAGAAAGTCTTAAGGCAGTTGCAAGATGTGGTGCAGGTGTAAACAATATTCCTTTAGACAAGTGTGCTGACAAGGGTATTGTTGTGTTTAATACTCCGGGAGCCAATGCAAATGCAGTTAAGGAGCTTGTTTTGACAGCTATGCTTATAACAAGCAGAAATATAATGGGCGCCTATAAATGGGCTCAGAGTTTACAGGGAGAAGAGGGCATTGGAGCGAAAGTAGAAAAGGGCAAGTCTAACTTTGCAGGTCCTGAAATAAAGGGCAAGACTTTAGGTGTTGTAGGTCTTGGTGCAATTGGTGTTCTTGTTGCAAATGCCGCTGTTTCTCTTGGTATGGATGTTATCGGTTATGATCCTTACTTCTCAATTAAGAATGCTTTAGCTCTTGACAGCAAAGTTAAGTTTACAGCTAACATTGATGATATTTACGCAGTGTCAGATTACATTACAGTTCATGTACCTGCTACTGCCGAAACTACTAATATGATTAACAGTGAAAGTCTTGCTAAGTGTAAGGATGGTGTGAGAATTCTTAACTTTGCAAGAAATGAGCTTGTAGATGTTGACGCTGTAAAGGCAGGACTTGAAAGTGGTAAGGTAAGTTATTATGCTACAGACTTCCCTAATGAAAATACAGTAGGTGTTGAAGGCATTATTACTCTTCCTCATTTAGGAGCTTCAACTCCCGAAGCTGAGGACAACTGTGCCGCTATGGCCGCAGAGGAAATGATGGAATATCTTGAAAAGGGAAATATTGTAAATTCAGTAAATTATCCTTGTGTTTCTGCTCCTATGGTTGAGGGCTGTGAAAGAGTATGTGTTCTTTCAAAAGCTGAAGCTATGGACAATGTTAAGGCTGCCGTTACAGGAGCTTGTCAGTTTACGGCAAAGACAAGAGGAAATTACGGATATACAATTGCCGATGTTAAGAGTGCAGATACAGCTAAAATTGAAGCTGTTGAAGGCGTTCTCGGAGTAAGAGTTATTAAATAATAAATGTGATTATTGCAGAAAATAGTTTTTATGGTTTTTGATTGCAGGGGGAAACGGTATTTACCGTTTCCCTCTGCGTGTCGAAAAAGTCGACACGCTTGAAAGAAATCTTGCATTTTATTTAAGATGTCCGGTGCGGAGTTAAAAAATCCACCGGCAGCTCTGCTGGCTGCCATAAAATCCGCAGTCAGGCAAAGCCTGACTGCTCCTTGAAATCCTCTTCCGAAACGCAGGCGTTTCTCCCTCTCCTTTAAAAAGGAGACAGAGCGGATGCTTGAGCAGCAATGTAAGTAATTAAGAATTGAAGTCAGTATGCAAGTTTACTATTCTAAGTATTAACTGGCTATCAGTAAAATAAGTTTTTTGACAGTCTGAGGGAAACGGTATTTACCGTTTCCCTTTAATTTTTATTTCTTTAGCAACTTTTGGTTTTATATTAAATATATATTGGCGGTGCAGATAAGTATATATTTGCACCGCTGTTTTATTTAACAGTTAGCGTAAATGTGTTTTTGTTATTTTAATAATTTACATAATATTTATTCTAAATTTACCGAAAAATGATAGTAAGAAGTTCTTTTCAATGGTACAATTTTACGGATTTAAAAACTTATAAAAAATAAAGCAAATGAACGGAGAGATAGAATGATTAAAAACAAAAAATTGTTTCTGTTGGATATTGACGGAACTGTCTGCAGGGGAGAATGCTTAATTGACGGATCAATTGAATTTTTTAATGCATTAAAAACATATGGAGGTAAATATGTTTTTATAACTAACAACACTACAAAAAGCGTAAAAGATTATATATGTTTGTTTGACAGGCTGGGAGTGGAAACAGATGAAAGCAATTTTATAACAGCGTCCCATGTTACTGTAAAATATTTAAAAGAAAATTATAAAAGGGGGCTTATTTATGTTATGGGTACAAAGTCATTTAAGGAAGAACTTATGTATAATGGTATTAAAATTACAACAGATTGTAATGATGAAAATATTTCTTGCGTACTAGTTGCCTATAATAATGAGCTTACATACAATGAAATAACAGATACCTGTAGAATATTGAGTAAACATGGTGTGGATTATATAGCAACAAACCCTGACATGGTATGTCCCTCTGATTTTGGTTTTGTACCTGACTGTGGAAGTATATGTCAAATGATTGAACATGCCGTAAAAAGAAAACCTATATTTATTGGAAAACCCGAACCGGCTATAGTTGATATGGCAGTAAGCCTTAATAACTGTACTAAAGCGGAAACTATTGTGGTAGGGGACAGGCTTTATACCGATATTTTGTGCGGATATAATTCCAAAGTTGATACGGCACTTGTTTTAACAGGAGAGGCAACGAAAGAAGATGCAATGGGATATATGTGTAAACCGAATTATATTTTTAAATCAATCAGAGAATTATATAATGAATGGGCTTTTGAATTTACAAAGAATTAACTTAAAATTTATGGAGTAATGATTGTAGGGAGCTTTTTGTCACTTTATAATGTATTGAACAATAAAATTTGTTGTGAAATAAAAGGAGGAAATAAAAAATGAAAAAATGTTTAAAGAAATTTATTGCGTTAGCACTTATGGGGGCAAGCATTGTTACCTGTGCAACAGGCTGCAGCAGTGATACTGCTGACAGTGTAAATAATGGAGGAAATGAAAAAACTGTAATTGAGTATTGGCACTGTAATGCTGAAAATCAAGGCGGGCTTACAGTTGATGAGCTTGTAAAGAACTTTAACGAGAACAATGATCATATTGAGGTTGTGGCAAAATATAATCCTGATATGTACAAAGGTTTGATGCAGAATTTACAGGCAGAAGCAGCTACAGGAAACTATCCTGCTATTGTACAGATAGGCTGGGCATTTCTTGACTACTTCTCAAATAACTTTGAATACATAGAGCCTCAGGAAGCAATAGATAAATATGACACTGAAGACAAGGATTTCTTAAATAATAATTTTCTGCCTAACATTCTTGAGCTTGCAGTAAACTCCGATGGAAATCAGGTAGGTATTCCATATTCCCTTAGTACCCCTGTTTTGTATATAAACAAAGATATTTTAAGGGAAGCCGGGCTTGATGAGAACGGTCCTCAGACATGGGAGCAGGTAAAGGAATTTGCTGATACAGTAAAGGAAAAGACAGGAAAATATGGTTTTTATATGCAGGAACCGGCAGACTTTTGGGCACAGCAGGGAATAATTGAAAGCAACGGAGCGTCAATGATAACAAAAACAGATGGAAAAACAGAAGCTACATTTGCATCTGAGGGTGGAATTGAGGCTATGCAGCTTTTATCAGATATGATAAAAGGAGGAAGTGCTCTTCATGTATCCTGGGATGAGGGCTGTCAAAGTTTTATAGACGGAAACTGTGCTATGCTTTACACAACAATTGCCAGACGTGCGTCAATTCAGGACAGTATTCAATTTGACGGGATAACAGTTAAATCCCCTGTATGGGAAGGAGAAGAAAGAAAAGTTCCAGCCGGTGGATGTTTCCTTGCCATAACGGCTCAGGATGAAGAACAAATTGCGGCTGCATGGGAATTTGAAAAGTATCTTTACAGTGTTGAGGCAATGGCAGCATGGACAGAGGGAACAGGATATGTACCTCCAAGAAAGGATGTTGCAGAAGCGGAAAACGGATTGAAAAATTTCCTTGCTGAAAATAAGATGATGAATGCGGCAATTGAACAGATGGACAATGTTGTGCCTTGGACAGCTTTTCCGGGGGATGCGGGACTTCAGGCAGAACAGATGCTTCTTGATATGAGAGACCAGATACTAGGCGGACAAATTTCGGCGGAAGAAGGAATGAAAAGTACTCAAGACGCTATTAATGCTCTTCTTGTTAGTGAATAATTATAAATATTCAATGGCGTTTATTATAGAGTAAACGCCATTGAATATGAAATCTTTTGAAAGGAGGAATTTTAGTGAATGGTTTGGATAAAAAACGCTCTGTTATAGGTTACATATTTTTGGTGCCGTCTCTTGTGATGTTTGCACTGTTTATGTTTTATCCGCTGTTTTATACGATTTATCTGAGTTTTTTTGACTGGAATATGGTAAAGCCGGTGAAGGAATTTGTAGGTTTAGAAAATTATATTTCTGTGTTGGGAGATCCAAATACTTGGAAAATATTCGGAAATACATTTCTATATATTGTAATACTTCTTGTATTTAACTTTATTATGCCATATGTGCTTTCGTTTATACTATCTAATATAGTAAAAAAGGGTCACGGTTTTTACAAATCGGCATTTTTTTTGCCCAGTGTAATTTCACTTGTTGTTGGTTCAATACTTTATGTTTGGATATTAAATCCTATATCAGGGCCTATTGCCATAATAGCAAAATATTTTGGTATTTCAATGCCGTTTTGGTCAAAAACAGAAGGCTGGGTAATAGCTGTGCTTTGTATTATAACAACATGGAAAACTTTTGGATATAATTTTATAATTATACTTGCGGGGGTATCAGGGGTTTCAACTGAGGTAATTGAAGCGGCACGCCTTGATAACATACCAATGTGGAAAATATTTAAGGATATTGTCGTGCCTATGAGCTCGGCTACGGGAATATATGTTTTTATTATAACAATAGTTCAGGGTATGCAGTATGTATTTACTCCTATAAAGGTCATTACTCAAGGCGGACCTAACTATGCCAGCTCAAATATGATATATATGTCTTATCATGAGGCATTTACTCTTTACAGTACAGGCACCTCAGCAGCAGTGTCGGCTATGACTATGGCATTGTTTATAATACTGCTTATGCTTGAATTTAAGTTTGTTGAGAAGGGAGTATATTATGAAAACTAAAAAAAATTTCCAGATTGGGTGGCATATACTCCTTATTGCAATTGTGTTTATAATGCTTATGCCGATTATTTTTGCTCTGTCAAATTCCTTTAAGACATTACAGGATGCGTATAATAACGTGTTTGAGCTGATACCTTCAAAACCGACTATTGAAAACTATATCCATGTTTTTCAAAAACTGCCCTTTTTGAAGATAACATTAAACACTTTTCTTATAGCATCTACAGTTACGGTATTTAAACTGCTTACAAGTGTCTTTGCGGCATATTCCCTTGTGTATTTTGATTATAAGGGAAAAAACATACTTTATTTTGTAATGCTGAGTACTATGTTTATACCATTTACATCAACAATGATACCTAACTA
Source organism: Candidatus Gallispira edinburgensis (assembly GCA_904395805.1). GTDB lineage: Bacteria > Bacillota > Clostridia > Lachnospirales > CAG-274 > Gallispira > Gallispira edinburgensis. The sequence continues at coordinate 413 of CAJFNV010000073.1, read as the reverse complement.
TCTTATGATTTCTCAGATAGGCCTTCGCGACAGTATATGGGGTGTAGCCTTGCCTCAGCTTGCAGACGTGCTTGGTATTTTTCTTTTAAGGCAGTCAATGCGAGGTATACCGAAATCCCTTATTGAGGCTGCAAAACTTGAGAACATAGGAAATATTAAAATAATGAGGGATATAGTCCTTCCCCTTGTAAGACCTTCTATTATATCAACAGGAATCATATTTTTTATAAATTCATGGAATGAGTATGTATGGCCTGTTTTGATACTTAAAAGTAAAGAAAATTATACGTTATCCCTTGCATTACAGATGTATATAAGTGCAGAGGGCGGTACGGATTTTACAATAGCAATGGCAGTATCGGTTATGACAATGATAATACCGCTTGTGTTATATATAATTTTCCAGAGATATA
>CAJFNV010000072.1 GCA_904395805.1 Candidatus Gallispira edinburgensis | reverse complement strand
TAACAATCAACAAACCACAGGACAGCATTACTGGTCAGCCCTGGGGTGCTGCGGGCGCAGAAGTGATCTGGACAGGCGGTGAGTAATATGCAGACAATTGAAATGGTAAGATTAATAGCAGATGAAGGCAAAGAACTTGTAAAAGGCGAGTACAGAACAAACTGCGTTGATACATTTGCCGATAAGGCAGGCGAGTGGACCGAGGTCGTAAAGGAGGAAAAGAAAGATGGTGAATAATATGAAGTTTGTGGATTTAAATGGTATGATGTTGGCTTTGTCCAATATTTATAACGGTCTCAAAGGTGAATTTAATTCAATATATAATAATAAAATTGACAAAGAACTGATACAGGCGATTATTAATAAAAAGCCTACGGTAAACACGCTGGATGATTTCTTTGCATTACAAAGGACAAAATCTATATATCAAACCAAAGTATGGAAGTCTTCATATAACCCTACTCCAACCTGTGAAAAGATGGGAGCTAATGCAGAGTTAGTATGTGAGCCATCTACAGATACGGTTGAAGGGCGTGACGATTATGCAGATAAAATCGAATTTATGTGGTGGAGATGCAACTATGTTTATGATGAGCATGGAAATAAGATAGTTACCGCTATCGAGGGTGACGAAAACTATTCCGAGACAGGTACGGTTGATGTCGGTACACTGGGAATGACATTTTATTATAATCTTGACGATAGCAATGAAAATTATAAAATGCTGAACTGGAGTACAAGTCCTAGTACTCTTTTAGGTTTACAGCCGTTTGATTATTCAGTAATGCACGATGGTACCGTAAGACCGTACTACGTCCTGTCTGCATTTCCGTCTGTTGTAGGGACAGACGGGTTACTGCATTCCCAGCCAAATGGCAAGATTGCAAGAAATCAGTCATACAGTAATATGATCACAAATTATGGACTAAAAGGAACAAATGTCACAGGAGCAAGAGCTTCAAGGAATACGTTCCAGATTATTTTTAATCTTTTAAAGTATGGTACAAAGGATTCCCAGTCTATATATAAAGGAGTAACAAGCTGGAATTTCCAGTATGATGCGGCAGTGGAAAGAAGCACAGAAGATACATATTTCCCTGTTACCGCAAGCCAGGCAGCTAATTTGGAAGTAGGTTGTTGTGTATCTGTAGGATATGGGAACAATAATAGTGGGAATTTAAATAAAGATAAAGGGATAGCCACTATGCACATTTATGCAGATGATGTAAAAATTCTGGAAATTGAGGATATGGATGACGGTAATAAGGCTGTATATCTCGATATTGATGAGGGGTTTACAACAACTCCTGTTGCTTTGACGGATGAGCTATCATCCCCGATAATAATGTCTAGTATGCATATGTGGACGGGTGAGACCGATAAAGTTATAGGTAAACATGATGGGTCAAATGTATCCAATACAAGTGGCAGACATTCTTACAGAGTACAAGGTGTGGAGTATGCCTTGGGTGCCTATATTGTTGCCAGTGATGTTGTTTTAAATTTTAAGGAGGACTACAGCAAGGATGTATATGTGGCACCAAGAGGTGCAGCACACAGTACAAATATAACCACGATTAGAGATACATATAAGTTGGTTGGTAATATACCAGCATCTTCTGCGGGTGATGGCGCAGACTGGTATATTGGTGATATAGACATAGACAATGAAACAGGTACATGGCACCCATCCGTAGAAGTTTCTGGCAGCACACAAGGTTTTTGTGACCGCATATATGCAGGAGGAGCGACTACTTCCGGACAAAGAGAATACTTACAAGGCGGTAATCTCTGGCATGGTTCGTATGCTGGTTCTGCTTTTGTGTCTTGCGGGTCTTCCCTGTCTAGGGCGTACTGGCATTCCTGCGCCTGCGATTAAAAGAGTGGTTGTGGGGGGTGAATTTCGGGCGTAGCCCGGAAAGAGGGGCACTCCCCTACTTATTAATATTAAAGAGGGCTCACAGTGCAGTGGTAATCTCAGGAATGGTTCGAATGCTGGTTCAGCTTATGTGAATTGCAGGAATACCCTGTCTAGGACGAACTGGAATTACTGCGCCTGATATTGTGTATTTATTATTTTTTTGCACTGTGTTTCGTATCGAAAAAATACCGTTGTTTACAACGCTCAGGCAGATGCCTAAAATTCTTTTAATAAACCTGCCTCTTATATTGTAATATAAGAGGGCTTATAACACAGCTGGTTATAGGCGGGGTTAGTAGTAAAGCCGAAAGTCCTCAAAAAGACAATCGAAAGGTTAAAAATATGAAAAAATATTGTAAAAACATTGATATAACAGACAGAGAATTAATATCTCGGGCAACATATAATTGCCTAGAAGACAAATATACAAGATCCGATACTTTGCGTATGTTGGAAAAGTACTCTGGTATTAAAGAAAATACTATTCGTAAATTAATTAAAGAATCAGGTAAAAATGCGATATATCCGTTAATCGAAACTGTCATAGATGGGATTAGGGGAGAAATTATTAATAGAAAATTAAATATAATCCCTGTTTGGTATCAGGAAAAGATAGATCCTTCCAGTTTTAAAATAAGGAGGATAGGAATACAAGATATTAAACAGCAAATTTTTGATTATATTGCTGTAGAAGGCTTAAAACCTTTTTTATGTTATATAGGTGAGTATCAATGTGCAGCTATTAAGGGTAGAGGACAGATATATGGTGTAAAGACAATAAAGCGTTGGATGAGAAATGTTAATATAAGGTATGCAGGCAAGGCAGATGTTAAAAAGTGTTATGAGAGTATAAAGAAAGAAAAGATGATATTATTCCTTGAAAAGCATATTAAAAATGACTTATTGCTTTGGTTGATAAAAGAACTTATATCCACATTTGAAACAGGATTGAGCATTGGATCCTATCTATCGCAGTACTTATGCAATTTATATTTGGCTCAGCTTTATCATGAAATATCTGAAAATATGTATCGGATTCGTAAACATAAGAACGGCACATTTTCAAGAGTTAATTTGGCGAAACATGTTATTTTTTATATGGATGATATATTGATTTTAGGAACTAATGCCAAAGACATCCACAAAGTCATGGATTTAATTATAAAATACGCCAATAATTTGGGGTTAGAAATTAAGTCTAAATGGATTGTATTTATGACTAGATTAAGTGACAGAAAAAACGATAAAGGACAATTTATTGATATGATGGGTTTTAGGATATATAGATGGCATACTACAATAAGACGCAGAGTGTTTAAAAGGATACGAAGGAGTTATGTACGCATTTGGAAAATGATAAAAACACATAAAAAAATACCGCTATTATATGCAAGGCGATGTGCGTCATATTATGGTTTCATCAAAAATACTGATAGTTATAAAATTTTAAAGAAATACCATGTTAATGAAATTTTAAAAATATGTAAGAAGGTGATAAGAAATGAAAGCAAGATTTATAACAATGCAACCATCTGTCAAAGTTGTTGATGTTGGCGGTGGCTATTGCGATGTTTTTATATGTTTAAACGGGCAGGAAAAGACAGAGTCATACGAGATAGACGGAGAACCGAAAGAAGAAACATTTATTGAGTATGACTATAATGAATTCAGAACAACGGCAGAAGATGCCGAGAATGCTAAGCGAAATCCTGAAAAGTACATTGATTATGTTTCCGAAAAAGAAAAGACGGCAGAAGAAGGAATTGCGGAACTGACTGCTGCTTTGGAGGTTACGCAGGAAGCTGTAGATTATTTATTATTCGGGGGTGATGCATAATGGCTGAGTATTTAGCGATGAGGATTAAAGCAGACAAATTAGACTATGATGTGGTAATTGAGAAATATCCGCAGTTTAAGGAGGACATTGATAAGATATTAGGTCTAAAATAATTATAGGAGAACATAATGACTTATATTAATACATTGTTAGATGTAGGTATATCTCAAGTTATTATTGTTGTGTTAGCCCTTCTATTTTCTATAGAGGGGCTTTTAAAAACAATAGATTGGTTATTAACAAGACTTGGGGTTAAGACTAAATCACAATTAGAAAAAGAAGATATGCATAATTCTATAAAGAATCATGAAAAAGAATTGAATGAAATTAAAACTTCATTACAAGAACTAACAAAAACAATAACAGGGAACACAGAGCATGAAGCTATGAGAGAAGGTGTGGTTGCCCTACTCCGTCAAGCTTTATATGATGCATATAACAAATGGACAGAAAAAGGTTATTGCCCCATATATGCGATGGAAGTAAGTAAAAAGATATATGAACAATATCATGCTCTGGGTGGAAATGATGTGGGAACTGAATTATTTGAGAGGCTTAAAGAATTGCCGACTCAACCTTTATCAAAAGGCAAAATAGTTGAAGACAATAAATTTATGAAAGAAATTTAATAAATATGTATAACTCAATAAAATTGACATTTTATCAGAGAATTAAGAGCTAAAACACTAGGTTTTATGCGACTTTTTTAAACGGGAGATGATAAAAATATGAATATTCAGTATATTCCTTGTAATTCTGCCAATTATGGATCCTCTAGGAGTACAGGAAATATAAAATACATAGTTATTCACTACACAGCAAATAATGGGGATAGTGCCCTCGGAAATGGAAATTATTTTAAAAACAATGATATAGGAGCAAGTGCTCATTATTTTGTTGATAGCAATAATATTGTACAGTCAGTTAAAGATAATCATGTAGCTTGGTCAGTTGGTGGAAGCAAGTATAATAATTGCTCCATAACAGGCGGTGGTAAATATTACGGGAAGTGCACCAATAATAACTCTCTAAGTATAGAATTAGCAGACGATACAAAAGATGGTAGAATTTATCCGAGTGCAGCAACTATAAACAATGCTGTTGCTTTAACTAAGGAATTAATGGCTAAATATAACATTCCTGCCTCTAACGTTATCAGGCATTTCGATGTAACAGGTAAAAGCTGTCCTGCTTATTGGTGTGGTGACAGTACAAAAAATAATTTGTGGCTAACTGAATTTTGGAACAAATTAACTACTACTAATAAAACGGAGGTTGATGACGAAGTGATATCAGAGGGTAAAGCTAATGTAAATGGCAAAGAATACAAAATTGATAGAATTTTAAAAGATGGTACAAATTTTATAAAGGCTGCTAACTTCAGCAATATGGGATTTGATGTTGGCTATGATGCTAATACTAAAGCAGTTACTATTGATAATAAAATTAATAATATATCTGTAAATGACCAAAATGTTGAAGCCGTAAATATTAAAGGGTACAACTATGTTAAATTGAGAGATATAGCTGAGGTTCTTGGCAAAGACGTGGAAACTGCTAATGGTAAGATTACTATTAAGTAATGCCTGAATTAGGCAGGTGATCATTTGAACAAAGAATTATATGATAAAAGCAAAGATAAAAAGTTTGAATTTAGTAAAATTATTTTTCTAATCTTATGTGGTATTACTCTGGCAGTAGTCATATTTTCTATGTTGTTAATGTGGAAAACAGGCAATGTATCCCCATTGACATATCTTATTCCTTCTGTATTTACAGCATTTACTACAGGTACGGGCTTTTATTTCGATAAAAGTAAAAAAGAAAATATGATTAAACTAAGAGAAATATATGGGAATGATTTAATTGACAAAATAAAGGAGGATTAACTATGACTATACAAGAACTTTTACATTATTTAATATACATAGTATTGACTGTGTCTATTCCAGTATTGACCAAATATTTTACGGATTGGCTTAAAGAGAAAACAAAGGAAAGTAAATTTGCCGAGATAGGTGAAATCGTTGCAAATGTTGTGGAAGAGACTAATCAAACTTATGTTGATGAACTTAAGAAAGCTGGAGAATTTACAAAAGAAGCACAAGTTACAGCTCTTAATAAGTCTTTGACAAAAGCTATAAACCTTTTGAGTGACGATTTGAAGAAACTTATTATTGAGTATTCAGGAGATCTTGAAGGTTATTTAACAACTCTTATTGAAAGCTACATAAAAATTAATAAGTAATTCTATAGGGTATGGCTATATTTTAGCTATGCCCTATTTTTTACGATTTTGATTTTTTTGAAAAAACCTTTATTTTTATGCATATTTCTGGTATAAATAAATTATGATAATTTATTTTTATGTATATTTTTAAAAGGAGGACAAACATGAAAAATGAAATCAAAAAAATTGAAGAAAAGGAACTAAGAAAAGCAATAAGCAGAATTCTTTGCTCATCCGGTATAACGCCAAATATGAAAGGTTTTGCTTATCTTAAAGAGGCAATAATAATGGTATATCTTGACTCAGATGATCTGAATACAATGACAAAAGTTGTATACCCGAATATTGCCAAATTATATATAACTAGTCCACGTGCCGTTGAAAGATGCATACGCATTGCGATTGAAAAGGCATGGAAAAAAGGTAGGAGCAATGAATTTTATGAAAAAGTAGGATTTAAATGGTTAAATCAACGCCCGACAAACAGTGAGTATATTTTTATAATAGTAGAAATCTTAAATAATTTATGATATAATATATCATATAAAAATCACCTTTTATACTTAATTCTGCATTTGTCCTCCGCAGCAAGTATAAAAGGTGATATAATACCCAATTTGTATTTTTAACAAATCATTAAGATCTAATTTTGAAAATAATTGATATTATTCAGCAGGAGTCCAGTAAGGATCTATCCAATAACCGCCTGTGTATGACCAGAGCCTTTTATATTTCCTACCATTAATATATTTATATCTATAGCCTGTTACCTCACCTCTGGGGGTTATTGTAGTTTCTCCCCCTGTTGTGTTTTCAATTTCTACAGGTAAATTTTCCTGTGCTGACACAACAGTAACAGCCGCATTTAATGACAGAACAAAAATAAAAAGTAACAATAATTTAGACACAATTTTTGAATATTTCATTTGTAACACCTCATCAGTTTATTATTGGAATATCCGGAAAATAATTTAAGTTATAATCTGCATAGTAAGGCTCACCATTATAATATAAAACATATATATCTCCTTCTTTTACAATATATGAATTTTCTTCTGTAAAGTCGGGAGTCAATATATCTTCTTCGGGCGGAGGAATGTAAGCTGGTTGAATAACATATCTACTTGAAACAAATATGTACAAAATAAAAATTAATAGTATTAAAATACAAATTGGAATATTATTCTTAAGACCATATCTGATCACATTACATCTCTTCATGATAATATCTTCTTTTTTCGACTTTGATTTTGGTGTGGCTGCCATAGAATGGACAAAGTTCATTTGCGGAATTACCCTTCCTTTGGATTTAGAAATTTTCAAAACCTTTTCAATACATTCAAGATAACCGATTTTAAATTCATGACTTTTATCTTTAGTTGCAAAAGCATCCACATATATTTCAAGAAGATCATCAACATGTTTCTGAAGCATGTAAATTATAGGATTCCACCAGAGAATTGATTTAACCATATCCGTAAAAAGCCTGATCCAGTTTGATTTATTATAAAAATGAGTAAGCTCATGAGATAAAATACAATTCAATTCTTCCGCTGTATATTTATAATCATTTAGAAATATTACTTGTCTGAAAAATCCAAACTCAGCGGGAGATGGAATTACTCTGTTAATGATAATCTTAACATCAAATTTGAAGTTGTATTCTGTTTTAATATTATTTAACGCATCTAAAATTAAAGGATCATTGGTAGAATCAATATGCCTTATTGCTCTGCAAAATTTTCTGTATTCGTTTATATATTTAACAACAAATACTGCTGCCCCAACCACCCATACTGCACAAAATACATTTACAACCGTAATTTTAATGCTTGGAACCACATTGTTTATAACGGGTATATCCGCATAAATAACATTATCAATATGAGGAAACACATCAAACGAAAGCAAAGTGTTGCTTGCAAACAGAAATTCAACAGGGAATAACAACCTCAATCCCATAATAACAGCCAAAGTCACAGGCAACCACATTGGCAGCCTCAAAATAACTACTTTTATACGTGTAATAATTATAAATAATATTATAAAAACACTTGTAACGACTGTTACACTCAGAATAGAGTATGGAGTTAAATCAATCAATGTAAACAACCCCTATAAATCTTCTTTATATTCTTTTATAAATTCTTCAACTTCAGTTATAACATCGTCATTATTTTTCTTGTTACGTTTTGTAAAATATGCTAGTACGTTTTTGAAATCAAGTTTAGTGTTACTTGTTTTCATTATCCCCTCTAACTGCATTGCAGCGTACTCATCAACAGTTATCGCCGGTGCATATAGCCTACTTGTAGTCTTTGATACTTTCATACTGCCTACTACTTTGATAAACCCGTTGTTGATAAGATTTTTTATCATAGGATGGAGAGAATTTTCTGCTACGTTATCGGTTTCAAGCAAGATGTCTGAAATCAACATCGGTTTGCCACTCTTCCACAATATTTTCATGATCTCATATTCTTTGTTTGTTAAATGGTACTTTTTGCTTTTCGTTCTCATAGTCGTCACCTCCTGATTAAATAATATTGATATTGTAAATATTTATCCCATATTTTTTTAAATCTTGTTATAATTTTTTGTCGATATATCTCTACTTTACAGCTAAATATCGACATTTTTCACATATTTAATTTATGGTTATTGTTTTATTATGTCATAATTATACCATATAAATCTAAATACGTCAATATTTGATTTGTGCTATATTTATTGAAATTTTGTTTTTTATATGCTATTATATAAGCAAAATACAATTTATTATATAAGGAGTGATTTTGTGAAATGCATGTTTTGTGGTCGTAATAAAGAACCTTCAAAAGAACATATTATTCCTGAGGCATTGGGAAACAAAGATTTTGTAACTTATAAAGTTTGTAAAAGTTGCAACAATAAATTAGATACAAATGTAGATAGTTATGGTGTACGATATATTAATTATTCATTTATTATTTAGTATTAATTATTTTAATACCATAAAAGCACAAAAAATCTATATAATTAAGAACAAGAAAGTTAGATTTTTTACATTTTTATAATATTAAAGTTATCTATACCAAAATATAATTAAAACAAATAATATAGTTTGATTATTTTCATTATTATAATATTGGTGTCCAATTGGTGTCCACAATTTTTTTAATAGTCCATTTTGCAAGTAATAATCACGGTTTCAGAGAAATGGATATGATTTTCGATTCCCCTCATTTCCATCACTTATCAGTAATAATTAAAATCTTAAGAAATGCCTCGCAACTTGCTTGTTAAACTATTTATGAAAATATGCTGTTTTTTAACTCTCTGAACTATAAATCAGTTATATTTTATCCTATCTTACAGTTTATTATCGCCTGTTATCAGAGGAATTAGTGTCAAAATTATTACTCTGTTTTACATTAATTATTTATATTTTTTGTCTGTAACAAAGGAATGTTTCAGACGACTCTATTGTCTATATCAAATTTTTAATCAAGTACGGCGAATATATTTCCCTTTTCTTACCTTTATTAATTTTCCCATTAGCGTCAGACAACATCTATGCCCACCTGTATATTATAAATCCCTTGACTTATATACTATATATCATTTATAATTTAAATATGATTAAATAAGTATTTGAAAGAGGTGCTAAAGATGAGAAAACTATTACATTTATTGATCGGAACATTTATTGCAGCTTTATTATTATTTTGTATATCCTTTGCAAATGATACACGGGGGTTGATAATAGAAGGCAGAACTTTGGTACCGGTGCGAGGTGTATTTGAGGAATTAGGATTTAATGTTATCTGGGATGCGGAAACACAAACTGCTTTCCTTGCAGACAGCAATTACACAGTAAAAATTCAGAAAGGAGCCGGCACTTTTACCACTAACACAAAAATAATAACTCCGGAGATACCTCAACAAGTTATTTCAGACAGTTTTTATCTGCCTTTGAGAGCAATAGCAGACAGTATAGGAGCAGAAACCGAGTGGGATAATGATAACAAGATCGCTATAATACATTACAATGATAAAACAGCTTTTGTATTTTGCGGAAATGTAACAAGCAATGAATATTTCTCACATAATGATTTAAACAGTGATAATGTTGAATCCTCTGCCGGTTCAGGTGAAACTACTACAGAAACAACTACAGCAGAAATAAGTGAGCCGCAAAGTATCCGTGAAATATCTGTGGATATAGATGAAGATCAAAATTTATTAGTTTCATTTTTGCCGGATGATGTAAATGATTATACAAACACATCAGAACAGCTTAATATCTATATGTATAATAAACTAAATGAATTGGTATATTCAAGCACAAACCAGGGTATAAGCATTTCAAATAACAGCGATTATATAGATTTTGAAATACGTAAAGATAATTTAAACAGTAAAATCGCTTCAGGTGATTTAAAATCATATACTAATTGCACGATAAAAATTGAAATTGCAGTTAATGGAGAAATATATTCAACAGGCGAGCATAAATTAGGAGCGCATTTCCGATACAATACTCAGTTTAATAACAGTTTGTATGATATTACTATCAGTTGCACGGAGTCCGGTATTAATACTAAAAATGAAATTGTCGCAAGATTTAATATATTTGGAAAAGCTAAAACACAAAATACAAGCACTTTACAATTTGTTGGATATGATTTAAATAATAAAATTGTTGAAACAGTTCCTTTAGGTGTAGTCTTAAGCGAAGATTTTGATTTTGAACAAAATTATACTTTTTCAAATAACACTGCTTATATTTGCTTAGAAGAAAAATAATAATATAAATTTACCAGACAGATAAGGCACAACTCTTATCTGTCTTATTTTTTTATCCCAAAATACAAATATAGACAAAGAAACGGTTCAGTTGTCTATTATCAAATTTTTAATTGCACATAAAGATGGTATCTCCGTCCCTTTTTCTTTTTGTCCATAACCACCACAAATTATAAAGTTATTAAAAATTTAATTGTCAGACAATAATTACATATTATTATATTTATATTATAAATTTCCATATACCAGATCATATAATTTTTGCCAGAAACTGCATTCGGGATATCTGCTCATAACATAATACCAATACCAATCTGTCGTTTTATCAATTTTGTCATTAAATTCAGATAGCCGCAATTCATACACTGTAGCCTGTAAACCTACATAATTATCATTAGGCGCCCATTCCTTTTGTAAAAAGATAAAATCCACCGGAATATGATTATTTATAAAAACATCCTTTTCATGTTCTGTATCAAAAGACAGGCGAATATATATTGTATTTATTCCAAGATCATTATATAAATATTTAAAATCTTCTTTTAATTCATTGCTTAAATTAACTTTTTCATCATATCCATAAAATATAACCTCGCTTTCAGGGTAATCAAAAGGAATAGATATTTGAGAATATTTATCTATATTTTCAATTTTGTTTAGTTCATTGACAATATCTTCAAAAAACTCTTTATTATCCTGAAAAAATCTTTCTATCTGATTTTTTCTGGTATATACGATCTTGGTATTCGTTTCTGAATCAATCACTTTGTTTTCAATTTTGTCAAACTCAGCCATTGTTTTATTATAAAACAAAAAAGAAAAAACAATTAATACAAATACAGCTATACCTATAAAAGTAAATCTTTTCATTTAATCACCTCCGACAAATTGCAGGCATAATGAGGATATAATCAAACTGTTCCATTGTCTTTTGTCAACATAACATATATTCATATATAACATCTCTGTTGTAACTTAACATATTTTAATTATACATTATTACAATATTTCCGTTCCACTTGCCTTCAGGAATCCATCGTTCTTACAATTTCTCCTGTATTTGCATCTGTCTCTGCAATTTTGTGATCTTCATCATCATAATAACACTCCCAGAGTATTTTATTCCTTGCTTTATTATTATATATTCTGAGACAAGAGATATCGCTTTCTGAAAATGCTGCATCATTTTCCTTTAATATTTCTGCCAAATCAGAGCTATGTATATTGATTTTTTCTGTGTCTATGGGAAATCCCCATAATTTATCTGATTCTTTCGAAAAAACGCCGTATCTTACAGCTGATTTAAACATGTTATTCTCAATCATAACAAAAACAACATTATTGTTATGGACATTAGAATAAACAACATTTCCAATTCCCCGTTTCGGATAATATTCTATGCTTGAAACTAAATAATCGTTTATAAAATTTTTCCTTTTGAGTATCTTTGTCAAATCACAATAATTTTTTTCAAATGACTGATTTGCTAAAAAAACTTTTTCATATTATAATTTATATTTGTTATACTATCATAACAAAAAACAGCAAGCTTAAGCAAAGCACAATAAATAATACCATTAACTTCTTCATATTTCCCTCCTTCCATCACTTCGGAAATATATAGTCTGCGGGGGATGTTTTTATTATCTATTATCAAATCTTGATTTAACATAAAGATGACATCTCCGTCTCCCTGTCTATTTTCATTAATTTTATTCACCTAAGTTTATTAATATTGCTCCATTATTTTTATCAATAACCAAACCTTTTGGCATATCATCAATAAATGGGGCTATAGCGTTAAATGGAGCACCTTCTTTTAAACGATCTATCCTGACATGCCAGCATAATGTACCAAATCTTTCATCATCAACAATAAAGTCATCAGCAGAATATTCCTCTCCGTACAATTGTTTATATACAATTATAGCAACGTTTACAGCGTAATCTTCATCAAAGTCAATTTTTTTGCATTTTCCCATGTCATTGTCTTTTCAGTGTAATATATATTATGTTTAAAATATCGGTCCCATATATTGATTTTAAATAAAAACAAAAATATACATATAACAGCCAAAAATATTAATGCTATTAAAACTTTTTTCTTTGTATTCATTTATTGATCCTCTTTTCTGAAATATTTAAAATGAATGGTCAGATTTATTTCCTTTTGCGGCTAATATTTTTATCATTCATGCCCCACCCCCTGATTTTCCTCTTCAGCTATTTCTATCATATAAATTATTTAAGTATAAGCATACACACAAAAGTATATTGTCAGTCATTTAACTTAAATTTCCTTTAACAATGTCATAAACTCTGTTCCAGAAAGGATAAAACTCAGTATCCAGATCTCTGCTGCAAACATAATACCAATAATCCATACCATCGATCTTCCTGTCAAAAATAGTAGCAAAACCATCAGAAATTGTCCATGCAATACTATTGAGAGGTTCAACAGTTTCATTGTAACCTGATTTATCATACTTTAAGCCTATATATGTATTACCTATATCTGCCTTTTCAGTAAAGACAAAACTTAATCCATCAGTATTGGGATAATTATAAATATGTATTGAATGTATATTTAATTCATTTGCTAAATATTTCAAATCCCTGGATAATTTTTTATCATTATCAAGTTCATAATATAATTTAAGTCCCCAAAAATAAGCATATTTTTCGTTACTGTCAAACGGTATTTGAATTGATATTACTTCCTCTATACCGTCTAACTCCATAAGCCCGGAAACAAGTTCTTCAAAAAAATCTTCATTATCCAATATTAAAGACTGAATTTGTGACTTTGTAGTATACATTGTTTTTGTATTTGTCTCATTATCTATTATGGCATTCTCTATACCATAAAACTTATAACATGTTAAAGAAAAAATAAACATAAATATAAAAAATAATACAACAAAAACTTTTAAATACCTATTCATAACATTTCGCATCCTCTTTTAACTTTGCCCCATTACACCATCTGTCTCTCCCCTGCGCCGAACACCCTGTTAAGCGTGACAGGAAGATGGTTCTATTACCTCTTGTCAAATTTTTAATTACACACAAAGACAATATTCTCCGTCCCCTTATCTATCCGATAACTTCACTCAAGTACTTCAGGATATAACATTACATTCTAACAAATATTCATATATATCTTCACTATTGCGGGCAGATTTAACAAATGCCTCTTTTTTTTCGTTATTATAAGAATTTATATTAGCACCATTTTCAACAAGAAACTTAACTATGTCTAAATAACCTTTTCCAACCGCTATATATATCGGAAGTTCAGATTCGGAATTATCCTCGTAAACTTTACTTTTATTTACATCCGCTCCTAAACCTTTCAAATATATCAGTAAATCTAAATTCCCTTGCAATATACTGTTATGTACAGCATAAACGAGTTCTTCTGAATTTAATTTAACACTTTTATTTGCAATCATATTAATAGTTTCCAAATCACAATGATTAAAAGCTCTTACATAATATCTTTCATTAAAAAGGCTATCTTTTTCATTAACATTAAACCCATTATTTAGAAAATATTCTATAATATCCTTTTGGTTATCTTTTAATACAGCTTCAAAAGCCTTCTTATTGTTTATATCTGCACCATTCTCAACTAATAATTTGATTATATCCATATTTTTATTTTCTGCAGATATAAATAAACATTCATCTATATCTTCTGAATTTACAGTGAGCAAATATTTAACCATTTCAATATTATTATATCTGACAGCATACCTCAATCCATTCATATAGCTCTTTTCACCTATGAATCTTAAATCAGCGCCGCAATCTAATAAATACTTAACATTTTCAATATTACCTGACATTATTGCAACTCTAAGTAAAAAATCTTTATCTGTTTTTTCATTAATACATTTTTTCAAGACCTCTTTATCGCAATATCCGGCAACACCATATAAAACTGCATCATTAGTACATTTGTTTTCAGAATTAAAGCTGCCTTTATATGATGCATATAAATCTTCGTCAACATTTGAACCTGAATAATTATCCATCAACTGTTTTAAAGCCCATATATAGGCAATTTTTCTGTCTGTATCTCCTCCAACAAAATTTTCAATCTGTGTTACTGCTCTATTTATATTCTCTTCTGTAACATTTGCACCTTCTTCAATTAATAATGTTAATCTGTTTTTAAATACATCAATACTTTTTGACATTATAACACAGTCTATTGAATTAAATCCTTTTTTATCAACAAAATTTACGTCGGGATTAAGTGTTAAAAGCTTGTTAAACACATAATCACTTTCATTAATAGATTCATAAAACACAGTACTGCCGGATATGTCAACTAAATCGGGATCTGCATCATATTCAAGCATTTTCTTTATCATTCTTTCTGAATTACGATTATTGCAGGCTTCAATTATAGGTGAAATGGTACCGTTATTGTGATATTCAAACCTGTTAATATCCGCCCCGCTATTCATAGCTTCAATAAATGCTTGTTCATTATCAAGAATTACTGCAACCCACAATTTTTCATATTGCTCGCTGTTGTCTATAGTTTCATTAATATTATTTCCTGCAGTTCCACTTATAGACATAAACATTGATACAATACATGCCATTATTTTTCTTATCATAAGCTCACCCTTTTATATGCGACTAAGGGACAATTCAAGACTGCTAAAAAAGTCCGAAAATAAATAAAAGCACTTTTGCCCTCATTATACCATTCTATCTCTCCCCGGCGCCGAATACCTTGTTAAGTTCCTTCATAGAATCCTCATCGGCAAAGGCAAGAATATACTGACCTGCCCGTATGACTGTGTCACCGTGAGGTATGATCATTGTATCGCCTTCATAAACCGCAATAAGCAAACAACCTGCAGGAAGTTTAATTTCGGCAACGGATTTGTTTACATTTGAAGAATGGTAGTCCACATGTATTCGTACAATAGAATATTCCCCTTTTGACAGCCTCATCAGTGTCATAATTGACTGATAATTCATTTCATCAGCGATCATATGTCCTATAAGGTCAGCCTGATTTATTTTTGCATCCACACCCATCCCTGCATTAAACAACCATGCATTTTTAGGATTATTTACCCTTCCAATTACCTTCGGCACATCATATTCAAATTTTGCCATCATAGCTGCCGCAAGATTCATTTCATCACTTCCCGTAACACAAACAACTGCATCACAGCTGCGCACACCGGCTTTCTCAAGAAGCAGGGCATCGGTTCCGTCTCCGATAAGTATACTCTCCATGCCCAGCCCGTTTTTTTCAAGTGTTTTAATTGCTGTTTCCCTGTTTTCAATTACAACGGCACTGTTACCGTTTTCAATAAGCAGATTTGCAATATATCCGCCCACCTGTCCGCCGCCTATAATAATAACCTTCATAAGCTTTCCTCCTTTTTGGCTACAGCTGAAGAATATCTCTTGCCTGTGTCAGATAATCGGCACTTACAGCCAGATATAAAACATCGTTATACTCGCAGCTCATATTATCTTCCGCCATTAAAGTGCGGCCCTGACGTTCAACAGCTATCAGATTCATTTTACCATCTACAGTCAGTCCCGAGAATTCCATTCCAAGAAGTGTAATAGGTATTCTTGCTTTAACAAGGCAAAGTTCATTGCCTATCTTTTGTATCACACGCCAGCTGTTATTTCCCTCAAGATAATCTATAACATTATCAAGTCCAAGCTTCGTAATTGATACAGTATATATCCCCATAGATTCAAACATTCTTGCCCGTATGGGATCATACATACGTGCAATTACAGTAGGTACATGGAACACATTCTTTGCAATGTTTGCAACAACTGCATTAAGTGAATCACTGCTTGTACAGCTTATTACCACATCAGCCGTTTCTATGCCTGCCTTGTCAAGTACATCCCTGTCATATCCCATACCGCATATTGTTTGTCCCGTAAATCTTTCACTGAGAGCGTGGAAAGTTTCAGGGTCATTGTCTACAACAACGACCTCATGATTTTTTCTTGTCAGATACTCAGAAACACGCACTCCAAATTTTCCGCATCCTATAACCAATGTTTTCATTGACATTACCTCCTATCTTTTCAAAGGGTATCTTCTCAATAATTTCTTTCTGCCTTCCTCAAGAGCAAATACTACAAAAGGAATACAGATCAAATACAGCCACTCTATCCATGTGATCGGAGTTGTATTAAATATTTCATTGAGAAAAGGTATATACATAATGGCGATCAGTATCAGGATCTCAATTACAATACCTGCATTTATGTATTTGTTTGTAAAAAGCCCTCTTTTAAATACAGACTCATGATCTGTACGGTTATTCATAGCCATTCCTATCTGTGAGAAAACCACGCCTGAGAGCATCATTGTTGTTGCCTGTGCATAGGCAGTTGTTCCCTCGGGAGCCAAAGGTACATTTGGCCAGCCATTAAGCACATTAGCCAGAAAATAACCGCCGACGGCAAATAGTGTTCCTATCAGACCATACCATATAAATCCGATTACAATAACATTTTTATTAAGCAGCCTTTCCTTTGCAGAGCGTGGCGGTTTCTGCATAATGCTGTCCTCGGCTTCTTCTGCACCCAGTCCCAGCGCGGGAACCATATCCGTACCTATATCTATTGTCAGTATCTGCAAAACAGTAAGAGGTACCGGAATACGTCCTCCCGAAAGAAGGTAGAGTGTAGGTGCCGCAGCTTCGGGAGTATTGCTGTCAAAAATATATCTCAGGAATTTTCGTATGTTGTTATATACATTTCTTCCTTCCTCAATAGCCTTTACTATTGTCGCAAAATTATCATCACTTAAAATCATATCAGCGGCTTCTTTGGCAACATCTGTACCTGTAATACCCATAGCAATGCCTATATCAGCCTTTTTAAGGGCAGGAGAATCATTGACACCGTCCCCTGTTACCGCCACTATATTCCCCATTTCCTGAAGTGCACACACAATTCTGTATTTTTGCTCGGGAGCCATACGTGCAAACACTATCTCTCCCTTTAAAGCTTCTTTAAGAGATTCATCGTCCATTTCCGCAAGCTCTATTCCGGAAATTACCCTTGCATCGGGACCTTCTATTATACCGATTTTTCGTGCAATACTTTCGGCAGTCAGTCCGTAATCTCCTGTTATCATTATTATCTTTATTCCCGCACTCCTGCACAGTTTAACCGCATCCTTTACTTCACTGCGGGGCGGGTCCTGCATTGCTACAAGTCCTATAAATGTCAGATCTCTTTCCACATTCTCGGGACTGTATTCACGAATAGGAGCCGGCAGGCTGTCATCGTCTTTTCTTAATGAACGATAAGCCACTGCTAAAACTCTCAGTCCATCCCTTGCATATTTATCGTTTGCCTTCATAATACGGCTCCTGTCCTCCTCATTGATCGGACGTGAAGCCGAGCCGTCATAACATCTGCTGCAAAGTTCCATTACTTCCTTAGGAGCACCTTTTACAAAGGCAATTCGGCTGCTCCCTTCAAAAGGTTCCCTGAGCTGGTGAACAGTAGTCATTCGTTTCCTTCGTGAGTCAAAGGGCAGCTCCATAATTCTCGGATAATCATGGTTAAGTATTTTCATATCAATTCCCGCCTTCTGTGCAGCCACGCCAAGACAGGCTTCCGTAGGATCTCCAAGGACCGTATATCGTTCTTTTCCTTCTTCGGGCGGGATCAGCTTTGCATTTGAGCAAAGTGCAGCTCCGTTAAGAAGCATTTTAAGAGCGTTGCTGCTCTGTGCCGTTACGACCCTGTCACCGTCTTTTATTTCACCATGAGGTGCATAGCCCTCTCCGCTTACAGTCATTTCTGCCCGCATAGTCCACAAGCGGTTTACGGTCATTTCATTCTGTGTCAATGTTCCCGTCTTATCGGAACATATTACATTGGTACAGCCCAAAGTTTCAACTGCAGAAAGTTTTTTGACCAGTGCATGTTCTTTAGCCATTTTTTGAACGGCAAGAGCAAGGGAAAGTGTTACTGCCGGCAGAAGACCCTCGGGAATAAAAGCAACAACCATTCCCAGAGCAAAAAGGAAAGACTCCATCCATGGATCATTCACAAGAAATACGGCAATAAGGAAGAATATCAGTCCTATGCTGAATGCAATTACAGCGATCTGTTTTGTAAGTATATTAAGCTCCTTCTGCAAAGGAGAAAGAGTTTTCTCGGTATTTTCGGTCAGATTTGCTATTTTGCCGAATTCACTGTCCGTTCCTGTTGATACCACAAGAGCACGGCATGTTCCTGCCGCAGCGGAAGTACCTGAAAACACCATGTTTTCCGCTTCAAGATAACTGCATTCCTTTTTTAGGGCTTCTCCGCTTTTTCGTATGGGATTGCTTTCTCCTGTCAGTGTAGACTGGTCCGCACGAAAATCGTTGCTCAGGAGTATACGGGCATCAGCACTGATTTTATCCCCTTCCTCCAGTATCATAATATCTCCCGGGACTATGTCGGAAGCAAGTATTTTCCTTTCCTCACCGTCACGCACTACTCTTGCATATGAAGGGAGCATTTTCTGCAGGGCATTTGTAGCCTTTTCCGCTTTAAATTCCTGGAAGAATGAAAACAGACCATTAATCAGATTTACACAGAAAATTGAAATACCAAGCTCCGGAGCCCCCGAAAGTATAGCCATAACTCCCCCTGCCCATAAAAGCAGTGCCATAAGGCTTGTAAAGTTAGCCAGAAGTTTTTGAAGCATACTTGCCTGCTTTTTTTGGGGCAATTCATTTTTTCCGTATTCTCCGAGACGCTTTTGTGCTTCTTCATCGGTAAGTCCTCTCATATTTGACCCCATAAGACGGCAGGCCTCCCCCGGGTTAGCATACAGTATTTTCTCCTTAAGTTCTGCTGTGCCTGTACTATTATTGCTTCTCTCCATATTTTTCACCTGCTTTCACTGTTAGATAAAAATTTATATAAATACAGCCCCTGATATGGGGCAGAATATTTTCTCCGGTTTGCTGAACTGACGTATATATGATCTGTAAATATTACATCTGCTTTTTATATTGATTTTTGTCAATATGTATAAAAGCAAAAGATATATAATAATATATTTTTAACTAATTATATATTATATAAAGAGTAAAGTCAATGTAACTTGTTTAAAATTTACAATTCATTAACTTCTTTATGCATATAATCTAACCTTATAAATTTAATTTTAACTGCCTTGTTCCCACTTATTAAAAACCTGTATTCCCCGGACAAGATTTACTGTATTATAGGCTCTGAAACAATAAATTTAATTTTTCTCTTTACTTTAAACCTGCTTTAAACAAAAAAATTAATAATACTTGAATTTTTTGCTATATAGGTGTATAATAATTAATTAATATTACTATGGAGGAAATATTAAATGAGCACAAAATACAATTATAAAGAAATTGAGAAAAAATGGCGTGCCAGATGGGAAAAAGATCCTGTAAATCCCACAAACACTGACAAGCCTAAATATTATTGTCTTGATATGTTCCCATATCCTTCAGGCAACGGTCTCCATGTAGGTCACTGGAGAGGTTATGTCCTTTCTGACGTTGTCAGCAGATATAAGCTTTTGCAGGGTTATGAGATCCTTCATCCAATGGGCTGGGATGCCTTTGGTCTGCCTGCCGAAAACTATGCTATTAAAACAGGTACTCACCCTTCTGTAGCTGTTGCTGAAAGTATTAAAACATTTAAAAGACAGGTCAATGATATAGCTGCAATTTACGACTGGGACAGAGAAGTAAATACAACCGATCCTAAGTTCTATAAATGGACACAGTGGATCTTTATACAGATGTTTAAAAACGGTCTTGCATACGAAAAGGAAATGCCTCTTAACTGGTGCCCTAACTGTAAGTGCGTACTTGCAAATGAAGAGGCTACAAACGGTGTATGTGAGCGCTGCGGTTCTCAGGTTACAAAGAAGAATTTAAGACAGTGGATGCTTAAGATAACAAATTATGCCGAAAGACTTCTTAATGACCTTGACAAGCTTGACTGGCCTGCAAAAGTTAAAAAGATGCAGACAGACTGGATAGGCAAAAGCTATGGTGCTGAGATAGACTTCAATGTTGACGGTACAGACAAGTCTATAAAGGTTTACACAACAAGACCTGATACACTTTACGGTGCAACATTTATGGTTCTTGCTCCCGAGCATGAAATAGTTAAGGAAATTACTACTCCCGAAAACAAGGATGCAATGGAGAAATACATTTATGATGCAAGCACAAAGTCAAATGTATCAAGAATGACCGATAAGGAAAAGACAGGTGTGTTCACAGGTTCTTACGGTATCAATCCTTTAAACGGGGCTAAGGTTCCTATCTGGGTTTCCGATTATGTTCTTGCTGACTATGGTACAGGTGCTATTATGTGTGTACCTGCCCATGATGACAGAGATTTTGAATTTGCAAAGAAATTTGACTTACCTATAATTCAGGTAATAAGCAAGGACGGCAAAGAACATGAGCTTACAGAAGCTTATACAGAGCCCGGTATAATGATCAATTCAGGCGAATTCAACGGTATGAAGTCTGAGGAAGCAAAAGCTAAGGTCCCAGATTATATGGAAGAAAAAGGCTTCGGCAAAAAGACTGTTAATTACAAACTCCGTGACTGGGTATTCTCAAGACAGAGATACTGGGGCGAGCCAATACCTCTTATTCACTGTGAAAAGTGCGGTGTAGTTCCCGTTCCCGAAGAAGATTTGCCTGTTATACTTCCTAATGTAGAAAGCTACAAACCAACTGATACAGGTGAATCACCCCTTGCAGCCATTGATGAATGGGTCAATGTAAAGTGCCCATGCTGCGGCGGTCCTGCAAAGAGAGAAACAAATACAATGCCTCAGTGGGCAGGTTCTTCATGGTATTTCTTAAGATACTGCGATAACCACAATGACAATGAGCTTGCAAGCAAGGAAGCACTTAAAAAGTGGATGCCTGTTGATATGTATGTAGGCGGTATTGAACACGCTGTTCTTCACTTACTCTATGCAAGATTTTACACTAAGTTCCTCTATGACATCGGCGTTGTAGACTTTGATGAACCATTCAAGAGATTGTTCAATCAGGGTATGATCACAAAGGACGGAGCTAAGATGAGTAAGAATAAGGGCAACGTAGTTTCACCTGATGAAATGGTTGAAAACTACGGCTGTGATTCCCTCAGAATGTATGAGCTCTTTATCGGCCCGCCTGAGCTTGATTCAGAATGGGACGACAACGGTATTGACGGTGTATACAGATATCTTAATAAGGTATGGAAGTTTGTAGATGAATACAAGGACAAGCTTATTGACACTACTCCGGAACTTGACAGGGCTAAAAACAAAATGATTTATGAGATCACAAACAGACTTGAAGCTCTTACTCTCAACACAGTAGTTTCAGGCTTTATGGAATTTACAAACAAGCTTATTGCAGTTGCCAAAGAAGCAGGAGGCGTAGATAAGACCTCTCTTGAAACACTTGCAATTTTACTTTCACCATTTGCACCTCACATTGCAGAGGAAATATGGGAAGTTTTAGGTCACAATGAATCAGTATTCCGTTCAACATGGCCAACATATGATGAGTCCAAGCTTAAAGAGGACACTGTTAATATAGCTGTTCAGCTTAACGGCAAGGTAAAGGCAAATATTACAATAGCAGCCGATGCCGACAAAGATACAGTTCTTGCTGCAGCTAAGGAAGCTCTCGGAAACAAGCTTACAGGTACAGTAGTTAAAGAAATATATGTACCGGGCAGAATTTGCAATATCGTAGCTAAATAAATATATAAATCAGGGTAGTTACCTTATTATGTAACTACCCTTTAATATTTTATTTTTTATAGACAGTTACACCATTTATGTTTATCATTACAAGCTTGTCCATATCTATATATTTTTCAGTATATCCAACAAATCCGCCGCAGCCTTCATAAATATTATCACCGCTTACAACATAAGAGAACTCCTCAACATTTCCGTCATCATATACAAGTTCGCCCCAATAATCATTTTGTGACCTGTTATTTTCAATTACTGCCATAACATATAACGGAGTTACTTCAAGTCTGTTTATAACATCATTTCCAAGTTTAACATTTTCCTCCACAACAGCATTTTTATAGATACTGTCAGCTTTAATTTCTATAATAAACACATCATTGATTTCTGTATTATAGTGTTCAACATCCGCATAAACCTTACAGCTTTTAAATTCATCTTCACCTATATCAAACACATACTGTTCATAATCTCTTATATCAGTATTATATCCGCCTTCAACGTTTAAGCTTTCATTTGAAATTCCTATACTCTTAGACCATAAGCATTCTGTTTTATTTCCTTTTTCATCAATAATATATGGCTTAACTCTCGTTCTATCCTTTAACCTGTCTTTAAAAGCTATATTTATATAAAGCCTTCCGTTTATATAGCCTGCACCGTCTATGGATATAAAATCGATCCCCTCTACTGCAAGCATCTTATTATTTATGGGTTTTATAAAGCCGTCATTTAAGCTGTCATAATAACCTGCTTTTTCAATTTCACTCTGGTCACCATAGAGAGAAACACCGTATTCACAGAATTCACTGCTGTCCTCCTTATTAATAACCTCAATACTGTTGTCAACCTCCACAGGCAGCTCAACCTTTTTGTATTCTTCCAAATCACTTAACATACAGCTTATTTCAATATTAACATTGGAATTTATATCTTCTTCTGCACTTGCACCCAGTTTAAATACACTTAAACCTCCGTAAATATATCCTTTGTTCTCTATAGAACTAATAGCTGCCTCTTTGCCATTATTGTAATATATTTTCCCTTTAACAATTTTTGTATCTTCTGTTATCCTTTTTCCATTCAAATCTTCAACAGTCCCGTAAACAGAAATATTTCTTCCTGATAAAATTCCTCCGGCTGCCGAAATTTTTATACCATTTTTTTCGTCGCTGCTTTCAATATACCCGATTTTATCCATTCTCTCATTTTTCCCAAGCAGCATATCTATTTTGTCAAGATATCCCAGAGATCCCATTACAGGCACAGCCAATAAGACCAGTAAAATAACAAACACAGGTATATACCCAAGCTTTACCTTATGTAATTTATTTTCACTTAAAAAAGCCCTATCTCTGACTTCATTTATAGTTTTTTCATCAGGTATTATCTGTTCTGCAATTTTTTTATATCTGTCACTAAACATATTATTCCTCCTCATCAAAATACTCCCTTAAAAGTTTTCTCGCTCTGTGCAAATGTGTCTTGACCGTTGATTCCTTTTTGTTTAAAGCCTGTCCTATTTCCTTTACCGACATTTTTTCATAATAATAAAGATGAATAACAACCCTGTATTTTGCAGGGAGCTTTTCAAGCTTGCAGTAAAGCTCATTTTCCTCCTTTATTTCAATATTTGTTTTTTCCGAAACATCTCTGTCCATAAAACAGACCTTTTTAAACCACAAATTTCTTACATAGCTTTTAGAAGTATTTACAGCAGTTTTTATAATATATGCCCTCTCATGATCAGCATCATTAAACTCAGGCTTTTTCTTAATAAGATTAAAACATACATTCTGAAATATATCATCAGCATCCTGCCTGTTCTTAGCATAATGATAAGCAATATTATAAATTGTAACCGTATATTTCTCCAAAATATCTTCAATGTTAAATGTGATCAATTCCTCACCCCCGCAGTATATTATTTATCATTATACTATATAAACTCTTATAACAGCCAAAAGGTTTCAAATTTAAAAATATATCCTATTAAAAACAATCAAAAACAGCACAGACAAATGCCTGCACTGTTTCTGACTTTATACATTCATAAGTATTTAATTTTTATTTATATACTGCCAAAGAGCGATTACATCCAGAATATTATACTCTCCGTCTGAATTAATATCAGCTTTATCCATATCTATATATGACACATCTATACCTGATATGTATTTAAGCAGTTCAGCAGCATCCGCAGCATTTACAATACCGTCGCCGTTAATATCATTCTCCTTTGGCGTGTTTGCATATATTTCCTTTCCTTCGGCATACAATGCATATCCATCTATATTAATAGCAACCCTTGCTCTCTTGGCAAATTCTTCACTTGATACATTTGCTATCTTTGTCATATCCCCCAGATCTGCAACAGGAACTACCTTAATACTTCTGCCTGAAATATCTGCTGTAATATTAAATATCTTGCCTGTCGGGAGATTTATTGTGTCCCCAAAGCTTTCAACATTTCCTATATTAAGAGTACCATTGCCAAAGTATATACTCTGTCCCCTTGAAGCAGTATTACCTTTGTAATTTCCTCCCTCAAGACTTACTTTGGCTGAACCGTTAATATATACAAGGGCACCGTTATTGGCATAGTTGTCAGTAAATTCACCCTTTAGCACACCTGTACCGTTTGAGAACCATATAGCACCGCCTGCAGTATTTGTAGCATTGTTACTGAAAGTACCCCCTTCAACATTTACTTTTGAGCTGTGGTCTGCGCAAATCGCTCCTCCCGAATTGCCTGCAAAGTTTCCTGTAACACTGCCCTGCTTCATATAAAATTCTCCCGAATTTAGAAGTATTAAAGCTCCGCCATAGCTGTCACAGCTGTTGTTCCTTATAATGCCCCCATTAAGCTTTAATACACCGCCGGTATTAACTGCGGCAGCACCCCCTGCATTGCCATATCCTGAACTGTTATGATTGTTTTCAAATACAGCACCCTCTTCCATATTGAGTACACCGCTGCTTACAGAAGCAATCGATCTTTCTGCAGTAAGTCCCGAATTAAGAGTACCTCTGCCAAGCCTTCCATCATCACCTGTCCAGTCTGCACCGCCGTCAAATATAACATTTTCTATTGTCAGATTTCCTCCTGTCACATTGAGCATATAGCCGTTAAGTAACTTGTCACTTCTCGTAACTGTATACACGCCCTCATGGCTTGTAAGCGTCAGCGACTTATCAATGTTAAGAGTTTCTTCAAGCTTAATATTCTTTAATATCTGTATTGTGCTCCCGTTTGGTGCGGCTTTTATTGCATCACTTAATGTAACATAGGCTGTATTTCCGATGCCCGCCTCATAGTCACCTGCCATTACTCTCGCCACATTTGTATATACAGTAGCAGCATTTATTCCGCTGCCCTTTTCGCTGTTGCTTACTGCTGCATAGTAATAGCCTTCTTCGGTTGGTGTATAGCTTGATGATGTTTCTCCCCTAAGCAAAGTGTCTGACATTGTATCAACCTTACCCGTTGCCGATTTATACCACTGATAGCTTATCAAACCCCTGTCAGATGAAACTGCAGTTACCGTAAGAGGAGTAAACTCTCCCCCATTTGCCACAAAATAACTCTTAGGCTGTCTTGTAACGATAGGCATAGCAGGTACTACACTTACTTCAAATGTTCCTTTAAGCTCTGTCCCTGTTACACTTACAGTAATTATCTTTTTACCGCTTGTATCACTTTCAAAGCCCCTCAAACTGTAGGTATCGGAACTTAAAAGAGGTGTATCCCCGTTTTCCATAACCGCTTTTATTTCAAGACCTGTCGTATCAAGGCTCTCCCCTAAATTATATTCAGTCTTTAAAGGCGGAGTAATAATTATTGACTCAGCGCTGTCAGCAGCATATGCAACAGAAAACTTGCCTTTAATACCCGCAACGGTACTGCTTTCCTCTATCTGAACTCCTCTTTCACTGTCAATAACATATATAAAGCCACCTATATCCCTGTCAGGATCATCATCGGCAAAAGCTCCGGCTTCAATAACAAGCTCACTTAAATCAGAACTCTCAATAAAGTAAAGCCTTGTAAGTGACATACAGTTTCTGAATGCGTCAGCCTCTATTGTCTTTATGGTCTTAGGGAAACTTACACTAGTTATATTGTCGGCTCCCCAGAAGGCATCACCTGCAACACCTGTAACAGTATATACTACACCCTTTACAGTAACAGTTTCGGGTATGACCACATTTTCAGGCAGAGAACCTGCCCCATATCCTGTAACATAACACTCATAAGTACCCTCTCTCACCTCTAAATTAAGGTATCCTGCGGTAATATAAGGATATACCAGTACCGAAAACTCTGCTGTTACACTCGGCTTTGCATTAAGGCTTACTGTAATGTTTTTGTTGCCCGGCTGTTTGCTGAAATCACTATGTTCCACATTGTATTCATTTTCTCCCAGCACTTCCCTTGTACCCTTTTCATATACAATTGAAACCTCCATACCTGTTCCGTCAAAGCTTTCACCTATGGAATACTGCTGCTTTTCAGGCAATGCGGTTATCTCTATTCTTGAAGGTACAGGCTTGACCTGAACATCAAATATAGCCGTAAAGTCCATATATTTTACGGTTATTTCCTGCGTTCCCTCAACCGTCAGCTTTTCGGGCGTAACACTGTACTCCCCTTCAAAGATATAGCCTTCCGAATTGTCTGTATACCTTGCCTTTACAACAAGTCCCTCTGTATCGAGAGTATCACCTGCAAAGTAATTAAGCTTTTCTGGCTTTTCTTCAATTATAATACCATTAGGAGTTTTGTTGTTCTCCCCTACATTTACTTCAAATTCAAGTGTATTAAGGTCAGATGTATATGACACTTTTATGACCTCTTTACCCACTGTATCAAATACACTCTTGCTGAATGTCAGCATAGCAGGATTGATGACCGTTGAAGTACCGTCCTCATAATTGAGCATTACGGACATACCTGTTGTATCAAGCTTATCTCCCTTAACATAGTTTGTCTTATCAGGCTCTGATGCAAATGATATTGAAACAGGAACTCTGTCTGCATATGTCATATCCTCAAAAAGTTCGATCAATGCCGCAGATGCAAAAACCTGGCTTGTAGCCTTTGCAACAAACTTAACATATTTTGCATAAACAGGCGAATACATATTTACTGTCTTTTTATCCTTATTTACAGTCCAGCCTGATGCCGAGCCTGAAAGTACCCATGTAACACCGTCAATACTTGTATACACCTCACAGTCTTTCACAATACCTGCATCGCCTGTCTGTCGGGGCGTATAGTCTATTGAAGTAAGATATACAGGCTCATCAAGCTCCAGTGTCACATATTTTTTGCTGTCATTGCCTGACCATGAATTATGCCACATAGTGTATATATTACCGTCAAGAAGATTTGTTGCGTTTCCGCTTCCCGTCTGCTCACTTGAAACATCATATATACCTATTCTGTCAAGCTTAATATATGAACGTGTTTCACTGCTTGTTTTGCTGTCATCGGTAAATCCAAATTCACTGGCTTCACCTGCCATAACAGTACCTGTTGCTTTTCTTCTTACATAAATATTTACATCACCTTCAAATACCCTATTATTTGTAAGACTGTTCCACTCAGTCCCATCATATGACCACTCAAGACCTGAAATATTTCCCGTAATACGGTTTTCATTGTCATTGTTATATAGCTGTGGAACTGCCTCTCCTGTAGTTATATCTATTTTATAGGTATTTGAAGAACCCTGCAGCTTAATATAAATATCATTTTCTGCCGTTATTGATGCTGCCTCCTCATCAGTGAGGGTGTATGATGAAACAGTTCCTGCACTGTTCCATTTATTTCCGCAGTCAAGACTGTAAAGAAACTCAATATTTCCCGATGCAAATATATCGGAAAGCTTAATAGTATTAGGTGTATCCCCGTCAAATGAGAAAGTTGCTATTTCAACATCGTTATTTCCGAGAATATAGTTTGCCATTGTTCTGCAGTCAACTGGCTGTAATGTATCTTCCTCTGTTGCCTCCTTTGCAGCCATGAGAGCAGCCTCTGTGCCTGTCATAAGTCTGGACAGTTCCATTTCATCTGTAATTTCGGGTCTTATAAGATTTTGACTTATCTCCCACATTGGCAGGGGATAATATGTAAGAGCAGAACACATTTCGGCAGCAAGGTCAGCAAACTCACTGTCACTCTTTCCTGCATCCTTGTAGGCAGATACAAGTCCCACCCATGCATCCATATTTATGCTCTGTACTTCAAGTGCATCCCTGTAAATTTCAATAGCTCTTTTAGGATTTGATGAGTTCATTTCTGCAAGCCTTACAAGATTTTCCGCTGTCTTATAGTTTTCCTCATCATTCAATGCCGCCTGTGCAAGTAAAGCATAACTCCCTCTGTAATATCCCGACCAGCCGTTGCCGTGACTTCCCCAGCCTGCAAGCATTCTTTCAGCCTTTGCCGACTCTGCCCAGCCTGATATATCGTTCCATATTTCCCATCTGCCCTGTGCCTCTGCACCCTTGTCCGGGTCGTCCTGCTTGTATCTGAGATATGCCGCATGTCCCGGCTGACCTACAACAACTCCCGGCACACCAAAAGCAGCAAGAAGATTTACACCTGTCTTAGAAATACCGCCGCACACAGCACCTTCTTCAAATACTGTCCATAGCTTTGTATGTCCCGATTCATAAGGCACATTTAATATATAATTATCATCATCAGTATCATTATCTCTGTTTGCAAGATGATATTTATCAAACCACATCTCCTTGTTATCATCAGAATAATATTTACCTAAGCTGTAATCATATCCGAATGTATATGTTATATAGTGATAGGGTCCCGGCTCAAGATCATTGGCTGTAGGTCTTGCGTTCATGTTATTGTAGTAATATTTGCGGACATAGAAATTAAGCCATTCCAGCTGAGAATCGTCAATTATATTATTCATGACCCAGCGCATTTCCTCAACATTAAGATTTTCAAATGTACTGTTGATAAGATATCCATTCTCATAAAGCCTTTTATAGACTTCATAGCGCTTTACTGGGTCTGATGTATTGCTCCCGTCTGCCCAGAAATACACACTTGTTGCATGAGTAAGAGATATTGTTATAAGCATTCGCTTGTAAAGGGTTGTCCCCATATCAGCCCAATAATTTTTATAGAGCCTGATAAGCACCCTGACTGAATTACTGTATAAACCTCCCTCAGGCTCACCGCCGTTTATATACATATCAAGAGCCTCAGCATCATTTAAAAACCATTGAAGAGCCTCCCTTGACTTGTCATCCTCATGGGCATATGCCTGGAGCAGTTCATAACCCACATTGTTTACAAAAGTACGGCTGTGGAGCAGCTTAACATACTCTTTATTTTTCACAAGCGAAGGATAATCGGTACCATATTCAGCAAGCAGTACATCATATTCGGAAACAGTCTTTATAAAATCATAGTCGGACTTGTCCTCTGTATAGCTGCTTTTTGAAAGCTTTGCCCCTGCTATAACAGTATGGTCGTTGCTGTCGGAGCCGTTATCGTCTATATATATCTTTAAATACTTTACCCCTTTAAGGCTTATATCAGCATATGCCGCCTCGGAATTTCCTTTCAGTACCCCTGTCGACATGACCTCATTCCATATCTGATTGTCATCGGAAACAGATACCGTAAACTTAACATTTCCGTTATATCCTCTGCCTGCATCTACGCCAAGATATGCCCTGAATCTGTCATACTGATAATTTTCCACAAGATAAGCCACATCATATATAAGTTCAGCTGTGGCATGAGCACCTAAACCCTTTGTAAAGTATTTTTTCTTACCGTTCACTATAAGTGAAATGGTTTCATCTGTTATATTGGTGTCATATTTAAGTGTTGAGTATCCTACCCAATGGGACAAAAGCATATTTTCAGGCAAGTCTGATAAATAAACATAATCTCCAGTAAATTCTTCAAACGTGCCCTCTTCCGCTATTTTCCACGGTTCCGAAATAAATTCCGTGCCCGTATCTTTAAGGGTAATTTTTACCCTTATGTACTTTCCTACATCCTCTGATGTAAGGGTATACACATTACTGTCTGCACCCTCAATATCGGCAAAATCACCATTTTCACTGTCACTTCTCTGCCATATATAGCTTACTTCTTCACCTGATCCCATAAGAGAACCTGTAAGCTCAGAGCCTGCCTGTGGTGATCCTGTCATTACCGCCCTTACACCTATAAGCATACTGTCTGAATATACAAAGTCACTTCCGTTTCCGCTTACGGCAACCCTTACATACTTGTTGGTCATATCACGGCTGACTGGGTATTCGGCATTTGTTTCTGATTTTATATCATAAAATTCACTGTTATCATCACTGTACTGCCATTTATAAGTCAGATCAGATATATCGGCATATTTTGTCTTGGCTGTCAGCACACTTCCCACAGCCGCCTGTCCCAATATCTCCGGCTCAATACTGCCCCTGTACTTTCCCGACTCTATACTGCCGTAATATTCTCCTGTACTGTCAGTTACCACAGCTCTGTAATATGCCCTGTTTTCAGTAATGGTATATGTACTTTCATCTGCCCCCTCTATATATGTAAAGCTTTCCCCGTCGTCGCTATACTGCCATCTGTATGAAAGCTTTTCATTGTCGGGACCCCATGTAATATTACTTGCCGCTGTAAGTGTCTTTCCTATGGCTGCTGTGCCCTTTACACTTACATTGCCTGCAAGCACTCTGTCCTCATTTCTTAAGAATACAAACTCCGAAGCGCTTGCCCACTCGTCATAGACTTCTGTAAACTCAAATCTCAGCTTTTCAAATTCTGTTGTTTCAGGCAAAGTAATAATCACATAACTTCTTGACATTTCCGATTTGCCCGCAGCCACTTCCTCCCATGAGTCTGTGCTGCTTACATATCTGTATATGGTAAGGGTCGTAGGATACCCCTTCCCCTTTGAAACATCCTGACGTGTAGCATAAATTATACGGTCAATATCAGCAGCCTTGTTAAATGTAACATCTACGTAATTGATAACTTTCCCGTTGCCTGTTTCCCAGTGTGTAGACCAGTCATTGTCAAAAGCATATTTAAGATAACTTAAGTAATACTGCCCGTATGGTGTGGAATAATCAGAAATATACTCATCTTTCGTTTTATCAGTTTCTATCCTGTACTTGTCCAGATATTCCTCTGACATACGCACATCCGAATCAGAAATACTTTCAATAACAAGCTCATCCTCTAAGCTTAATGGTTCAGATATATCTTCATCCGTCGCATCTGTATATTCCTCTCTGTTTTCATATGCTTCAGTAATACTTTCCTCTCCGTAAGCAAATGTCAACGGCATAAACTGCAGTGCCATAATAACAGCCATAGCTGCCGCCCCTAATCTTTTGAAAAAACTCATTTTTAGCCTCCCTGATATTTTTATATTTAGGATACTTGATTTTCATAAGAAAAGCAACAGGAATAAATTTCCTTATAACAAAATACTCAAAACAAAAAAATACCTTTTATATACGTTCTTAAAACTGTTTGCCGCTATGCAACAGTAAATTCCGTATATAAAAGGTATTACACTATTTCAATTTATGTTTTAATACAGATGATTTAAACTTACAATAATATTATATTAAGCACGTATCCAATCATCATCGATCCAGCAATTGTTTGTATATGACCACAGTCTTTTATATAAAACGCCGTTTATATATTTATATTTGTATCCTGTTACTTCTCCTCTCGGAGTAATTGTTGTTTCTCCTTCTATTATGCCTTCTGTCTCTTCAGCAACCATTTCCTGTGCTGATACAGCAGTTGCAGCCATATTGAATGATAATGCAAATATTAAAAGTAAAGCTGACTTTGATAAAATTTTAGCATATTTCATTTTTAACACCTCATTTATTTATAATTGGTACTTTGGGTAACTCCTCCAAATTAGGATTTCTGAGATAACTCTCCCCATTATAGTATAAAACATACATATCTCCTTCTTTTACAATGTATGAATTTTCTTCCATAAATTCGGGAGTATACAGAAAATCCTCTATAGGAGGCTCATAACCAGGCTGTACAACATACACACCCGATATAAATATGTATAAAAACATAAGTGACAATATTAAAACACAAACTGAAATATTATTCTTATGACCATCTTCAATCACTTTAAATCTTTTAAGCAATATATGCTTTGCTTTAGGTGTTGTCATTGAATGTACAAAACCCATTTGTGCAGTTGTTTTTTCCGGAGTACCTGAATTTTCAAATACACATTTAAGACATTCAAGATAACCGACTTTAAATTCAAAATTCTTTTTTCCTACAACATATGAATCCACATATATTTCAAGAAGGTCATCAACATGCTTTTGAAGCAAATGTACAGCAGGATTCCACCATAGCATAAACTTTACCATATCCATAAAAAACTTTATCCAGTTTGACTTGTTGTAAAAATGGGTAAGCTCATGTGCTAAAATATACCTGAGTTCATTTTCGGTATAATTATAATCGTTTAAAAATATTATCTGCCTGAAAAATCCGAATTCAGAAGGTGATGAAATTCCTTTACTTACAATTACTTTAACATCAAAACTGAAATTGTATTCAGCCTTAAGCTCATTTAACACTTTCAGAATTAAAGCATCCTCTGTCGGTTTAACAACTCTTACCGCTCTGCAAATATTATTGTATTTTTTTATATAGTTCATAACAAATAGAATTGCACCTGTTATCCAAATAATACAAAATATGTTCACAATTTTAATATTAAAGTTTGGAACTATATCATTGATAACAAGTATATCTGTATGAAAAACATCGTCAATATGAGGAAATACATCAAAAGACAACAAAGTATCACTTGCAAAAAGAAATTCAACAGGAAATAACAATCTCAATCCCATAACAGCAGCCAAAGTTACAGGCAGCCACATAGGAAGTTTTGAAACAACTATTTCCGGTTTTGTAATAATTATAAACAAAATTATAAAAATACTTGTAACAACAGTTACAGTCAGAATAGAATATGGAGTTAAATCAATCATGCCGATCAACCCCCGTTTGCTTTATTCTTTTTGTTGTATTTTTCTATAAATTCCTCAAGCTCGGAAATAATTCTGTCATCTTTCTTATGATACTTAATAAAATATGATAAAATATTATTCCAGTTAAGTTTTTTATTTGACGTTCGTAAAATTTCATCCATCTGCATCGCAGCATATTCATCAATAGTTATTGCAGGGGCATATAATCTGCTCTTGGTCTTAGACACTCTTACATTTCCGGCTACACTAATAAATCCATTCTTAATGAGCTTTTTTATCATAGGATGAAGAGAATTCGTTGCTATTTTATCAGCCTTAACAATAATATCCGATATAAGCATAGGTTTGTCACTTTCCCACAATATTTTCATTATTTCGTATTCTTTATTAGTTAAACGGCTTTTTCCATATGGCACTTATCTCACCTCCGGTTTGATTTAAATATATATTTTTTACACTATTTAAATTATATATGTTTTTTATCGATATGTCAACAGCATTTTATTAAATAATTTAAAAAATTACAATTTGTGTTATATGTTCCCCATATTCCTTTATTTATGCCATTTTAATTTTTAACCTTTTTTGTATTTTTGTGTCGAAATCGAGGTGTTTTTATCGAGTTTCGTCAATGTTTATTTTATTTTCAATTTAGCAAAACCAACATTAAAATTCTCACTTAATTATATTTTGAAATTAATCTGATTTTACCTTAATCAATGGAAATAATATCATATTCCCTGCTGCCCAGTCCATGTTCAGCTGCTGCCTCTACAGTATGGATACCATGTCTTGAATCCATACGCTCAATAAGTGCCTTTTTGCCGGGATCGTCAGCATTAATTACTGCGTCATAG
Source organism: Candidatus Gallispira edinburgensis (assembly GCA_904395805.1). Classification (GTDB taxonomy): domain Bacteria; phylum Bacillota; class Clostridia; order Lachnospirales; family CAG-274; genus Gallispira; species Gallispira edinburgensis. Next base: position 20,831 of record CAJFNV010000072.1, on the reverse strand, counting down.
CAAGCCTGATCCACAGCAACAGGATCAGTTGATGCAAATATTCCCAGATCTGCCATTTCAGGCTCTGCAGGATGAGAATCACAGTCGCAATCCACACTTAAACGGTTTGCCACATTTATATACAGCATGTTTTCCGCACCTTTGTAGTCAATAACCGCCTTGCAGGCATCTGCCATAGACTCAAGAAAATGATCCTGGGGCGGAAGATTGTTAAAAAGCTCCGCAGCTTCTGTTGTCACACCTGCCGTATGGATGTATGTCTTTCCGTGAGTTGAGCCTATACCGATACTTATATTTTTCAGTGCTCCGCCGAAACCGCCCATTGCATGCCCCTTAAAATGTGACAGCACAAGTATTGAATCATAATTGTCAAGATGCTCTCCTACGATGTCTTTGTCCAGATGAAACCCGTCCTTTACAGGTATTTCTATTTCTCCGAACTCATCCATAATATCACATGGAGCCATAGCCTTAAAGCCATGTTCTTCAATAGCTTTCCAGTGCTCTTTCGCATCCATTCTTCGTCCTTCATAGGCAGTACAGCACTCAATAATCGTTCCATTTAATGAGTGTACCAGATCACCGATAAGCTCAGGATGCAGGTAATTGTGACCGCCCGGCTCTCCTGTTGATATTTTAACTCCTACTTTGCCCTTTAACTCTGCACCAAGTGCTGTATATATCTTCATAAGACTCTCTGGTGTAATTTCTTTTGTAAAATATACTTTTGCTTTTCCCATAGCTGAATTCTCCTTTACTTTTTATTTTATTTGTTTACTTTATATGGTACTTAAATTTAGTGACTTGTTTGTGCTTCATTTATGCACCATATATAACTTCTTTATATTTTAATTATATCAAATAAATTTGAAGTATACAATACTTTTGTATATTATCCACAAATATATACTTGTACATGCTTCTACTTGCAGTAATTTATACTCAACGATAAACACACTTAAGGGCATAACCAATAAAATGATCATGCCCTCTTATATCAATATCCTTATTCTATTTTAAATTCATATTATTATACTTCATTTATTAGTATTCATAATCAGGTGCAAGTACAGACAGCAATTCTTTATCATGATTATGTGTCAAATATGACTCATTATCAAAAATCATTGTTGCACCGCTTTCACGGGTATATGGTTCCCATTCAGGAACACCTTCTCCGTTAGGATCACCTATTCTTGCAAAATTGATCCATGCCCGGCTCATTATATCGGATAATCTTCTTGCTTCTTCCTCATATCCGCTTACAGTTACCCTGTCTGTATTACTGAATACAAAAGGTATCTCCGCAGTATGATATGATGTACCCCAGCTGAAAACATATGAGTAAACAGGTGCGCCATTCTGATCTGCCTTGTGTGCTGTTATCTTTAATATAGGCAGACGTATAAGGGTTGAATCCACATAAAGTGCTTCCGTGTCAGGCTCATTAGGATATGTCTCTGCAAATGCCTGCTTAACACTCTCTGCATTTTCTCCGTATTTTGCTTCAAGACGAGTGTTCAGTTCCTCTTCACTGAGCGGTGCATTTGGATCTGCCATAGTTTCACCGACTACTGTCCATTCATTCAGATTTGAACCGATAAGCAGCGGTATATCATATCCTGCTTCCGCAAATGAATCCTCAGTTACGGGACTTGTAGGCAGAAAATCTCCGTCTACAGCAGGCTCCCATAAGAGAGAATAGCCGTTTACAAATTCTTCATATATACCCATTTCCTCTGCCGCCTGTACCAGTGCCTCATCAGAAACTGCTGCCAGTTCTTCATATGGAATAGTTTGCAGTTCTTCTATACGATCGGGAGTAATACCAAGCTTTTCAAGTATTATTTCAGTTAATCTTCTGCTTACATCAAGAGAAGTAAATTTTGCACCCATATTTTCAGTTGCACCGCTCTCCACAATACCCTTATGGAACAACCCTTTTGCATATGGGCTTGTCATAAGTGCAAGTACCTTTGCACCGCCTCCTGATTCTCCGAATACTGTTACATTATCAGGATCACCGCCAAACTGCTCTATATTTTCCTGTATCCATTCAAGAGCAGCAACAATATCTGTCATACCAACATTTGCTGAATATTTATATTTATCATCATATGCAGATAAGTCAAGATGTCCAAGGGAATTAAGTCTGTGATTTATTGAAACCACTACAACATCACCCTTTTTACTGAGATTTTCACCGTCATATGCAGGGCTTTCAATAGATGAACCTGTAGAGAATCCTCCACCATGGAGCCATACCATAACAGGTCTTTTTTCGTTATCGTTTATTCCCTGTGTCCAGATATTCAGATTTTGACAATTTTCGTCCATTTCAGGCAGGTTATCTGAACCTGTCTGAGGAGCGATCGGACCATAGGAATATGCTGTTTTCACACCGTTCCAGCTTTCTGTCTTATGAGCAGGAACAAAACGCTCTGATGCTTCACCGTAAGGAATACCATGGTAAGTATATGTTCCGTCACTTATATATCCCTGAACCGCTCCCTCTGACGTTTCTACAACTGCTATGCCATTACCTGCGCTGACAGAATTATATTCCTCATCAGTCACTTCTTTGTCCCAGCTTATACTGTCATTTCCGGGGTTGCCATTTACCGCAATGTACGCAAACTGCTCATTTGCAGCTCCGTGCCAGTGCTTTACTCCGGGCTGCGCCTCGATCACATCACCTGCAGTGATAACTCTTACATCGCCGCCTTCTTCCTGATAAAAGCCTGTTCCGTTTGTTACAATTATCAGCTGTCCGCCCTCATGGCTGTGCCATGCAGTTCTTGCTCCTGATTCAAATGTATAATAGTCAACTTCGGGACAGTTAAATACACTTTCATTTTCCACAAGTACGTTTTTATATATCTGACCTGTGTATCCCTGTGCGGTAAATTCCTCACCCTTAGGGAACATTGTTTCTCCCTTTTCACGTATTGTTCCGTTGGCACGGGCTGTAGAAACAGCAGCATTATATTCCTCATCTGTCACTTTTTCGTACCAGTTTGTTGTACCAACGCCCGGATTTACGGAAATTGCAATATGTGCAAACCAGCTGTCATCTATTGCCGAATGCATATGTCTTTTTCCCGGTGGGATAAGAATAACATCTCCCGCCTGCATAAGCCTTGCAGGTTCACCCTCCATTTCAAAAACTCCTACACCTTCCGTCACAAGCAATATCTGCCCTCCGTCATGGGAATGCCAGTCTGTTCTTGTACAGGGTTCAAATGTAACCTGACCAAATGCAGGAATTTTCAGATTTTCGTCATACTGTGTCAGCCAATTCATATATGAAACACCTGTAAATGCAGGCGCCGCAGGATTTAGATCTCCTTTCGGAAATACATTATCTATTTCAGCAGCATCTATGATCTTCAATGTTTGTGTATCCATAGACCAAAGTACAGTGTATCCGAAATTTTCTGCTATAAATCTTATGGGGAACATTGCTCTGTCATTTATAATAACAGGTGCAGTATCAAGGAATTTTTCATTTCCGTCAACATATGCTGTATCAGAGCCTACAGTCAGTTTAATTTCGATCCCGTTATAAGAAAGGGTCACAGTCTGTGAATCCTCATCCCACTGAACCTGTCCGCCTATACTTTCAACAAAATTATCTATTGGCATCATAACTCTGCCATCTTCCATTACAGGAGCAGTACCCTTTTCATCAATGTTTTGTTCCACACCGTTTACTGTCATTACTGCATTTCCAACCTGCATTGTTACAGTCGGCTTTTCAGATAATACATCCTGTGTGGTTTCATCTTCTAATTCCACCTGTGTGGTTTCATCTTCAAGAGCTGAGCTTATTGCTGCAGTTGCGTTCAGTGTCCTTGGAAATCCGTTATAAGGCACTGACAAAAGCACTGCCGCAAGCATTGAATCTCCCTCATTTCCTGCTGCCAGATTTTCAGCCACCTTTTCAGGTATTTCTGATTCTCTGCCCCCCTGTGCTGCCATAACAGAAATATCTATCAACAGCTGAGTTGCCTCATCATTCGATGTCGGTATCTCTGTTCCGTCTACCACTGCATTTACAGCACTTACAATAATTTCCTGTGTATCGGCATCAAGATTGGAACTGATATAGTTATCTCTGTCGTCTGTCTTAAAATGCTCCATAATTCCAAGAAGCTCATCAGAATCACCGGAATAGTTTGTAGTGATCGTTTCTTCAGGCTGCTGTGGTTCTGCTGCAGGTTCTGTAACTGCATCATTTTCCACTGCATCGATCATATCAAGTGCAAGCTGTGTTTTTTCAGAACCGTTATATTCTTCATTCAGCAATACGGCTGCTCGGAGCATATCCTTTGAATGCCCTACATTCAGGTTTCCGTTTATATGCCCTGTCAGCTGTCCTGCACAGTTTCCGTTTCCCACAATAGTGCAGAAAGTTAAAAATTCTCTTGTATAAAGTGATAAACCTGTACGGTTATAAAAATCACCGAAACATATACCTGAAAGATAACGTGTCTGCAGCTTCATAGCATCACTCATATCATCAGTTATTGTACCGATTTGCGGACCGAATAAAAACCTCTGCACCGCAAGCCCGTCATCATATCTGGTCTCTTCTGTGGAAGTGATACGGCTGGAGTAAGTCACATCTTCTCCAAGCTCTTTTAATACCGCATCTGCAGCATCAAGGGCTCCTGCCGCCCTTGTATAGCCACAGTATGCGCCGCTGTGATAAATTGCTTCCTTGATTTCTACAGCTGTCAGACCATCGTCAAGAGCAGCCTTCACTTCACCTGCAATCTCCTCATAGGCTCTGTTTGAACTTAAAGTTACAAGTGTCGAAAGATGCTGCATTTTTATATCAAGATTATCATTGATAAATGCTTCTTTGTCACTTGTACTCATGTTTATATAACTCTCTGTGCTTTCTGTTCCGTCAGCAGCACTGACAGCAAAAGAACTGACTGTCATACTCGTTGTCATTGCCGCCGCTATCAGAATTGATAAAACTTTCCTTTTCATTGCTTAAACCTCCTGTCGTTTTTTCTATAATCATTATATCACTACTGCCTGTACAACAGAAGTATCTGATAGTTCAGCGGTTATAACCCAAAGGTTTATTCTAAAATCAATCAAAACTTTGGTTCAACAATTTTTGGTGTGGTTTATTCGATTATATCTGTTTACGACTCCCCCACAAGCTCCCTTGTAAGCAATGCTGTTAACTTAAAAGATTGGCATAAACCTAACTGTTTAAAAAGGCGGCGTGCCCGCCCCCTTGGCTCCTTTGTAAAGGAGCTGTCAGCGCTAGCTGACTGAGGATTTTCCGTTAAACCACACTATTTGACAAAGAACCAAAACTTTTCACCCAACAGCAAAAGACGTGTGCATTTTCGTACACGCCTTTACTTATCACTTAGCTTTATGTCCGCCGAATACCTCTGACATTTCCATATTTTCAAGAGCCATGTCAATATCAGATACTTCTTTCTGTGTTAATGTAATATCCGCTGCACCTGAGTTTTCCTCAAGTCTTGTAAGCTTTCGTGTTCCCGGTATAGGTATAATACCTTTTGCCATTAACCATGAAAGTGAAATTTGTGCGTAAGTTGCGGATTTTTCCTCTGCCATTCTGTTCAGCATATCAAGCAAATCCTTATTTTTATCTGCATTTTCAGCTTTGAACTGAGGCATATCACTTCTATAATCATACTGTTTATCAAATACTGAATTTTTATCATATTTTCCTGACAGAAAACCGTTTGCCAAAGGACTGTGTGCCACAAATGCAATGCCCAATTCAGAAAGGACCGGAAGCAAATCCTCATAATTACGATACATCATTGAATAACGGTTCTGAATAGCAGTAACATGACAAACCTTATCTGCACGGCGTATATACTCCTCGCCTGCCTCGGAAATTCCCCATGCACGTATTTTCCCCTCTTTTATGAGCTCTTTCATTACATCTGCTACTTCCTCAGGTTCTACATTCGGATCTATCCTGTGCTGATAATATAAGTCAATATAATCTGTGTTTAATCGCTTCAAAGAGCCTTCCACACTTTTCCTTATTATTTCAGGGCGGCTGTCCATTCTAAGAGAACTGTCATCATTATGATGCACACCGAATTTAGTGGCAATAATAATTCTGTCACGGTATGGTTTCAGTGCTTTTCCAACTAATTCTTCATTGTATACAGGCTGTCCGTCTGCACCTGTACCGACATAGCATTCAGCAGTGTCAAAAAATGTTATTCCCATATCAACTGCCGAATGTATCATCTTTATCATTTCATTTTCGTCAGACGGAGCACCATATGCATGTGTCATACCCATACAGCCAAGCCCCAATTTAGAAACTTTTATATCGCTGTTGCCTAAATTTATGTATTTCATTTCTAACTCTCCCGTTTATTAATTTTCTAAACTGTCCGTATCTTCTGTGTTTTCAAGGACACTGTTTACCCATGTACTTATATCATCTTCTGATACTCTTGAGCCGAATCTCATTCCATCGATCCAATTTCCCGTACCTGCAGTTTCTTCAAGAAGTGTTCCGCTTTCACCTATACCCGAACTTGATGATGTGCAGAATGGTATAACTGTTTTTCCTGTAAAATCATTGGCTTCAACAAAGCTTGATACAGGCCATGCAGCAATACCCCACCAAATGGGATAGCCGATAAATACAGTATCATAAGACTCCCAGTCAGGCACAGCAGTTGACACAAGCTCCACATCCCTCTCATCGGGATTTTCATACTCATAAACAACACGGCTGTTTTCATCATTCCAGTTCAGGTCATTGCTTGTGTAAGGTTCTGCCGGTTCTATTTCAAAAATATCACCATTTACTGCTGATGCGATCTTATTTGCAGCCTCCTCAGTATTTCCAGTTGCGGAATAATATACTACCAGCACATTTGCGCTTTCATCGCTGTTTTCCCCTGTATCGGAATTTTCTTCCTGTACGGTTGCAGGAGTATCAGCGGAAACAGTCTGACCGCTTATGGTTATAGTCTTTGTATCATCATCCCATTCAACATCAAAGCCAAAACTTTCTGCTATAAAGCGTATAGGCAACATTGTCCTCCCGTTAATAACAGCAGGAGCTGTATCAAGTGTATTTTCATTTTCATTTAAATAGGCTGTTTTACTGCCTATTGTAAGGGTTATAGCATCACCGTTATATTCCAGTAAAGCAGTCTGTGTTTCCCCGTCCCAGTTTACAGTTCCGCCCATTGCCTCTACAATAGCACGGATAGGTACGAGTGTTCTTCCGTTCTGAATTACGGGAGCCGTACCTCTTCCCGGGTCTATCTCACTTTGTGTTCCGTTTACAGTCATAACAGGATTTCCTATTTCCATTGACAGTGTAAGATTTGTTCCGCTGTTTTCAACAGCAAAACATCCTGTTACAACTGACAGTGTAAATACCAATGTAATAAATAAAGACAATATTTTTTTTATAATTAAATTCCTCCTTAAATATTTTTACCTGTATGATATACAGATTTATTCTTTATGGCTCCTGTTTCTCATCTCACAAAATTTGTAAATACGGGTTTTTCTCTTTCGGGAAGCTTCACTCCATTTTCCTGACCGGCTTTAAAACACTTTAGCATAAATGCCATGTTACGTCCGAGCACACGCATTGTATATAAACCCTCTTTATCCTGTACCACTTCCTCTGCTGCCGCACCATGTACCATATTCCAGTACCTTGATGAAACAACAGGCATTTCCTGTATTGTGAAATATTTATTCATCTGATCAAAGGCTGCAGTCGTTCCCGCACGGCGTGCTGATAATACACAGGCTGCAGGTTTCATATAAAATGTTTTATTTCCGTTCCCTGACAGATCCGAATAAAACAGTCTGTCCATAAACGCTGTCATTGCTCCGCTTATCCCTGCATAATGTACGGGAGAACCGAATATAAATCCATCGCAGTCCTTTGCAATTTCACGGAATTCATTTACAGTATCATCAAATACGCACTTGCCTGTTTTCACACATGACTTACATGCTATACAGCCCGAAAGCGCCTTTGTTCCTATCCAAAAGAACTCTGTTTCTCTCCCTTCTTCATTAAGTATTTTTGCCACCTCACAAAGTGCTGTATATGTACAGCCTTTTTTGTGGGGACTGCCATTCACTAATGCCACCTTCATCATTTCACCTCATTATACTTCTTTTAATCATGTATCTTCTTGCCATGAAGCATTTTTACAAAAGCAGGATCATAATGATTTACAATTTCGCTGTGTCCTGTGTCAAGCTTTGCAATTTCAGCCATATCCTCACTGCTTAATGAAAAATCCCAAATGTCCATATTCTGCGCCATTCTTTCTTTGTGAACAGACTTCGGAATTACAACAACTCCACGATCTACATTCCAGCGCAAAGCGACCTGAGCTGCACTTTTACCGTACTTTTCACCTATTTTACTTAAAACAGGATGTGTAAAAATACCATACTTACCTTCCGCAAAAGGTCCCCATGCTTCCGGAACAACTCCATACTCCTTCATTATTTCAAGAGCCTTTTCCTGCTGGAAGAATGGATGAAGCTCAACCTGATTGACCATAGGGATAATATCAACTGTCTCACAGAAATCAGCAAGACGTTCAGGATAAAAGTTACAAACACCAATTGCCTTCAGTCCGCCAACCTTATATTCTTCCTCCATAGCACGGTATGCACCGATATAATCGCCCATAGGCTGATGAATAAGATACAAGTCAATATAGTCAAGTCCAAGTTTTTCAAGTGATGTTTCTATTGCCTTTTTTGCTCCTTCATAGCTTGCATCCTGTACCCACAGCTTTGTTGCAATAAACAGTTCTTCACGGGGTACACCGCATTTTTTAACTGCACTGCCCACAGCCTCCTCATTCATATATGCCGCAGCTGTATCAATGAGGCGATAACCGCTCTCTATAGCATCAAGTACTGCCTGTTCACACTGTGCAGCATCAGGCACCTGAAAAACTCCGAAACCCTCAAGAGGCATTTTAATTCCATTGTTTAATGTTACATAATCCATTTTTAGTCCTCCTTAAAAACATTTATTTAAAATTTTTAGTATCAGTTTATGTGTCATATTTCCGTAACTTCCCGGTGCAATATTGCATGACTCTGCAATTTCAGAAAGCATATTTTTATCTGTTACTCCCAGTTCTCTCAACGTTGTGGGAAGACCGATTTCTTTTATAAAATTCTCCAGCGCCTCTATACCCTCAAGAGCAACTTTCTCTGCACTTTTACCGTCTGCAGATATATTCCAGACACTTGTTGCAAAACGTACAAATTTACCCAGTCCGTCTCTGTATATATGTCTGTAATAAACAGGCTGTATAACTGCAAGACCGCAGCCATGGTTACAATCAGTATAGGCACCAAGCTGATGCTCTATTTGATGTGCCTGAAAATCACATGACTTTCCAAGCTTTATAATTCTGTTCTCTGCCATAGTTGACGCCCACATCAGATTACTTCTTGCAGTATAGTCCTGTGGATTTTCCAAAGCAGCAGGGAGATTTTTTATAACACTTTTCATCAGTGCTTCTGAAATATCATCAGAAACATTATCATCATCTGTTTTGCTGAAATATGTTTCCATAATATGACTTAATATATCAAACCCGCCTGATGCAGTCTGCATTTTAGTAACGCTGAATGTGTATTCGGGATCCATAAGGGTAAATTTCGGATTGCATTTCGGATAATCCCTGCCTGTTTTGATTTTCTTTTCCTCATTGGTAATTACTGCACCTCCGTTACACTCACTGCCTGTACCTGTAACTGTTACTATAACACCAAGGGGGATAGGTTCAAAATAAATGATACCGTTCTTTTCCCAATAATCGTTCCATATGTCGCCTTCATATGCCGCCCCTAAAGATATTGCTTTACAGCAGTCCATGACAGAACCTCCGCCCACTGCCAGAATAATATCAATACCATTTTCCTTCGCAAACTCTGTACCTTCAATAACCTTTTTATAAGTAGGATTTGACATGATTCCCGAAAATTCAAATATATTTTTTCCTTCCTCTGTAAGTATCTGTTTTATCTCATCATATACACCGTTATTTTTAATTGAACTTCCGCCGTAAGCAAGCATTACGTTATTTCCGTACTCACTTAATATCCCTGCAAGAAATTCTTTCACACAGCCCCTTCCGAAGAAAACCTTTGTACTGTTTTCAAATATAAAATTGTTCATATGCACCTCCCCTTTCTTAATGTTTTTTCTGATTTTATTGTAGCATACACTAAAATGAAACAGAAGTATCGATTTGTTTTACGGTATAAACCAAAAGGTTATATCAAAATAGCGCTTCTTCAAGCTTTAACTTAAAGAAGCGCTATTTTATAAACTGTATAATTTTGACACAGCATCAAGAAATTCCGAAACGTAAGGCGACGGAGATTTCGAATGAAGAATGCCAAAGGGGATAGTGTAATTCCAGTCAATGGGCACTATTCTTAAGAGAGGGTGTACATTCTGCCACTTTCCGAAACCTATCAGCACATCATTGCTGCTTTCACACTGGTTAAATACATCAACATTAAAAAATGGTACATCTATAATATGAATTTGCGGATGCTCAGTCCATAACTCATCTCTTATAGCATCCGTATGGCTGTTCCAGCCACGTTTGATAAGCATTACATTTTCTCCGTAAAGATCAGTTATCTTTAACTTTTCACGGAAAGCAAGCCTGTGGTTTATTGAGAGTGCACAGCTTATAGGTTCATCCTCCAGTTTAAGTGCGGCACAGCCACGATAATCCAAAAAGCCCTCATCAAACCAACCTGCCACTATATCGATATTTGTACCTAAATTTTTCAGTATTTCACGGGCATTTTCAGGTGTATTTTCAAAGGGAACCATCTGAAATTTCATACCGGGGCATGCTTCCTTTATTTTAGGCCACAGTTCAAGTATAAACTGTGCCGGCGTCATAAGAGAGCTTCCTATTCTGACTATTTTTTCTTCTCCCTGCATGGCATTATGTGCTCGTGTGATAGAATCTTTTGAATATTGTATGATATATTTCGCATCACCGTAAACAGATCGTCCCGCTTTAGTCAGACTTATGCCTCTGTGTGTCCTGTCAAAAAGCTGCAGGCCAAGCTCCTGCTCCAAAAGATTTATCTGTTTTATTACTGCCGTAGAAGATATGTATAAAACATCGGCAGCTTTTGAAAAGCTTCCCAGATCCGCAACCTGAATAAATGTTTCCAAATGTTTGTTATACATATCAGTACCTCCTCATCTTTTTAAACCATACGCAATATTAAGACCATTGCTATATTCCGGCTTTTTCTCCAACTATATCTGCTTGTTATTCGCCTGTCTTTAAAGACAGTATATCATAATAATTAAACTATGTCTACTTATCAGTTTTCTCTGAATACTTATTTTTCTTATAAGTCAGGGCCGCCTGCTGCATAGCAGATGGTTTATTTTTATGCCGCACATGCAAAGGGACCTGCAAAAATGCAGATCCCTTTGCCCGGTATTAATTGTTTCTTGCACCAATTAAATGGCTCATTATATTGTAAAAACAGCATAAGTTACTTATCTGAATATAAATATAAAACAAATAAAAAATCCATCACTCAGGCAGTTTATTGTAATAGCCTTCCAGTCTGTAAATTGGCATACCCATTTCCGAAAACTTCTTTTCATACTCTGTCATTATATTGCCCTCATAGTCACTGTTATGAAGGTCAAGAGTAATATTGTGCAGTCTCCATCCCTTGTCTGCAATTTCATTCAGACTGAATTCAAACAGAATTTTATTATCTGTTTTCATAAAAAGCTCTCCGCCCTTTTCACCGAAAAGCTTCTCATACAGGTTAAGAAAATTCTTATGAGTGAGCCTTCTCTTAGCCCACTTCCTTCTTCTGTGCCATGGATCCGCAAAATTTGTATATATTCTTGTCACCTCTCCCGGTGCAAAAATATCAAGGCAGTTTGCCACATCCTCACAAAAGAATCTTACGTTGTCCCCGACACCAAGCTCTCTGCTCTTTTTCAGGGCAGATACTATGATCTGTTCTTCTCTTTCAATACCTATATAATTTATGTTCGGATTGATCTTACTCATTTCACTTATAAAATTGCCCTTACCGCAGCCAATTTCTATGTGAATAGGATTGTCATTTCCAAACACTTCATTCCACTTTCCCCTGTACTTAAAGGGATCGTCAATAATTGTCTTGTTATTGGCAAGTTCCCTTTCTGCCCAGGGCTTTTTTCTTATACGCATTTTTATTTCCTTTCATCTATCAGCACTTAAGAATATAATAGCAAAGCTCTCCCTGCTCAGGTTCCTTGTTGTCCATTGCCTTGCATTCACTAAATCCCTGAGCCATAGCCTCCAGCTTATATTCTCTTTCATACTTGCAGGGCACTCCAAGAAAGTAATTTCTATCTGTTTTTCCAAGGAGTAAATGATTATGATCCCTGCACCCTTTTATTACAAATGGGTTGTTTATATATTTCCATAATGCCTTAACAAGGCACAGTTCCTTAATATTTACCTTGACCCATTCTGTATCATCATCACCAAAGGGCTTGATTTTTTCCCTTGTAAACAGATATTTTTCACCTTCGGCAGTGCCTATTTTAGAATATTTCTGTATTTCATCAACATCCTTGTCAAACTCATTTATTATATAAATAAGCTTTTCCTTTTCATCTGTATTTTCTGTATTTTTATCAGTCTCGGACTTATTTTCATTATCTGCAGTTTCCTCTGCAACAGCAGCTTCGACCTTAGCATTTTCATTTTCAGGCTTAACAGGCTCATATGTATTTTTTGCCATAAGACAGCCTTGCCAGTTATATTCACCTTCAACAAAGCCTATAAGGGGAGCCTTGTCCTTTACAAGAACTGCCACAGCTTTAATATCGGATACTTCGATCCCTATATCCTTAGGTGAAAATTCCCACCTTATTTCGCCCTTGCCTGAACCGTCAACATAAAGAGGTTTTGACACTTCACCGTAACTGTCCCTTGTTAAAATACAAACTCTGTAGTCACAGTCACTTCTCAGACCCTGGGCCTGTAATATAAGCCTGCCTGCACCGTTTCTAAGCTCGATCACACATCTGCCAACAGACCCTCTCACATCTTTTGCATACTCCTGGCAGCCCTGTTTTAATGCTATAAATACTCTTGAATAAGCCATAATTAAATAATACCTCCATTTGTAAAATGTAATTCTTATTTAATATATGAGCTGCCTGTACCATCTATGAATATTTTTTACAAAAGCTGTGGAGTACTCTTAATTTCTGTACTCTGCAAATTTCTCACTTAACTTCCCATAATCCTCAAGACTAAGACTTTCACCCCTTACTCTCTCATCATATCCCAGTTCATTAAGTATTTTACCTATACCTTCTTTATCAAGACCTACAATTCCGCTGTTAAAAATACAGTTTACAAGAGTTTTTCTCCTCTGACTAAAAGCAGCCTTTACAAACTCAAACAAAAATCTTTCATCATTTACATGTATTTTAGGCTCTTTCAGTATAGTAAGCCTTATTACAGCAGAATCCACATTAGGTCTTGGCATAAAGCAGTTCTGAGGCACATTTGCCACAAGATAAGGCTCACAGTAATACTGTGTCACAATAGAAAGAGAGCCGTAATCCTTTGTAGAAGGCTTCGCATTCATTCTGTATGCAACTTCCTTCTGTATCATTACAGTAAGGCTTTCCATCGGAATATGCTTTTCAAGTATGCCCATAATTATAGGCGTAGTAATGTTATAGGGAAGATTTGCAGCCATTTTGACATTCATTCCCGGGTGTCTTGCAATAATTTCATTAATGTCTACCTTCAGAATGTCCTCATTGATTATCTCAATATTGTCAAAATCAGCTAAAAGCTCCTTTAAAATAGGCACAAGTGTCTTGTCTATTTCTACAGACACTACCTTGCCTGCCCTTTTTGCCATCGCCTGTGTTAAAGTCCCTATACCAGGACCCACCTCAATAACAAGGTCATTTTCATTTATATCCGCTGCATTTACAATTTTGTCCAGAACTCTCTCATCTACAAGAAAGTTCTGTCCAAAATTCTTTTTAAAATTAAATTCGTATTTTTTTATTATCTGTTTTGTCTTATAAGCTAAACTTGCTTCCATAATTACCTGATCAAACCCTCAATAGTTGTCTTAGCTGCCTCAAGAGCCTCTGATATTTTTGATGCATCCTTACCGCCTGCCTGTGCCATGTTAGGACGACCGCCTCCGCCGCCTCCGCATACAGCAGCTGCAGCCTTTACGATCTGTCCTGCATTTGCACCTGCTTTAACAGCATTGTCGCTGCACATTACTACAAAACTGCACTTATTACCTTCACCGCTTGCAAGCACAATTATGCCGTCAAGCTTGTCCTTGATCTGGTCACCCATAGTTCTCAAGGCATTCATATCAAGTCCTTTGACCTGTGCAGCAGCCACGTCAACTCCCTTAATATTGACCTTTACGGCAACAATATCATCCACAAGTCCGCCGCTCATTTTAGCCTTAAGGCTTTCAACTTCTTTAGCAAGCTTTTTATTTTCGTCCATAAGGTGTGCAACTCTCTTTATGAGATCCGTAGGAGCAGTCTTAAGTGTATCAGCAATATTTTTTAACGTAAACTCTACCTCATCATAGAATTCCAGAGCACCTGCACCAGTAAGAGCTTCAATTCTTCTTACACCTGCTGCAACACCGCTTTCGGATACAAGTTTAAATGTACCGCAGTAAGCTGAATTGGTAAGATGAGTACCTCCGCAGAACTCAATTGAATAGCCGCCTATGTTTACTACTCTTACAACATCGCCGTATTTTTCACCAAATAGAGCTGTTGCTCCTGTCTTTTTAGCTTCTTCAATAGACATTTCCTTAACTTCAACAGGAAGCGCAGCCAGTATTTTTTCATTGACTTTCTTTTCAATGAGGCTTAATGTTTCCTTATCAATAGCCTCAAAGTGAGTAAAGTCAAATCTCAGTCTGTCCTTGCTTACATAAGAACCTGCCTGTTCAACATGACTTCCAAGCACTTCCTTTAATACAGCCTGTAAAATATGAGTTGCAGTATGGTTTCTTGCAGTTGACAATCTCTGCTCACCGTTTACACATAACTTAACAGTATCGCCGACCTTAACACTGCCCTCTGTTACCTTGCCTGCATGTATATATTTGTTACCGCCAAACTTTGTACAGTCATTTATTTCAATTTTAAGACCTTCTGCTGTTATTTCGCCGGCATCTCCTGCCTGACCACCCATTTCAGCATAGAAAGGAGTTTTGTCAACAATTACAGATACATCATCTCCTGCCTTAGCCTCATCAACTATCTCATCATTAACCACAAGAGCCAGGACCTTTCCCTCATATTCCAGATTGTCATAGCCTGTAAATTCAGTTGACATTGCAGGGTCAAGATGATGGAATACGGTTTCCTCAGCACCCATATATGTGTCTGTAGCTCTTGCATTTCTTGCTCTCGTTCTCTGCTTTTCCATTTCAGCCCTGAAAGCTTCTTCATCAAGTGTAAAACCTTCCTCTTCCAAAATTTCCTCCATTAAATCAACAGGGAATCCATAGGTATCATACATCTTGAATGAATCCTCACCGCCAAGTACGTTCTTCTTTTCAGCCTTTAATTCATCAAGCTTGCTCATAAGCATTGACATACCTGTATCAAGAGTTGAATAAAATCTTTCTTCCTCTGTTGTAAGAACTTTTAATATCATATCCTGCTTTTCAACAAGCTCAGGATAAGCATCTCCCGAATGTTCAATAACGACCTTGCACAAATCTGCAAGGAACTTTCTGTCAATACCGAGAAGCTTTCCGTGTCTTGCGGCTCTTCTTAAAAGACGTCTTAAAACATAGCCTCTGCCTTCATTTGAAGGGAGCACACCGTCGGCAGTCATAAATGTTACTGAACGAACATGGTCTGTAATAACTCTTATTGATACATCATCCTTGTGGTTTTCACCGTATGTCTTTCCGCAAATACCGCACACAGCATCTCTTATAGCTTTAACCGTATCTACATCAAATATAGAATTTACACCCTGCATAACAGTTGCAATTCTTTCAAGTCCCATACCTGTATCAATATTAGGGTGGTCAAGGTTTGAATAAGTTCCGTCCTCTTCCTTGTTAAACTGTGTAAATACAAGGTTCCATACTTCCATATATCTGTCACAGTCACAGCCTACAGTACAGCCCGGCTTACCGCAGCCATATTCTTCGCCCTTGTCATAATATATTTCAGAACATGGACCGCATGGACCAACACCATGTTCCCAGAAGTTATCCTCCTTGCCCATTCTGAATATTTTTTCTGGAGCAAGACCAATTTCCTTATTCCATATATCATAAGCCTCATCATCGTCCTGATAAACAGAAACATATAATCTGTCCTCAGGCAGTTCCAGAACCTTTGTAAAAAATTCCCATGCCCATGCAATTGCCTCATGCTTAAAATAATCACCGAAAGAGAAATTACCAAGCATTTCAAAAAATGTACCATGTCTTGCAGTCTTGCCTACATTTTCAATATCACCTGTTCTGATACATTTCTGGCATGTTGTTACTCTCTTGCGTGGCGGGATCTGCTGTCCCGTAAAGAAAGGCTTTAAAGGAGCCATACCTGAATTTATAAGAAGCAGACTCTTGTCATTCTGAGGCACAAGTGAAGCACTTGCCATTCTCAGATGTCCCTTGCTTTCAAAGAAAGAAAGGTATTTTTCTCTGATTTCATTTACACCCATGAATCTCATTTTCAATTTCCTCCTAAAAATAAAAGCCCCCATAGCCGAAGCTACAGGGGCGAAATTTACATTCCACGGTACCACCCTGTTAGTATGACAAAATCTTTTATTCATACTACTCTTAAGATCCTTAACGCAGATCAGACGGTATGCTATTGACATACACGGGAGCAACGCTCAAAAGGCAGCTTCAATATAAGCCCTGCAAATACTTTCACCAGCCGTATTCTCTCTGAAGCCTCAGCTCATACCTACTTATCCTTCCGTTATTACACTAACTATGATTATAATAAAATTGCGGATATTTGTCAATACAAATTTTTATCACCGCCTATTATACAAAAAACAGTATTAATTTATTTTTAGTACTTGACAATACATAATAGCTGTTGTATATTTAATTTATAAATAACACATTGACAAGCCGTTATAAGTGTGTTACTATATATAGTACATTAACACATTAATACAATGGTACACAAATCCAGGGAAGGTGGTTTTATGAAAAAGAAGAAAAAAGTAATAATTGCAGCAGCAATTCTGATTTTGATTATTTTATTTTTGATAATTAAAATCACATCATCATCTGAAGACGCTCTGCCCTCTGTCACTACAGAACAGGTACATACTCAAAAAATCGTTACGGAAGTAAGTGCGACAGGTACTGTAGCACTGGCAGACAGCAACAGGTTTTACTCATCATCTACTGCCACAATAAAGGAAATTTATGTTGATGAAGGAGATGTTGTCAAAAAAGGTCAGGTCCTTTTTACATATAATGAAAAAGCTCTTGATGACCTTGAAAATCAGCTGGCAGCAGCACAGCTTGATATCAAAAGCAATGAAGTTGCTTTAAAATCAATTGATGTTGAAATCGACCCAAGCGAAATTAAGGAATACACAGCCGCCATAAATCAGTGCGACACAAACATACAGTCTATCAATTATCAAATTGAACAGCTTGATATACAGATCAGGCAGGCTGAAACCGATTTATCAAAAGCACTGGAGGATTATAATAATGATACTCTCCTATATGAAAGTGGCGGTCTTTCCCTTGATGCCTTAAAAACATCTGAAAATGAATATAATCAGAAATTAAATGACCTTGAACTTTTAAAAAGCCGTAAAAATGAACAGCAGCTTTCTTTAAACACAGAAAAAGCAAATAAAGAAGTTGCTCAGGCTAAGTATGATCAGCTTATTAATCAGAATAATACAGCTGAAACAAAAAACAAAAAAGAAGCACAGCAGATCGCACTGCAGCAGGCAAAGCTCAAAGCGCAGCAGATACAGGACGAAATAGCTAAATTTAAAACAGAAGAAACCGCTCCCTATGACGGAGTTATAATAAACCTTCAGGAGGACTTTATGTCAGGGGCAGCAGTAAGCGAAGGCACATATTTATTTGAAATATCAGATGAAAACACAGTTATAAACCTTGATGTACCGGAATATGATATGCAGTCTGTGACACTGAACCAGCCTGTTACGGTTACATGTGACGGCTATGACGATGAATTTACCGGAACAGTTACCAAAATATACCCTACTGCCGAAAAAAAGACAATTAAAAACAGTGAAAAAAATGTAGTAACAGTACAGGTCACATTAAATGAGCATACAGACCTCAGTCTTGGCTACAGTGTTGAAGGGAAAATAATAACAAGTACAAACGAAAACGCTGTGGTAGTTCCCGTAAGTGCATACCTTACAGATGAAACAGGCAAGGACTATGTATATGCCGTTGATGAAAATAATACCCTTGTAAAAAAATACATAACAATAAAAAACTATGACAATATGTATATTGAAATTGAAGGACTTAACATAGGAGAAAAGGTTGTTACTTCTCCCGATGAAAACACTATGACAGAAGGTATGCTTGTTGCAGTATCGGAGGCTGATATAAATGATCAGGGCTGAAAATATAAGAAAGGTATATAAAAACGGAAAAATAGAAGTTGAAGCTCTTAAAGGTGTAGATCTCTTCGTAAAGAAAGGGGAATTTGTGTCTATAATGGGAGCTTCAGGCTCAGGCAAATCAACTTTTATGAACATACTGGGCTGTCTTGACACTATGACATCGGGAAAATACTATCTTGACGGAGAGGACATTTCAAAAATCAGCGGAAATCAGCTTGCTTACATAAGGAACAAAAAGATAGGCTTTGTATTTCAGAGCTTTAATCTTCTTCCCAAGCTTACAGCTATACAGAATGTGGAACTGCCTATGGTATACGGCGGAGTTTCTCCAAAGGAACGTCACAGACGGGCACTTGAAGCTATGGAAAAGGTCGGTCTTGGAGAGAGGATCGATCACAAGCCCAATGAAATGAGCGGCGGACAGAGGCAGAGAGTTGCAATAGCCAGAAGCCTTGTAAATGATCCTGCGATCATACTTGCAGATGAACCTACAGGAAATCTGGATTCAAAGTCAAGTGTTGAGATTGTAGATATATTTCAAAAGTTAAACAAAGAAGGTGCAACAATTGTTATGGTTACCCATGAGCCTGATATAGCCGCTTATACAAAAAGAATAGTAACTTTTAAGGACGGACTTATATTAAGTGATGAGCCTGTTACAGATCCATTGACAGCAGAGGTGATGAGCTATGAACATAATTGAACAGATAAGGTCAGCTTTCTCTAATGTATTTTCAAACAAAATGAGAACATTCCTTACAATGCTCGGCATAATTATAGGTATATCTTCTGTAATAATGATAACGTCAGTAGGTGTGGGTATTAAGACAATGATGGATTCTGAATTTGATAAACTTGGTTCAAATCTTATAGTAATTTATCTCAAAGGCTGGATGAACAATGTAAAGGACAAGGACTATCTTACAGATGAAGATGTTGAGCTTATTAAAAGCCATCCAAATATTGAATATGTGGCACCCTATATTTCTTCAAATGCAGAAGTTACATTAAGAAATCAGTCTAAGCTCTACTGCAGTGTAACAGGTACCACAGCAGAATACAGAAATCAGGGAAATATGGACCTTGCCTGTGGACGCTTTTTGAATGCAAGCGATAACATTGGGGGCACAAGGTCTGCAGTTATTGACGAATGGATGGCAAAGGCAATGTTCGGCTATACAAATGTTGTAGGCAAAACCTTCCGTGCCGAATTCGGAGATTATGAAGATACTCTTACTATTGTAGGTGTGCTTAAAAGCAATGAAGATGATATGGGATTTGTGTCCGCTTACAGTCAGGGCGAAATATTCATGCCTATTAAAAAGGTATATGACTACAAGGACTCAGAAGATAAAGATATTATAGATAACATTTATGCAGGTGTAAAAGATACGGATAAGCTTACACAGACAAGTAATGAAATACTGAGACTTCTTTCAATAAGCCACGATAACACAGACTATTATGCAATCGAATCCTATATGGATCAGGTAAAAATGATAACGAAGATAATAGACGGCATTACAGCCTTTATAGGCTTTGTTGCGGCAATATCCCTCGTCGTCGGCGGCGTAGGCGTAATGAATATTATGCTTGTAACCGTTACTGAAAGAACAAGGGAAATAGGTATAAGAAAATCCCTTGGAGCCACAAACGGCAACATAAGAACTCAGTTTCTTATTGAAGCAATTATACTGTCCCTTACAGGTGGCTTAATAGGTGTAATACTGGGCTACCTTGGCAGCCTTGCCATAGGCGCTGTTGTATCTGTGCTTGCAAATATAGATTTTACACCTGTGCTTTCATTGTATATTATAACAATGGTAGTTATAATATCAAGCTCGATCGGAATAGTTTTCGGTGTATACCCTGCCACTAAGGCAGCAAAACTGGACCCTATAGAAGCATTAAGATATGAATAAACCAACCTTTATAGAATAAAAGTATGTATTCCAACATGACATAGACGATCACTGTGCCCGCTTTTTCTCACAATACCTTGACGTATAAATTCCAGTTTAACGCACTGATAC
Source organism: Candidatus Gallispira edinburgensis (assembly GCA_904395805.1). Classification (GTDB taxonomy): domain Bacteria; phylum Bacillota; class Clostridia; order Lachnospirales; family CAG-274; genus Gallispira; species Gallispira edinburgensis. The sequence goes on along the minus strand of CAJFNV010000072.1, from coordinate 85 downwards.
TTGCAGGTAACTAAAAGCCTCCCTTGCCTAAAGGGAGGTGGCTGTGCCATAGGCACAGACGGAGGGATTCCCCTAAATTCCAATT
>CAJFNV010000071.1 GCA_904395805.1 Candidatus Gallispira edinburgensis | reverse complement strand
TTTGCCCCATCCCTCTACATTTGCCTTAAGCTCACTCAGTCCCTCAGTCCAGTTGGTTCCGAATATTGCGTCTATTATTTTTGTTACCACCGTGCCCAGTGATAAAAACCAGCCTATTATATTTCCCAGAAGATTTTTAACAGCATCCCCGAAGCTGTCAAATCCACCGTTAAACACATTCAATACCCATTCAATAATTCCTATCCACAACCATAAAAACTGAATTATACCGTTTATAATACCTGCCACAATATTCCATATTATAGCTCCTGCACTTGCTATAGCCCCACATATAACACCTAATGCAGTTAATGAACTACCTGTAACTCTATTAATAACAGCTATCACCATAAATATTACAGCTATAAGTAATATTATTCCGGCAACAATCCAAGTTACAGGATTTGCTAACATTACAGCATTAAAAACGGCTTGTACTGTTGAAGCTATTCCGGTTGCAGCTGCAGATATAAGCATTGCTCCTTTATATAACAAAACTAATGCAATAATAGCTATTAAAATTGGTCCCACTATGTCCCAATTTTCTGCTATTACACCACTTATCGTTCCTACAATATCTATAATACCCGCAAGTGCACTTACAAGAATTCCCACACCCTTTGTAATAACTGTAAAAACAGGTTCCATTGCAGGCAGCTTTGCACTTATAGCATTACATAAATTTATCACAGCAGGATAAAGTGCCGTACCTATAACTTCCTTCATTGAATCCCACGCATTCCCTGCCTGTTCAATTTTTCCTTCAGGCATCTGTGCCATGACCTCATTCATATTTCCTACACTGTTGGTCACAGCCTCCGCCAGTGTTGCAGCTCTTTCCTGCTCATTGCCATAAAGCATGGCTGTCCTCTGAGCTTCTGTAAATGCAACACCTGCCGCCTCAATTCCCGACAGATCCCCCGTCATAGCTGCACCCATTACATTGCTTACATCTGTCATTGCCTCATTGCTTACATCAGTGCCTGCCATACTCACAGCCATATTGTTCATTGCAGGGAGGAGAGTATTTATTGTGTCCGCAGACCCCACATAATTGGAAAGCTGTGCAGCCCCCGACATCTGCACTTCATCACTTACAACACCTGTCTTTTCCTGTTCCTTTGCAAGCTCCTTCACACTGTTTATCTGCTGTTCATTTGCCCCTAATCTTTGTCTCATCGTAACAGTCAGATTTCTTTCCGTATTTATCTGTTCATTTGCTTCTCCCACAGCTCCGCTGTAAAAACTTATTACATCCTTTAAGCCTTGTCCGGTTGCAATATAATTTTTAACATTTTTCTGCATTGTACTAAATAATGAATTGCTTTTTTTCTGTGCTTCGATCTGACCATTATATGCTTTTGAAATTTCTCCGATTTGTGTAGATATATTATTGTATTCCACACCCATTCTATCCACAGTACCTAAAAGATTTTCCATATTTCTTGTCATTTCTCTTATGTTATACCCCAATGGAACTGCTGTAGCCATTTACTTACCTCCTCCCCATTTTATCATAAGCTTCCTTTTGTTCCTTTTCGTATTTTTCTATGCAGGCAATCAAAAAAATCTGTTCTCTCCTGCTCAATTCCAAAATTCTGGATGGTGACCACCCATGCTTTATAAAGCAGTAGTATGCAACAAAAGCAAGAGTGTCACCCTCCTCAATTAGTTTTTTGCTTCTTCAATCTCCATTTCTGCAGATTTGAAACCATTCAGCTCGTTTATAAATTTCTGCATATCATAATACTCTCCTACGTTTGCAAACATTAAAGGCACAAGATCTTCTGCTTTCTTAACTCCGTAACTGTCCTGTAACTCTGCATTGTTCATGTTAGGATACTTAACACTTTCGGCAATTAATTTCCTCATAAACAATTCATTGTCAAATATAACAGTTTTGCTCGTCATCTTTGTGCAGCTTTTTCTTATTTTTTCATATTCGTTTATTCCCATTCTTCTAATCTGCCACTTAACAGGCTCACCATTTTCATCGGTAAACTTCTTTGTAGCACCATATTCAACTATCTCTTCTTCAATATTTCCCTTGTTTAAAAATAATTCCAGATCCATTTTAATATCCTCCCATAAAACCAATACTAAAAACCGCTTTAGCCAACAAAAATAATTATACATTATGCAGGGACATTCAAAAATCAGCTTTTACAAAGAAAAATAAAAAAAGCTAAAGCTGATTTTTGACACATTGCCTGACGCTGTTCTTTAAAATACAATTCAACTTAGCAACCATACCCCTGTAGGGGCAATACTGTCAACTTAAAGGATTAGCATAAACCTATCTGTTCAAAAAGGCGGCGTGTCCGCCCTCTTGGCTCCTTTTGTAAGGG